>NC_023137.1:15000-315000 GCF_000511385.1 Phaeobacter gallaeciensis DSM 26640
TTCATCAGAAGAGCAATGGAATTGACATCGTTTAGAGAGATACAATCAACAACACTGTTGGTCACCCGTGTAAGGGATCGACCTCAGTTTGGTGCTGAGGGCCACTTCGGTGGTCTGATGCGAGCCTTTGCATCCGCCCTTTTCCTCGGGCGCGCGAGGGTCTGCCGGATTGAAACCACAGTGTTGTCCAAGTCAAGTACACTAACCCGGTTCATATTCCGCAAGGTTTATGAACCAATGTTCACTTCTTATGAAGTGAGCGGGAAAGTATGCTTTTGGTTCAGAATAAGGCCGCAGTTTCTTACCAGCTTCTGTGGCGTGACAGTTCACTGTCTTTTTCTGGACCAGATCAAGCGCGAGAAGGGCGTTTGGTGGATGCCTTGGCAGTAAGAGGCGATGAAGGACGTGATACTCTGCGATAAGTCATGGGGAGCTGAGAATAGGCTTTGATCCATGAATTTCCGAATGGGGGAACCCACCTGACAGTTCGTTATTGTTAGCTCTGCTATCAATAATGAGCTTAATCAGGTACTTAAGACCTGAATACATAGGGTTTTAAGAGCAAACCCGGGGAACTGAAACATCTAAGTACCCGGAGGAAAGGACATCAATATGATACTCCCCTAGTAGCGGCGAGCGAACGGGGACCAGCCGAGCCTTGAGTGTGAATAGAATGTGTTGGGAAGCACAGCCATAGTGGGTGATAGCCCCGTATATGAAGCATGATAGGACGTATTAAGTAGGGCGGGACACGTGAAATCCTGTCTGAAGATCGGAGGACCACCTTCGAAGGCTAAGTACTCCTTACTGACCGATAGCGAACCAGTACCGTGAGGGAAAGGTGAAAAGCACCCCGACGAGGGGAGTGAAACAGTACCTGAAACCGAACGCCTACAATCAGTTGGAGGCCCCTTGAGGGCTGACAGCGTACCTTTTGTATAATGGGTCATCGACTTGGTCTCACGAGCAAGCTTAAGCCGTTAGGTGTAGGCGCAGCGAAAGCGAGTCTTAATAGGGCGCATGAGTTCGTGGGATCAGACCCGAAACCGAGTGATCTAGGCATGGCCAGGTTGAAGGTGCAGTAACATGCACTGGAGGACCGAACCCACATCTGTTGAAAAAGATCGGGATGAGCTGTGCCTAGGGGTGAAAGGCCAATCAAACTCGGAGATAGCTGGTTCTCTGCGAAATCTATTTAGGTAGAGCGTCATCCGAATACCCCGGGGGGTAGAGCACTGGATGGGTAATGGGGCCCCACAGGCTTACTGATCCTAACCAAACTCCGAATACCCGGGAGTACTAGATGGCAGACACACTGCGGATGCTAACGTCCGTAGTGGAGAGGGAAACAACCCTGACCTACAGCTAAGGCCCCTAATTCATGGCTAAGTGGGAAAGCAGGTGGGATGTCCAAAACAACCAGGAGGTTGGCTTAGAAGCAGCCATCCTTTAAAGATAGCGTAACAGCTCACTGGTCTAATTAAGACGTCCTGCGGCGAAGATGTAACGGGGCTCAAGCCATGAGCCGAAGCTTAGGATGCACATAGTGCATGGTAGCAGAGCGTAGTGTGACATAGTCTCATGTCTCCTTAGTGTCTTCGGACACATTGGAGACAAGAGGCTTTCGATGAAGCGGGCGCGTGAGCGATCCCGTGGAGAGATCACTAGCGAGAATGATGACATGAGTAGCGACAAAGAGTGTGAGAGACACTCTCGCCGAAAGTCCAAGGGTTCCTGCTTAAAGCTAATCTGAGCAGGGTAAGCCGGCCCCTAAGGCGAGGCCGAAAGGCGTAGCCGATGGGAACTAGGTTAATATTCCTAGGCCAGGAGGATGTGACGGATTGTGAAGGTAGTTCATCCTTATCGGATTGAATGGGCTGCTGATCAGTCCCTGGAAATAGCCCTCCATGAGACCGTACCCTAAACCGACACAGGTGGACTGGTAGAGAATACCAAGGCGCTTGAGAGAACGATGTTGAAGGAACTCGGCAAAATACCTCCGTAAGTTCGCGAGAAGGAGGCCCGGTTCCAAGGCAACTTGGAGCTGGGGGCACAAACCAGGGGGTGGCGACTGTTTATTAAAAACACAGGGCTCTGCGAAGTCGCAAGACGACGTATAGGGTCTGACGCCTGCCCGGTGCCTGAAGGTTAAAAGGAGGGGTGAGAGCTCCGAATTGAAGCCCAGGTAAACGGCGGCCGTAACTATAACGGTCCTAAGGTAGCGAAATTCCTTGTCGGGTAAGTTCCGACCTGCACGAATGGCGTAACGACTTCCCCGCTGTCTCCAACATCGACTCAGCGAAATTGAATTGCCTGTCAAGATGCAGGCTTCCCGCGGTTAGACGGAAAGACCCCGTGCACCTTTACTACAGCTTCGCACTGGCATCAGGATTGTGATGTGCAGGATAGGTGGTAGGCATCGAAACCGGAACGCTAGTTCCGGTGGAGCCTCCCTTGAGATACCACCCTTCGCACTCTTGATGTCTAACCGCGGTCCGTTATCCGGATCCGGGACCCTGCGTGGCGGGTAGTTTGACTGGGGCGGTCGCCTCCTAAAGCGTAACGGAGGCGCGCGAAGGTTGGCTCAGAGCGGTCGGAAATCGCTCGTTGAGTGCAATGGCAGAAGCCAGCCTGACTGCGAGACTGACAAGTCGAGCAGAGACGAAAGTCGGCCATAGTGATCCGGTGGTCCCAAGTGGGAGGGCCATCGCTCAACGGATAAAAGGTACGCCGGGGATAACAGGCTGATACTGCCCAAGAGTCCATATCGACGGCAGTGTTTGGCACCTCGATGTCGGCTCATCTCATCCTGGGGCTGGAGCAGGTCCCAAGGGTACGGCTGTTCGCCGTTTAAAGAGGTACGTGAGCTGGGTTTAGAACGTCGTGAGACAGTTCGGTCCCTATCTGCCGTGGGTGTAGGATACTTGAGAGGAGTTGCCCCTAGTACGAGAGGACCGGGGTGAACGATCCACTGGTGGACCTGTTGTTGCGCCAGCAGCAGTGCAGGGTAGCTATGATCGGACAGGATAACCGCTGAAGGCATCTAAGCGGGAAGCCCCCCTCAAAACAAGGTATCCCTGAGGGCCGAGGTAGACCACCTCGTCAATAGGCCGGAGATGTAAGTGCAGCAATGCATTCAGTTGACCGGTACTAATCGCCCGATAGGCTTGATCTGTTCCAGTAACAGGCAGTGACACAATGAACCAAAAGCAAAACTAAAACATGGACTTCATGTCGATTGTATCTCCGCGACGTCTCAAAATAAAAACGTCGCGAATATGGATTTTCCTCGGTTTGGTGGTCATAGCGCAAGTGAAACACCCGGTCCCATCCCGAACCCGGAAGTTAAGCACTGTTGCGCCGATGGTACTGCGTCTTAAGGCGTGGGAGAGTAGGTCACCGCCAAACCTAGTAAAATCCATAAATCTAAACGATCAAAAATACCTTCAGATATCCCAGCTGAAGGGACACCTTCCTAATCACAAAAAACGTGATCTGGAAATATACCGCGGGATGGAGCAGCCCGGTAGCTCGTCAGGCTCATAACCTGAAGGTCGTAGGTTCAAATCCTACTCCCGCAACCAACTTAAGCAAGCAATAACAAATACTTACAGTCGTCTCCGGGCGGCTTTCCGTGTTTGGAACAACGGCGCTGGAAGCAACGGAAACCCCGCGGAAGAAAACGAGGCACTTTGGAGCCGCGGCGTCAGCGACTTCCTTGCTCAGAGTTGCCATGAGCTCCCCAATAGTCCTGCAATAGAATGACGGCACATCGTCGGGCAAGTTGATGGGGGAGGGTATCTTTGGTCCCTGGTTGCCGACAGTTTCTGTCGTTCCTTCTCATCGTAATTCCAAGGCTAATAATCAGATAGCTCTCTATAGCACCCATCAAAAATCGAGATTTTGCTAACAACAGTGTTGATGCTTTGATGGCGCAACCTCCAAAAATAACTCGTGAATTCAATCCGCTGGAGGCATCGCAGAACCCGTGATGCCCCCTGCAAGTTCAAAAAGCAGACTTTAGGCTGCACCAAGACCAACGCGAAGGGCGTCCAGCAAACCGCGTGCATCTGCTTCACTCATGACGAGCGGTGGGGACAGAATCACGTTTGGACCTGAAACCCGGATCAATGCACCGGCTTCGTAGCAGGCCTCTTGAACGGCCAGAGCCCGGCGTCCGTCAAGCGGTGCCTGTGTCTGGCGATCACTCACCAGTTCGAGGGCTGTCATCAGCCCATAGCCGCCCCGGACATCGCCGATGATATCAAAACGTTCCTTCAGGGCGAGACACCCCTCGTACAGCTGGGTGCCGCGCGCCGCTGCTGTTGCGGTCACATTCAGACGTTGCATCTCTGCGAGACAGGCAAGTGCGGCCGCCGCACCGACGGGATGGCCGGAATAGGTATAGCCATGGCCGATCTTGGCGTCAGGGTTCTCCTCAAAGACCTCAATCATCCGGTCACCCATCATGACCGCGCCAAATGGGAAATAGCCGTTTGTGATCGCCTTTGCGGTACACATCATATCGGGCTGGATGCCCCAGAGCCGGGCCCCCGACCAGGCCCCCGTGCGCCCATATGCGGTGATCACCTCATCGGTGATCAGCAGGATGCCGTTGCGATTGCAGATCTCCTGGACCATTGGCGCAAATGACGGATGGGGCGGAATCACCCCACCTGCGCCGAGAATTGGCTCCATGATCATCGCAGCAATGGTATTGGCGCCCTGAAAGGCGATCTCATCCTCCAGCGCCGCAGCACAGAGCTGGGCCAGACGCTCCGGGTCGCTTTCATTGAAGGGGTTGCGATAGGTATAGGGGGCAGGAATATGAAAACAGCCGGGAAGCAGGGGTTCATAAGCATTCCGGAAGTTGGCGTTTCCGTTGACCGAGGCGCCGCCGATATGGGTGCCGTGATAGCCTTTCTTGAGGCTGAGGAATTTGGTTCGGCCACTGTCGCCACGCAGTTTGTGATACTGCCGCGCCAGCCGCAGCGCGGTCTCCACGGAATCCGAGCCGCCGGAGGTGAAAAAGGCTCGGCTGAGGCCATCTGGGGCGAAGA
The DNA here is from genome assembly GCF_000511385.1 of Phaeobacter gallaeciensis DSM 26640. Classification (NCBI taxonomy): domain Bacteria; kingdom Pseudomonadati; phylum Pseudomonadota; class Alphaproteobacteria; order Rhodobacterales; family Roseobacteraceae; genus Phaeobacter; species Phaeobacter gallaeciensis. Next base: position 20,061 of record NC_023137.1, read on the forward strand.
ACTGGCTGAGCTCATAAGACAGCTCAATTGCCGCATCATTCGACGTTCCGCGAAATGTTGAGTAATATGGCAGCTTGTCCAGCTGAGCAGCCATTGCGTCCTTAACTGGCTGGCAGGAATAGCCAAGGTTCACATTCCAGAGGCCGCCAACCCCGTCGATGACCCGATGACCGTCGATGTCTGTGATGCATACGCCCTCCGCACTGGTGATGATCTTGGGCGGCTGCGCGACACTGTCCTGCGGGGAGGTCATCGGATGCCACATCAGGCGGCCGTTGTGTTCCTTGAGGAAGTTTGACTCTGTCATGGCGTGGAATCCGTTTCATAGTGCAGACTGGACCCACTGGCCCAGGCAGATGTGACGTTTACCGGGAGCTGTCCGCCCCAGTTACGGGTGATGTCGCGGCTCGCTCTGATCAGTTCTGTTTTGATCAATTGCTCTTGTTCGGGGGAGACACGTGTGGCGACGCTGGCCACCGAAACCGCGCCTGCGAACAGACCGGTCTGGTCATAGAGCGGTGCAGAGAGGCTGTGGATTTCCGCCTCGAAGCTACGGTCTGAACATCCAAAACCGGTTGCGCGCGCGTTGCTGATCAGATCGTGCAAGGCTTCGGCGGTGGTGGCGGTATGCGGTGTGAACCTCTCCATCTGGGAGAGCGCAGCCTCCAGCAAGGTATCAGGGCCAAAAGCCAGTGCGCAGTGGCCAGACGCCGTCGCGTGCAGTGGAAATGTTGTGATGTCGATGACCGCTCGTGTGCCGTGTCGGGGGGATTCGCAAGACGCGAGTGCATAGAGTGTGGTGCCTGACACCACCGAGACATGCGCTGTCTCGCCAGTCACATCAGCGAGCTGGGATAGTGGTAATTGCGCCCCAAGCTTGCGTGGAACAGTGGCTTCCCGCACCTGCGCCAGCTGTAGGATCGCAGGGCCTAGGCGGTAATGCTTTGTAATTGGGTTCTGTTCAACAAATCCAGCCATCTCAAGAGCTTGCAGATGGCGATAGGTGGTTGCCTTGTCACGCCCTGCAATCCTGCACAGCTGCGATAGGCCGATTTCCGGGCGGTCAGCCGAGAAGTGCGACAGAAGTGCCAGCGTTTTGGTTGCAGAGGACATGTCGTCGGTCACCGTTCCTGTGAAGTCAGAAAAAATTTGACACATGATAGATAGCAAGGCAACCTTTTTTACGTAACGTCGGTTTGTTATGTGAACCGACGATAAGGGAGGGTAAATATGTTGAAATTCAAAAACTCTGTTACCGCGCTTGCCTTGGCCACCGCAGCTGCTGCCGGTGCGGTCCATGCCGAATACCCGGAGAAACCCGTGGAATTTGTGGTGCCATGGCCGCCCGGCGATCTGGAGGACGTCCTGACTCGTATGATTGCTGAGGATTTTTCGGCGGCTTATGATGTTCCAACCGCCGTTGTGAACAAACCCGGCGGTGGCGGTGGGCCATTCCCTGGTGCAGTTGCGGTGGCAGAAGCGCCTGCAGATGGCTACACTATCGGCTCTTTCATTATCGCGATCCCGGTGGTTGGTCCGCAGATCGGCATTCCGCAGCTGAGCCCGGATCCATTTGTCCCACTGGGCAATTTTCTGACCTATCCGTTTGTAATCGCCGCCGGCGCTAATGCGCCTTATGATGATATTGCCGGACTGGCGGCTCATGCGGCAGAGAACGATGTGGTGTTGGGTCATTTCGGTGCGCCGCTGGTCCCAACTCAGGTGACTTTGGGCTTGGCCAAGGAAATGGGGTTTTCCTACGCATCGGATGCCGCGTTTGACGCACTGGATTGCAACACATTGGCCTCTGGCGATGTGGATGTGATCAACACTACGCTGCAATTGATCCTGCCTTGCCTCGATGATGTGAAGGTGCTCGCCTCAATCGGTTCAGAGCGGATCCCATTGACGGCCGAGGCGCCAACCGTCGCAGAGCTGGCGCCGGATCTGAACGTGTCGCTCTGGAACGGGCTGTTCGTTCACAAGGAAACGCCGCAGGACGTCCGCGACAAGATTATCGCTGTCGCTCAGGAAACCATGATGTCCGATAGGGCTCAGGCGCTCGCTGCAGAAACGGGCGCGGCGGTCTACTGGCAGCCAGCGGCCGAAGTGGTCACACAGATCCAGTCCGATACCGAGACCATGGCCCGGATTGAGAAAATGCTCTCCGAATAAGCACGACCGGAGAAGCCGGGCGGTGCCACCGCCCGGTCACGGCTATTTACGACGGGGGGACAAATGTCGCGGGTCAAAACGCTTCAAACCTTATTCAAACGCTATCGCAGACCGGGCGATATCGTGTTTGCCTGGATTATCCTCATCGTGGCACTGCTGTTGTTGACGCAGCTTTACGATCAGACCGCTTGGCGCAAGGGTGGGCCGCTGTTTGCCCAACCCCGGTTCTGGCCTGCGGTTTCCCTAACAGGGATGGCTGGTTTTGCGGCGTTTCACCTGCTTGGGTCCGCTCTGTCTGAGCGTATCCATGGACGCTGGCAGGAGGTCTGGCTCTGGCTGTCCTCACTGGAATATGCCGGTTGGTTTATCGCCTACGCGGCCGCCGTGCCCTATGCGGGCTACCTTCCGGCCACGGTTTTTTTCGCGGTCGCTCTTGCGCTGCGTGCCGGCTACCGGCGACCAGCAACGCTTGCCATTACGGCAGCCTCTGCAGGGGTGATCGTGCTGCTGTTTAAAACCCTGCTGAAGGTGAACCTGCCCGCTGGCCGTGTTTATGAGGCGCTGCCGGACGGGTTGCGCCAAATCATGCTGACCTATTTTTGAACGGAACACGCGATGGAAAACCTGCTCGCCGGAGCTGAGATGCTTGCACGCTGGGACGTGCTCGTTGCGCTGTTGGTCGGATCAATCGGCGGCGTCGTGATCGGAGCGATCCCGGGCGTTGGGCCGGCCGTCGCAATCGCGATCCTTTTGCCCGCGACCTTCGCATTCGACCCTATCGTGGGGTTGACGATGCTGCTGGGGATCTACGGATCCTCCATGTATGGCGGTGCCATTCCGGCTGTCCTGATCAACACACCGGGCACAGCGGTCAATGCGCTCACCTCCTACGATGGCCACCCGATGACACAGAAAGGCGACGCCCACCGTGCGCTTTCGCTGGCTTATAGTGCGTCTTTCTGGGGTGGAATATTTGGCATCGGTTGCCTGATCCTCTTGTCGCCGGTGCTGGCGCTGGTGGCTCCGATGTTTGGGTCCAGAGAGATCTTTCTGGCGGCACTTCTTGGGGTTGTTCTGGTGATCCTCGCCCACCGCGGTCAGATATTCGCAGCCGGTGTTTTGGCCATGTTTGGTATCTTTCTGCAAACCATCGGCCTGGACGCGGTGACCTATACCCAGCGTTACACCTTTGGTCTGACCTTTCTCAGCTCGGGCGTGAATCTGATTGTTGTCGTGCTTGGCCTCTTTGCGCTCAGTCAGGCGTTTTTTCTGCTGACGACCCCGGATAGCAGTCCTGACGCCAAACCAGTGACCGGCCGCATGAGCGCCGGCCTGCGTGAGTTGATGCGCCACAAGCGGGTTGCCACGGTGGCTTCCGGCTGTGGTGTGATCCTGGGCATGATCCCCGGCACCGGGGAGTTCACAGCCCAGTTCATGAGCTACACCTATGCTCAGAAAACCTCCAAGACGCCGGATCTCTTTGGCAAAGGCTCTCCCGAAGGGCTGATCGCCTCAGAGGCTGCAAACAATGCCGTCCCGGCGGCCGCCATGATCCCGCTGCTGGCGCTTGGCATTCCGGGCGAGGCTCTGACGGCGATGATGCTGTCGGTGTTCTATGTTCACAATGTCATTCCCGGCCCCCAATTGTTTCAGAACAATATCGATCTGGTCTATGGCCTCTATCTGGCGCTGATCCTGCTGAATGTGATCGTGGTGGCCTTTTTGATGGTGTCCACCAACCTGCTGACCCGGATCATCCGGATCCCGACCCGGTTTCTGGGGGTGCTGATCCTGTTGTTGTCCTTCGTTGGGGTCTATTCGCTGCGAAACTCCCTGACGGACTGCATGATCGCTGCGGGGTTTGGCGTTCTCGGCCTGATCCTCAAGCGCCTGAACCTGCCAATTGTGCCGATTATTCTGGGCATGGTCCTGGGCGGCATCATGGAGGTCAAGCTGCGCTCCGCCCTGCCCAGACTCAAAACACCGCTTGATATGATTGACCGGCCGATTTCCTTCATCCTCTTCGCGCTGATCGTTTTGGTTCTGGCGCTGCATATCCGCGCGTTGATGCGGGAATGGCAGCTGCATCAACCGGATGAAGACCACGATTTGCACGACAGCCAGACAAGGTAACCCCAATGGACCAGACCAAAATTGACACTCTGCGTGCGCAGCCTGTGCCGTGTTTTTCACATCTGATTGACGGGCAGCAGGTTGCCGCCTCCGATGGGGCAACGATGGAAGTGCTCTCGCCCATCGACGGGCAGGTGCTGACCCGGATTGCGCGGGGAACAGCGGCGGATATGGAACGCGCCATCACCTCTGCCCGCGCCGCCTTTGAGGACCGTCGCTGGGCTGGTCAACCCCCGGCTGCGCGCAAGAAGGTTCTGATGAAATGGGCGGAGTTGATTGAGGCTGATGCGCTGAACCTTGCGGTTCTGGGGGTGCGCGACAATGGCACCGAGATCAGCATGGCGCTGAAGGCCGAACCCGGATCCGCCGCCGCGACCATCCGCTACTATGCCGAAGCGCTGGACAAGATCTATGGCGAAATCGCTCCAACCTCCAAGGACATCCTTGGGATGATCCACAAGGAACCGGTCGGTGTTGTCGGCGCGATCATTCCCTGGAATTTCCCGATGATGATCGGCGCCTGGAAGCTGGCGCCAGCACTGGCCATGGGAAACTCCGTGGTTCTGAAGCCGTCTGAGATGGCGTCACTCTCGCTGATGCGTATGGTGGAACTGGCATTGGAGGCCGGGCTGCCGCCGGGCGTTCTGAACGCAGTCACCGGTGAAGGCGCGGTTGTGGGAGAGACGCTGGGGCTCTCCATGGATGTTGACGTTTTGGTCTTCACCGGATCCGGACAAACCGGGCGCCGTCTGATGGACTATGCTGCGCGCTCCAATCTGAAACGTGTGTATCTGGAGCTGGGCGGTAAATCTCCCAATATCGTCTTTGCCGATGCGCCGGATCTGGCAGAGGCGGCGAAGGTCTCCGCCGCTGGTATTTTCCGCAACTCGGGTCAGGTTTGCGTGGCAGGGTCGCGGCTCTTGGTGGAGGCCTCGATTCATGACGCGTTTGTCGAACAGGTGGTGAAGGCAGCGCAGGCCATGCGGGTCGGCGACCCGCTCCGGCTCGACACGCAGATCGGCGCGATCAATTCCGAAGCACAGCTTACCCGGAACCTGCAATGTGTCGCCAAAGCAGAAGCGGAGGGGGGGCAGATCGTCACCGGGGGGCAGCGTCTGCTGTCCGAAACCGGTGGCTCTTACATGGCGCCTACAATTGTCACCGGCGTGACGCCTGATGCAACACTGGCGCAGGAGGAGGTCTTCGGCCCGGTGCTTGCGGTCACGCCATTTGAGACTGACGCCGAAGCCCTGCGGATTGCCAATGCTACGGTCTACGGTCTTGCGGGCGCGGTCTGGACCGCAGGGCTGAGCCGGGCCCATCGCATGGTGCAGGGCGTAAGAGCCGGGATCATGCACGTCAACACCTACGGCGGTGCCGACGGCACGGTGCCTCTTGGCGGGGTCGGGCAATCCGGAAATGGCGCAGATAAATCGCTCCATGCCATCGACAAATACATCAATCTGAAGACCGCATGGATGAAGCTCTGAAGGGGGGTGTCATGACCAATAAAACCATTCTGGTGATCGGCACCTATGATACCAAAGACGATGAGTTGAGTTTCCTCGCGGGGGTTATTCGTGACCAGGGCGGCCAGGTGCTGACCATGGATGTCTCGGTGCTGGGCGATCCCGCGACCCCGACTGATTATTCAAAACATGATGTGGCAACGGCTGGTGACAGTTCTATCCAGGCCGCGATCGAAAGTGGTGATGAAAATACCGCTATGCAGATCATGGCGCGCGGGGCGAGCGTGCTGGCGGCACGGCTGCACAGCGCCGCCGCCTTTGATGGCGTGATTGTTCTGGGTGGGACCATGGGCACCGATCTGGCACTTGATGTTTGTTCCGCACTGCCGCTTGGCGTGCCGAAGTACATCGTCTCAACGGTTGCTTTCTCGCCGCTGATCCCGGCCGAGCGGCTGGCTCCTGATACCCAGATGATCTTATGGGCAGGAGGGCTATATGGTCTTAACTCGGTGTGCAGGGCCTCGCTTAGTCAGGCCGCCGGTGCGGTTCTCGGTGCGGCGCGGGCTGTGCAGATGCCGGATCCGGATAAACCGCTGATCGGGATCATGTCCCTTGGCACCTCTGCGCTGAAATATGTGATACCGCTGAAACCGGCGCTGGAGACGCGCGGTTTTGAGGTCGCCGTATTTCACGCCACAGGCATGGGCGGGCGGGCGTTTGAAAGCCTCGCAAAGCAGCGCGCCTTTGCCTGCGTTTTTGATTTTTGTACGCAGGAACTGGGGAACCAGATCCACGGATCTGCCATTTCTGCCGGAGCGGATCGGCTGACCAATGCGGGTCTTGCAGGGATCCCGCAGATCGTCGCGCCTGGCTGTTATGATCTGGTGGATGTGGTCGGCTGGCAGCCGGTTGCGGAGAAATGGGCCGACCATCCCACCCATGCGCATAATCGCCTGCTGACCTCAGTTGTGCTCAACACCGAGGAACGGCGGCAGGTCGCGCAGGCCCATGCGACGCAGCTGGCAACCGCTATCGGCCCCGTCGCGATGATATTGCCTGAATGCGGGCTGGGCGAATGGGATCGGGAGGGTGCGGATCTCCATGACAGCACCGGTCTGGCGACCTTTCTGGCGGAGCTTGAGGCAAGATTGCCCGCCCATGTCGCCGCCCATCGCATCGACAGCCACATCAACGATGCCGCCTTCGCTGACAAGGTGTTGGAGATTTTTGACAGCTGGTGTGCCGAGGGCATCATTTCGCCGGAACGGCGAATTGGTGGATCACAACATTGACACGGGCGATTTTTTACTTAACTTGATAAGTAATATATGGCCAATAACCTGCAGGATCCGTGATGCCGCATTTCCAGATCGAATATTCTGCCAACCTTGAAGGGGCGCTGGACATGACGGCACTCTGCGAGGCGCTCCGTGCCGAAGCAGCGCAGATTGAGACCTTTCCCACCGCCGGGATCCGCGTTCGCGCCGTTCGGGTGGACCATGTGGCGATAGCAGATGGCAATCCGGCGCACGGGTTCATTGACCTGTCCATCCGCCTGCGCGCCGGGCGCAGTCATGCGGTCAAGAAAGACGCCACTGCGCGCATATTTTCTGTGCTCCGCGATTTTGCCCGCACCGCGATGGAGAGCCACTCCATCGCCCTTTCTGTGGAGATGCGCGACATCGATGCGGAGCTCTCACCCAAATTCGGAAACATCCGCGACCATCTGGAGGACAAGGCATGAGCCAGCTTGACAGCAATATCGGCAAATTGGACGGCTATCTTGCGCGGTTCCGCGACACGGGGATCCGGAATCGGATCGCAGGCGCGGATGTGGCTGGAGGGGCTGGCGTATTCCAGAGCATATCCCCAGTCGACAAAAGCGTGATCTGTGATGTGGCGCATGGAACGGCAGCTGACATTGATGCTGCCGCTCAGGCGGCGCAGCAGGCCTTCGCGGAATGGCGGGATTTGCCTGCGCTTCAGCGCAAGAAAATTCTGATCCGCATTGCCGAGGGCATTGAGGCGCGTGCAGAGGAGATTGCACTCTGTGAATGCTGGGACATCGGCCAAGCCTATAAATTCATGTCCAAGGCCGCCCTGCGCGGTGCCGAGAACTTTCGCTATTTTGCCGATCAGGTGGTGCAGGCCCGGGACGGGCAGCACCTGCAATCCCCGACGCTGATGAATGTGACCACCCGCCTCCCCATCGGCCCGGTTGGGGTGATCACCCCGTGGAACACACCGTTTATGCTCTCAACGTGGAAGATTGCGCCGGCGTTGGCCGCCGGCTGCACGGTTGTTCATAAACCCGCCGAAGCCTCGCCCCTGACAGCCCGCCTTCTTGTCGAAATCGCCGAGGAGGCCGGCCTGCCCCCCGGCGTGCTGAACACGGTCAATGGGTTTGGCGATGAGGCAGGCAAAGCGCTTTGTGAGCACCCAGCGATCAGGGCCATCGCCTTTGTGGGCGAGTCGCGCACTGGCAGTCTGATCACCAAACAGGGCGCGGACACACTGAAACGCAACCATCTCGAACTGGGCGGCAAAAACCCCGTCATCGTTTTTGAGGATGCAGATCTTGAGCGCGCGCTGGATGCGGTGATTTTCATGATCTACTCGATCAACGGGGAACGCTGCACCTCATCGTCACGGTTGCTGATACAAGAGAGCATCAGGGCCGATTTTGAGGCCCGTCTGATCGACCGCGTCAATACCATCAAGGTTGGTCACCCGCTGGACCCCACGACAGAAATCGGCCCGCTTGTCAGCGAAGAGCATTTCAACAAGGTCACCAGCTATTTTGACATCGCGGCAGAAGACGGTGCAACAATTGCGGCCGGCGGTGAAACCGTTGGCGAAGCAGGGTATTTCATAAGGCCGACGCTATTCACGGATGCGCGCAATGACATGCGCATCGCTCAGGAGGAGATCTTCGGCCCGGTGCTGACATCGATCCCGTTTACCACCGAAGAGGAAGCGCTGGCGCTGGCCAATGACACCGCGTACGGGCTGACCGGCTATCTCTGGACCAATGACCTGACCCGAGCCTTACGTTTCACTGACAGGCTGGAAGCAGGCATGATCTGGGTAAACTCCGAAAATGTCCGGCACCTGCCGACCCCGTTTGGTGGCGTAAAGGCATCCGGAATTGGTCGCGACGGCGGCGATTGGTCGTTTGAATTCTACATGGAGCAAAAGCACATCGGTTTCGCCACCGGCTCCCACAAGATTACGAAGTTAGGAGCACTCTAATGCCTGTCCCAGCCCCAAATCTCTATCCCGACTTCAACACCATTCGTCTCAGCCATGTCTGCCTGAACGTCAAAGATCTGGCCGCGTCTCAAAAATTCTATACTGAAATCCTTGGCCTGCAGGTCAGTGATGCGGCTGAAAACCGCATCTATCTGCGCGCGATGGAGGAACGCGGCCACCATTGCGTGATCCTGCAGCAATCGGACCAGCCGGGCACAGTCGAGGTGATGGGGTTCAAGACCTTTGATGAGGAAGATCTGGATCGCGCGGATGCCTATTTCCGTAAGAAGGGGCGGCCAACCGAATGGGTGCAGCGCCCGTATCAGGGGCGTACACTGCTGACCTCGGATAACATGGGTATCCCGCTGGAGTTCTATCACAAAATGGACCGGCTGGCACCGATCCACCAGCAATACGCGCTCTATCGCGGGGTGAAGCCACTGCGGATCGACCATTTCAACTGCTTCAGCCATGACGTAGATGCCTCGGTCGGCTTCTACAGTGATTTCGGCTTTCGGGTGACGGAATACACCGAAGATGAAGAGAGCAAGAAACTCTGGGCGGCCTGGCTGCATCGCAAAGGTGGCGTGCATGACATGGCCTTCACCAATGGCACCGGCCCGCGCATGCACCATGTTGCCTTCTGGGTGCCAAACCCGCTCAATATCATCGACCTGCTCGATCTGATGGCGACCACCGGCTATGTCGACAATATCGAACGTGGGCCGGGGCGGCACGGCATTTCCAACGCCTTCTTCCTCTATATCCTAGATCCCGATGGCCACCGGATCGAAATCTACTGTTCCGATTATCAGACCGTCGATCCTGACCTTGAGCCGATCAAATGGGATCTGAAGGATCCGCAGCGCCAGACGCTCTGGGGAGCGCCCGCCCCGGAAAGCTGGTTCAAACATGGCAGCCGTTTTGTCGGGGTCACGCCGAGGGAGTCGGAGTTGAAAGCCAGCCCGATCATCGCGCCATGAAGTTTGCAAGTTACAGCGCCGATGGGCAGAATTTCTACGGGGCCGCAACCGATGACGGGATGATCGCGCTCAGCCCGGACTTCCCGCAATGGCCGACCCTTCTGGATGTGGTGCGGGATGGTGGGCTGGATCAGCTGACGGTCACAGCCGAGGGCAGATCCGTCACCCATACAGATGTGCAGTTCGACATGGTGCTGCCCAATGCGCGGCGTATTCTCTGCGTCGGGGTGAATTTTCCAGACCGCAACGCCGAATACAAAGACGGCAGTGAGCAGCCGAAATACATGTCGTTGTTTCCCCGCTTCGCCAGCGGCTTCACCGGTCACAACCGCCCTCTTATCCGCCCGCCCGAGAGCCATATGCTCGATTACGAAGGCGAGGTTGCCATCATTATTGGCAAAGGAGGGCGGCGTATCGCGCAGGCCGACGCCTATGACCATATTGCGGCGTTGACCATCTGTAATGAGGGCACCATCCGCGATTGGGTGCGGCACGCAAAATTCAACGTCACTCAGGGCAAGAACTGGGATAACTCGGGTGCCATCGGCCCCTGGCTTGTACCTTTCAATGATCCTGCGCAGTTGGACACCGCACGGATCATTACGCGTGTGAACGGTGATATCCGGCAGGACGATGTCCTGTCGCGTATGATGCACCCGATCCGGCGGGAGATCGAATATATCTCCACCTTTATGACGCTGGAGCCGGGCGATGTCATCGTGACCGGCACGCCGACCGGATCCGGCGCGCGGCTTGATCCGCCTCAGTTCCTGAAGCCCGGCGATGTGGTTGAGGTCGAAGTGACAGGGATCGGTACTCTCAAAAACACGATTGAGGACGAACAGCCATGACACCGCAGGACCACGCGCAGGCCGCTGCGGATTTATTGCAGGCGGAGAAGACCGGCCAGCAGATTGGATTGCTCAGCTTGCGGCACCCGGAGATGGACATGGATGATGCCTATGCGATCCAGTCAGCGATCCATCAGGCCAAGCTGGCCCAGGGGCGCCGGGTCATCGGGTGGAAAATCGGGCTCACGTCGAAGGCGATGCAATATACCCTGAATATCGACATTCCAGACAGCGGTATCCTCTTTGATGATATGCTGTTTGCTGATGGTGGGCGTGTGCCCAACGGACGTTTTATCCAGCCGCGAGTTGAAGCGGAAATCGCCTTTGTCATGAAAACCGCGATTGGCGGCAGCAGTGTCACGCGCGCCGAGGTTTTGACAGCCACCGACTATGTTGCGCCCGCCCTCGAAATTCTTGATACCCGCATCGCGCGCCAGGACCATGCCACCGGCCAAAGCCGGAATGTCTTTGACACCATTAGCGACAACGCCGCCAATGCGGGTGTTGTGTTGGGCGCTCAGCGTCATGATGTTGCGGCCTTTGACTTGCGTTGGGTCGGGGCGATCACCAGCCGGAATGGCGAGGTCGAGGAGACCGGTCTCGGGGCGGGTGTTCTCAACGATCCGGTCGAAAGTGTGGTCTGGCTGGCGCGCCGCATGGCGCAATACGGCCAACGGATTGAACCTGGTCAGATCGTCTTGTCCGGCAGCTTTATCCGCCCTGTCGAATGTCCGTCTGGCACAGAAATCGCTGCGGATTTCGGCCCCTTCGGCACAGTAGAGATCGGTTTTGCATAATAATATCTGACGACCGAAAACGATCCGGCGCACTCTGCTAGCTCAGTTGAATTCTTCCGAGGATACCCCAGCCTGCGATGGCCGGCCGGGCGTAGGTCATAGCGCCGCTGTTGGGATGCCCCCAAGGACGGGTTTGTTGTTCTTCAGATGGCGCGCCACGAGCTGGCGTTGCTGTCTGCCGCTGGGGATCGGGCAGGCAGACCGGGCTGGAGCCTGTGCGGCAAGCAGCTCGGGAAACAGAAGTGTGACTTCCTCATAGGCTTCCGGGGATAGGGTCTTCAGCGCCTCGGCGCCGGTGAATAGGCTCTCGGTCGGGGCGCCTTCGGCGAAGATGACCTCGTGTTGGTCGCATAGCAGGTGGAAATACTCGACCGCCTCTGCGTTCGGCTCGGCAAAAATACCGGGAAGCTCCGTCAGGCGCACCGCAGCCACCAGCACCTCAGGGGCGACAAACATCCGCTCCGAGATTTTCGACGACACCAGCATCCGGTGCTGTCGCGAGACCAGAAGGTCGCGCTCCGGCAATCCGTGCCCCAGCGCTCCGGCGGTGATTCTGACAGGCCTCAGTTTGGGATTGTCCGTCACCTCAGCTGCCGACAGCTTGCGACTCATCACCATGCGCAGAGGCTGGTAGCTGCCGTCCGCGACCCGAACCCGATCCCCGGCAACAAGGGCCTCGACCGCCATCTGGCCACGATCCGTTTCGATCAGCGTGCCACGGACAAAACAGGTGATGTCGGAATAGTTCCAGCCCGTGGTATGGTTCTGATAGCTGCCCAGCGTTGCGCCGACCGTAAACTCTGAGTCCGGTCCGGGTACAAAATACCAATTGCCACCGGTATTGAAGAAATAGAATGTTTCTACATGTGCGGTGCCGCCAGTGTCAGTGAAGGAGACATTGATCGCATAAGGTGAACCCGTAGATCCGTTGAAGGCACCACCGTTGATACTGATGCTTTCACTGCCGTCGCCAGCCCCCTGATAGGCCGCGTCGTCATCGTCCAAGGTGGCAGTGTAGGAGGTGTTGTACTGGGCATTATAGCCCGTCCCGCTCCATCTGAAGGCTGTGACTGTATATTGTGGCATCGCGCTACCCTCGCGGTCCGGTATCGGTGGGGTCACTCCCCGACGGAGATTGGTCTGATAGTGATTTGAACAGTTGGCGCAGACCGGCTGGGGTCAATTTATACTGGATTGCATCCGCTCCCAGATCAGCCTCAACCGGCTGACGCTCCGCCGGATCGACCTCAACCCCGTTGCGGGATTTCAGTTCAGCGCAGAATGCTGCGTTCTTGCTCATCGCCATAAACCTCGGCTCACTCTTCAGGCAGGACTCTCTACCACTTTAGGGCAGTGTACCGTTTCTCCAAACACATTATCGTTTGTACCACTGCCCGCATATCGCACGCATACCGGCTAGCGCTCGGGTGATACCTAACCCTAAGGAATTTAACCGGGGTTTTTCATGGCGACAATGGGGGGCATATGTCCCCGCATGGGACTGTTGCACCCCGGTCTGTTGGCACCCCGGTCTGGTGCCGGGTGTTTATGTTGGGCAGGCACAGAACACTGGCTCCCGCCCTTGCATCAGGATCAGCGCAGCGGCAGATGCCCCAGATGATCCTCACCGCGCTGCCGCGCCAGTTTCATCTGTTTCTGGCGTTCACGAAACCGGGCCTTGTCCGCTTCTGAGGTTTCGTCGATGCAAAGATGGCAGGATACGCCCTGTTCAAAGGCGGGGTTGGCCTTGTCCTCAGGCAGAATGGGACGGCGGCAGCCGTTGCACAGCTCATGCGGGCCTTCCTGCAATCCGTGACCAACAGACACCCGGCTGTCAAAGACGAAACATTCGCCATTCCAACTGCTGTCCTCTTTCGGCATTTCCTCGAGGTAGCGCAGGATGCCACCTTTCAGGTGATAGACATCCTCAACACCCTGACCAATGAGGAAGTTGGTGGATTTCTCACAGCGGATACCGCCGGTGCAGAACATCGCCACGCGTTTGTTGTGGAACCGGTCCTTGTTCTGCTCCCACCAGGCGGGGAACTCGCGAAAACTCTCGGTCTTAGGATCGATGGCACCTTCAAAGCTGCCGATGGCAACTTCGTAGTCATTACGGGTGTCGATCACCACCACATCGTCTGAACGGATCAGATCGTTCCAGTCTTCCGGCTCCACATAGTTGCCGACGCGGGCGCGCGGATCGATGTCCGGTTGGCCCATGGTCACGATCTCTTTTTTCAGGCGCACCTTCATCTTGCCAAAGGGGGGCTTGTCGCTGCTGGCTTCCTTCCAGTCCAGATCGCCGCATCCCGGCAGCGCCCTGATATGCGCGAGCACCGCATCAATCCCGGCCCGCGGGCCGGCAATGGTGCCATTGATCCCTTCCTGAGCCAGCAGCAAGGAGCCTTTTACCTGCTGTGCATCGCAGAGCGTCAGCAGCGCCGGTTTGATGGCGGCAGGATCGTCGAAACGGGTGAAGTGGTAGAGCGCAGCAATCGTATACATGGCGCCGCTTTACACCAAGCAGACAAGCCGCTGCAAGGTCACGGGCCGCGACATCGGTGCAGCTTTGTTGACGGGTGGGTTTGCGACGCGTACCCCTGTTACCAAAGTTGCGGAGACCCTTATGACCAAAGCCTTGATCGTGATTGATGTGCAGATGGATTTTTGCCCGGGCGGCGCTCTGGCGGTGCCGGAGGGGGATCAGGTTGTGGCCCCGATCAATGCGATGATGGCGCAATATGATGCGGTTCTGATGACCCAGGATTGGCATCCAAGCGACCACAGCTCCTTTGCCTCGCAGCATTGCGATTCTGAGGCTTATGATATAGTCGAGATGCCCTATGGCCCGCAGGTTCTGTGGCCGGATCACTGTGTGATCGACAGCGCGGGCGCCCAGTTTCATCCAGATCTGGACCTGCGCGGCGATCTCATCCTGCGCAAAGGCTACCGACGTGAGATCGACAGCTACTCAGCGTTCTTTGAAAATGACCAGAGCACGGCAACCGGCTTGCACGGCTATCTGCAGGAGCGTGGGATTTCGGATCTGACGCTGGTTGGGCTGGCGACGGATTTCTGCGTTGCCTTCTCGGCGCTGGATGCCGCGCGGCTGGGATATGATGTGACGGTTGACCTGACGGCTTGTCGGGCGATTGATCTGGATGGATCGCTGGCGGCTGCTATATCAAAGATGCAGGCGGCTGGCGTGCACCTGCGGCGTGCCCTTGGGTAAGTTGTTAACGAATTGACGATAATTAAGAGACTCGTCGTCATCAGGGACCTAGCAAGCAGATGTCGCAGGCCGATGCGCTCAAAAACGGGCCATTAGATACCTATAACAGGCGATACAGCCAGCGCGGGCTGCTCAACCGGTATGCGGATGGGCGGGCCCAATATTTTGCCTATCGCCAAATGACGATGGCGGGGCTGGCGGCCTTGATCGGGCTGCTGACCTTTCCGCTGGTTGGTCTGCTGGTCTTTCTCGTCGCCTTTTTAGGGGACATGTTGGATACCGTCTACCTCGCTCGGGCCACGCCCATAGGGGAGAATGCGCGCTTTCGGCATGTGCAGGTGATCAGCGCGATCACCGCTGCAATTCAGGCCCTGTCGCTGGCGTTTCTGGCCTGGTCTCCGTCGGTCTTCATGCATTCTGAGGATCACCTGCATCAGGCCCATGCCACGCCGCTTTTCACTGTAGGTATTCTGGTCGGTGCGGCCATCAATGCCACCGTGATCCTGCCCTATAATGTGTCTGCCGGCATCACCCGGCTGGCGATCTACGGTCTGACACCCCTGGCCATGATCGCGCTTGAATCCCACGCCGAAACCGGCGGCGGGATGGAGGAGGTGCACCTGTTCCAGATCGCTGGTCTGGGGGTGCTCTATTTCAGTGTCTTTTTCTTCGTCAGCTTTATCGTCGGACGCTACAACCGCAGCCGCAAAAACACTCTGGCCATGGCGCTGCAGCACAAGCAGCTCGCTCAGATCAACGCCAAGCTGCAGGCTCAGCAGCTGCAATCCCAGCGGCTGGCCTTGGTGGCGGAAAACGCCAATGACAGCGTGTTTCTCATGGATGAGGAGGGGCGGATCAGCTGGGTGAATGAGGCGTTTACCCGGATCACGGGCTTTCGCTATGATGAGGCGATTGGCAAGATGCCGGGCGCGTTGCTCAACGGGGATGACACCGATATGGCGGTGGTCCGCGCGCTGGAAAAGGGGCGTGCCACTGGCAAACCCTTCCGGCTGGAGATCTGCAACCGACGCAAGGATGGCCAGCTTCTGTGGCTGGAAACCAATCAGGTGCCGATGTTGCGTGACGATGGCACGGTGGAAACCATCATTGCCGTTGAACGTGATGTTACTGCCGCCAAGCAGTATGAACAGCAGCTGAAAGATGCCCGGATTGCCGCAGAAGAAGGCGCCAGGGTGAAATCCGAATTCCTTGCCACCATGTCCCATGAAATCCGGACCCCGATGAATGGTGTCATCGGCATGGCGCAGATGCTCGAACGCACCGATCTGGACGACGAACAGAAACTCTATGCCGACACCATCCTCGGCTCGGCGCGCACCCTTCTGTCGTTGATCAACGATGTGCTTGATCTGTCGAAGATGGACGCCGGTGAGGTGATCCTCAGCGAGGTGGACTTTGATCTGCCTGCCTGTTTCCAGCAGACCCTGCAGCTGTTTGAACCGCAGGCACAGGAGAAGGGTATCACCCTTGATCTGGATATTGCGCCCGACGTACCGCGTATCATCAACGGCGATGACCGGCGTCTGCGTCAGGTACTGTTGAACCTGATTGGCAATGCGGTGAAATTCACCGAGGCGGGGGGCGTCGGGGTGGCCGTCACAACCAGCCGGGTGGGCGACCGATTGCGGCTGCGCTTCTCCGTGACCGACACTGGCATCGGCATCGCCAAGGAAAAGCAGGATCAAATCTTCGAACGCTTCTCTCAGGCCGATGCGGCGATCACCCGACGGTTTGGCGGTACTGGCCTGGGTCTCACCATATCGCGCCTGCTGTGCGAGGCGATGGGGGGCGAGATCGATGTCACCTCTGATCCGGGCAAAGGATCCTGTTTTTCGGTGCATCTGCGGATGCAGCCTGCCACCGGATCTGACCTCACCGAGGCCGCCGACGCTGCCCAACACGCGGGACGCTCCCTGCAGGGGATGCGGATCCTGGTGGCAGAGGACAACCGGATCAACCGTCTTCTTGTGGAAAAATACCTTCAGGATGAACCTGTTACGCTTGAATTTGCCGTGGACGGAGCGGAGGCGATGGAGAAAACGCCTGATTTTGACCCCGATGTGATTTTGATGGATATGTCGATGCCGGTGATGAACGGGCTGGATGCCACCCGCAATATTCGTGAGATGGACATTCGTCAGCCGGTGATCGCGGCGCTGACCGCCAACGCCTTCGACTCCGACCGTGAGGCTTGTTTAACAGCCGGCATGGATGATTTCCTGAGTAAGCCGATCAATCGCGATGATCTGCTGGCAGTTCTGCGCAAACACTGTCCGGCACAGGGGCGCCGCGCCACTGGCTGATTTCCTTTGCTCAGGGCTGCGGCCTGTTTTATCAACCATTGAAACACGATGGATGAGGCCCGCCTGTGGACATTGCAACCCGCGTCTATAACCACAAGTGGAAGATCGACCCGATCGTACGATCCCTGATCGATACGGATTTCTACAAACTGCTGATGTGCCAGTCGGTGTTCCGCAATCGTCGTGACACTCATGTGCGGTTTTCGCTGATCAATCGCTCCAAACATATCCCGCTGGCGGATCTGATCGACGAGGGCGAGCTGCGTGAACAGCTGGACCACATCCGCTCCCTGTCGCTGTCGCGCGGCGAAAGCACCTGGCTGCGCGGCAACACCTTCTATGGCAAGCGCCAGATGTTCCGTCCCGATTTTATGGAGTGGTTCGAAGGGCTGCGCCTGCCCCCCTATGAGCTGGAGCGCAAAGGCGACCAATATGAGCTGACGTTTGAGGGCAAATGGCCTGAGGTCATGCTCTGGGAAATTCCGGCGCTCTCGGTGCTGATGGAACTGCGCAGCCGCGCGGTGATCAACAGCATGGGCCGGTTTGAACTCCAGGTTCTTTATGCCCGCGCGATGACCCGCGTCTGGGAAAAAATCGAGCAGCTGCGCGATATTGATGGCCTCAGCATCGCCGATTTTGGCACCCGCCGCCGCCACGGGTTTCTCTGGCAGGATTGGTGCGTGCAGGCCATGATGGAAGGGCTGGGCGACAAATTCACCGGCACCTCCAACTGCCTTATTGCGATGCGCCGCGAGGTGGAGGCCATCGGCACCAATGCCCATGAACTCCCCATGGTCTATTCTGCGCTGGCAGAGGATGATGCGGCCCTTGCACAGGCGCCTTATGACGTGCTGTCCGACTGGCATGATGAACACGAAGGCAATCTGCGCATCATCCTGCCCGACACATATGGCACCAAGGGGTTTCTGGATCGCGCGCCCGACTGGTTGGCGGGGTGGACCGGGATCCGTATCGACAGCGGCGATCCGGCCAGCGGCGCGGAAACCGCCATTCGCTGGTGGCAGGACCGTGGCGAGGACCCTCAGAACAAGCGGGTGATCTTCTCCGATGGGCTGGATGTGGCCAAGATCAAGGAACTGCACGCGCAATTCTCAAATCGCACTAAAGTGTCTTTTGGCTGGGGAACGCTGCTCACCAATGATTTCCGCGGGCTGGTGCCGAACGATGCGCTGGCCCCCTTCTCTCTGGTGTGCAAGGCGGTGTCCGCTGATGGCAACCCCACTGTGAAACTCTCCGACAACCCGGAAAAGGCGATGGGACCGGCGGATGAAATAGACCGCTATAAACGCGTCTTTGGCGTTGGGGAGCAGCAAAGTCAGGCGGTAATTGTCTAGCAATACTTCGCGTATTTTGCGGCCTGTCTGGCAATGTTCCCAATAAGTTGCGGCAACGGATCTGCCCCAATGTTTCGCAGGCGAAACAATTGGGCAGATCCTATGACCTAAACGCCGGGCGTCAGTCTAGCCGTGATACGCCGCGACCGTTTTCAGCTGCGAAAACCCATATAGCGCCTCAAAGCCCTTCTCGCGGCCATGGCCGGATTTTCCAACCCCGCCAAAGGGCAGCTCAACCCCGCCGCCTGCACCGTAGTTGTTCAGGAACACCTGACCCGCGCGCAGGCGTTTGGCCAGCCGCATCTGCCGCGCACCGTCGCGGGTCCAGAGGCCTGCAACCAATCCGTAGTCTGTGCTGTTGGCGATCCTGATCGCCTCGGCCTCATCCTCAAACGGGATCAGCACCTGCACCGGGCCAAAGATCTCCTCCTGCGCCAGCGGATGATCTGACGCGACGTCGGCAAACAGTGTTGGGCACACATAGGCGCCACTGTCGCTGGCCTCCTCGCTCAGCACACCCTGGGCCGCAATCGTCAGGTCCGCACCTTTGGCCAGATAGCCTTCAACGATCTCTTTCTGGCGGGCGGAAATCAGCGGTCCCAGACGCAGATCAGACAGGGCTGGCCCTACGGTCAGCTGGCTGTAGGCCTCGGCCATCGCGGCGCGCAGCTGATCATAGACACCGCGCTGCACCAGAATGCGCGAGGCGGCAGAACAGGTCTGACCGGCATTCTGAATTCCGGCATTCACAAGGAAGGGCAGGGCAGCATCCAGATCGGCATCGTCAAACACCAGCTGCGGGGACTTCCCGCCCAGTTCCAGAGTAACAGGCACCACATTGGCCCCTGCCGCCTGCTGCACCAGCGCGCCGGTGCTGACCGACCCGGTGAAGGAGATATGATCAACACCCGGATGCCCTGCCAGCGCCGCGCCGACCTCGGCACCTATGCCGGGCACCACGTTCAGCGCACCTGCGGGCAACCCGGCTTCAACCGCGATCTGGGCAAAGGCAAGCGCGGTCAGGCAGGCTTCCTCAGCGGGTTTCAGAACGCAGGCATTTCCCATCGCCAGCGCAGCCCCGACCGAGCGGCCAATGATCTGCATCGGATAGTTCCAGGGCACGATATGCCCCGTCACCCCATGCGGTTCGCGCAGGGTGTAGACGGTGTAGCCGGACTGATAGGGAATGGTTTCGCCATGCAGTTTATCCGCCGCACCACCGTAGAATTCCAGATACCGCGCCAGCGCCACCGCATCGGCGCGCGCCTGTGTCAGGGGTTTGCCAACGTCCATCGCCTCCAGCTGGGCAAGGGTCTCGACTCGCTCCAGCACCATCGCACCCATCCGGGTCAGTAGTCGTCCGCGTTCGGTTGCGGTCATCTCTCCCCAATCACCCTCCAGAGCGGCGCGCGCTGCGGTGACAGCAGCATCAATGTCGCGCCTGTCCCCACGCGCGATCTGGCAGAGGGGGCTGCCATCCGACGGGTTTGTCAGCGGTAGCGTGTCGCCCCCGGCAGGCGCGTGCCAGCTGCCACCAATCAGGCAGAGTGCGGGATCGAACCAAAGTGGTGCTGCGTCAGTCATTCTGGTCTCCTGCAATGTAGAAGCTGTAACTCTTGATCTGATGGTCGGTGAACGGGGCGCCATCGCGCAGTTGCTCAACCCCTTTGAGCGCACTCAGACAGGTGCCCCAGAAGGCCACTGCATTGGGGGAGCCTGCGGAAATGCCCATGCGCCAGTAGCCGGGAAATTCGGCAAAGATCAGGCTGGCCGCTGCATGGCCGTAGCCCTGCCTGCGGTAGGTCGGATCAATGGCAAATTCGGACAGTTCACGGCGATCATCGGGCAGGTTCAGCACAATGGCAAATCCGATGCGATCCTCCTCCTGACGGATCCAGAACGCGGTGACATCCTTGCGGTGCAGCATCTGGCCTGCGCGCTCACTCGGGTCGATCCGAAGCTCGGGCGAGATTTCGGAGTAATAGCGGGTCAGCGCCGCCGCAAGCCGCGCGCGTTCGCGGGGCAGGATCAAGGTCAGTCGAAAGCTCATGCCGCCCCCGTTTCCAGATCAGGCAGTACCGGGGCGGCGGCGATCAGGGATTGCGTGTAGGAATGTTGAGGATTGCAAAAGAGGTCTTCGGTATCGCCCTGTTCCACGATCCGGCCCTTTTGCATGACTAGACACCGGTCGGTCATGCTGCGCACCACATGCAGATCGTGGCTGATGAACAGATAGCTGAGCCCATAGGTGCGGCACAGGTCGGCCAGCAGATCAAGGATCTGCGTGCGCACGGAGACATCCAGCGCTGACACCGCCTCGTCAAACAGGATCAGATCAGGCCGGGTGATAAGCGCGCGGGCAATGGCAATGCGCTGGCGCTGACCGCCGGAGAACTGGTGAATATAGCGCCCCGCATCATCGGGGGTGAGGCCAACCGCGCTGAGCGCCTCAGCCACGCGGTCGTCCCGGTCCTGTCCGGTGGGGGCGTCAGGCACCCCATGGAAAGGTTCGGTGATCAGCCTTGCCACGTTGTGGCGGGGGTTGAAGCTGCCGAAGGGGTCCTGAAACACCACCTGCATCTTGCGCCGCTGTTCTGCCGTCAGCCCCTTGCCCGAAAGCAGGGTGCCATCCAGCAGGATCTCCCCGCCTTGCAGCGGCTCCAGCCCCAGAATAGCGCGGGTCAGGGTGGATTTCCCGCAGCCGGATTCCCCGACCAGCCCCAGCCGCTCACCTTGGTGCAGGGCGAAACTGACGTGATCCACCGCGCACATGTGCTCTGCTGGTGCGAACAGGCGTTTGCGGGGCAGAGGATAGTCCCGCACCGCCTCGCGGACCTCCAGCAGCGGCGTTCTGTGCGGATCCGTTGCCGTGGCGGCGGGCAGGTCGGCCTGATGGTTCGATGCGGCAAAGAGCTTCTGGGTATAGGGATGGCGGCGCGTGGCAAGGAGCTGCGCGGTGGTGCCGGTCTCCACCACTTCGCCCTTGCGCATGACCACGATATGATCCGCCAAATCAGCCACAATCGCCAGATCATGGGTGATGATGATCATCCCCATGCCGTAGTCCCGCACCAGATCGCGCAGCAGGTCGAGGAT
Organism: Phaeobacter gallaeciensis DSM 26640; assembly: GCF_000511385.1. Lineage (NCBI taxonomy): Bacteria > Pseudomonadati > Pseudomonadota > Alphaproteobacteria > Rhodobacterales > Roseobacteraceae > Phaeobacter > Phaeobacter gallaeciensis. The sequence goes on from NC_023137.1 coordinate 41,731, forward strand.
CTGCGCCTGTGTGGTCACATCCAGCGCGGTTGTCGGCTCATCCGCGATGAGCAGGGCGGGGCGCATGGCAATGGCCATGGCAATGACCACCCGTTGACGCTGCCCACCAGACAGCTCATGCGGATACCGGCTGAGCGGGAAGCGCTCCGCTGGTAGGCCAACCCGGTCCAGCAGGCTGCGCGCCTCTGCTTCGGCATCTGCTTTGGTGGCGCTGCTGTGCAGCAGGAGGGTTTCCATCACCTGATCACCGATGCTCTGCACCGGGTTGAGCGCGCTCATCGGTTCCTGAAACACCATGCCGACCTTGCGCCCGCGCAGATCGCACATCTGCTCCTCGCTCAGCGACAGGAGATCCTGCCCCTCAAGGCTGAGATGCCCCGACAGACGCGTGCAATTGGGCAGGAGGCGCAGAATGGTCAGCGCGGTCAGGGATTTCCCGGACCCGCTTTCGCCGGTGATGGCGAGGATCTCACCAGGCTCCACCGACAGGGAAACCTCCCGCAGGATCGGAAAGGCTCCGATGGAGAGTGACAGGTTGGTGATATCAAGAAGGGTCATGCGCGGCCGTCCTGCAATTTGGGATCAAGCCAGTCACGCAGCCCGTCCCCCATCAGGTTCAATCCCAGAACGGTGAGGATGATCGCACAGCCCGGCACCAGCGCCATATGCGGCGCGAGGCTGACCATGGTCTGCGCATCCGCCAGCATCCGTCCCCAGCTGGGCACCGGGGGTTGCGCGCCAAGGCCGACATAGCTGAGGCCGGCTTCGGCCAGAATGCCGAGCGAGAACTGGATGGTGCCTTGTACGATCAGCAGGTTGGCGACATTGGGCAGGATATGTTCGGCTGAAATTCTGGCGGATCCCTTGCCAGCGACACGGGCCGCCAGAATGAACTCCCGCTGCCAGAGCGACAGCGCCGCGCCGCGGGTGACGCGGGCAAAGACGGGGATATTGAAAATGCCGATGGCGATGATTGCATTGATCGCACCGGCGCCAAGGATGGCGGTGATCAGGATGGCGATCACCAGCGAGGGGAAGGCAAAGACCAGATCATTGGCTCGCATGATGCCTTCGTCCAGCCAGGAGCCACGCTTGGCAGCTGCGGCCAGACCAACGGGCACGCCAAGCCCCATGCCGATCCCCACCGCCACCAGCGCCACCGCAATCGAGGTGCGCGCGCCGACCATGATCATCGACAGGATATCGCGACCAAAGTGATCGGTCCCCAGCCAGTGTAGGGCGTTTGGCGCTTGCAGTTTGGCGGGGATGTTCATCGTGGTGTGGTCGTAAGGTGTCCAGATGAACGACAGCAGTGCTGCCAGCACTACGAGTGCGGAGAGGATACCGCCAAGGATGAGGCTCCGGGTCATTGGCGGCCTCGCGTGTCGCGGAGTGGCTTGCGTCCGACCCTGGGTGGGTGCAAAGCGCCCTCCCGGGGGGAGGGTCGGGCGCTGCCCGGCTGTGCCGGGCATAAGGGAGAAATGTGGTTTGTCATCCGCGCCCCCGCAGTCTGGGATCGACCAGCGCATAAGTCAGATCGACAAGGAAATTCACCACGATCACCGCAAACACCAAGAGCATCACGACGCTTTCCACCACGATCAGATCACGGGCGGAAATGGCCTGAAACACCAGCCGCCCCAGACCGGGCAGGTAAAATACCTGCTCAATGATAATCGCGCCTGCGAGGAGGAAGGAAAACTGCAACCCGATGATGGTCAGTACCGGGATCAGCGCATTGCGCAGCCCGTGCCGCCAGAGCGCTTGGCGCTGGCTCAGCCCCTTGGCGCGGGCGGTGCGGATGAAATCCTCGCCCAGAATATCGAGGAGAGCCGAGCGCATGACGCGGGCCAGAATGGCCGCCTGCGGCAGGGCGAGCGCAATGGCAGGCAGGGTGAGGGAGTGCAGCGCGGCCAGCGGCCCTGCCTCCCAACCGACAAATCCCCCGGCGCTGAACCAGCGCAGATTGATGGCAAAGACCAGCACCAGCATCATCGCAAACCAGAAATTGGGCACTGCAACCCCCAGCTGGGTTGCGCCCATCACCGCGATATCACCGGACCTGCCCCGACGGGCGGCGGCATAGATGCCAGCGGGCAGGGCAATCAGCGTCGACAGCGTCAGCGCATAAAGCGCCAGCGGCAGCGACACCCAGAGCCGATCCGCGATCATCTGCGCAACCGGCGTGCGATAGGTGTAGGAGGTGCCGAAATCGCCCTGCAACATACCGGTGAACCAGCTGATGTAGCGGGCGAATTTCCCCTCATCCAATCCCAACTCACTGCGCAGCGCGGCGATGGTATCGGGTTGCGCGTTGATCCCCAGCATGAAGGATGCAGGATCCCCCGGCGCGATTTCAATCACGAAGAAGATCACCCAAGAGGCAATCACAAGGCTGACGATCAGCGACAGCAGGCGTTTGGCGATATAGCGTCCCATTGGCGGCAGGTTAGGGGGGCGCTGGGCGCGGGTCCAGAGCGGCCAAGCCCTGAGCTGGAGAAAACGGCAAAAACATTTATTTCACAGCGTCCTAGCATGATCGTAAAAGGCGAAGATGTGCGGCTATCGCGCGGCGGCTGCTGCTGTTGGATCTGCGGGGTTTGGCGCAGCACTGTTCCGCGCTATCTCTGGGCGCATGACACAAGTCCCTGCTGCTCCCGCTCTGTCTGCCACCGCTGATGCGGTCCCGCCCTCCAGCCCGCTGGAGGCGCCGATTTTTATTGGCTCTGAGATCTATCGTGGGTCCAGCTATAGGCGGATGCACCCGCTTCGGGTGCCGCGCGTGTCCACTGTGATGGATCTGACACGGGCGCTGGGCTGGTTGCCGTCGGCGCAGTATCAGACCTCGCCCCGCGCGAAACCGGCGGCGTTGGAACGCTGGCATAGCGCGGAGTATATCGCCGCGCTTCAGGCGGCGGAGCGGGCGCAGGCGGTGAGTGATGAGGTGAAGGCGCGACATCATATCGGAACGATTTCCAATCCGGTGTTCCCGGAGATTTTCCGCAGGCCGGCCACGGCGGCGGGCGGGTCGATCCTCGCGGGGGAGCGGTTGGCGGCAGGGGGCGTGATCTACAACCCGGCGGGGGGCACTCATCACGGGATGCCGGATCGGGCCAATGGGTTTTGCTATCTCAATGATCCGGTGCTGGCGATGCTGTCGCTGCGCCATCACGGCGCGCAGCGGATTGCCTATGTGGACATCGATGCTCATCATGCGGATGGGGTCGAGCATGGTTTTGTTGGCGATCCCGATGTGCTGATGATTTCAACCCATGAGGAGAACCTCTGGCCCAAGACCGGCCAGCTGGCTGATGATGCGGGCGGTAGCGCGCTGAACCTGCCGGTGCCACGCGGGTTCAACGATAGCGAGATGGCCTATATCCTTGAGGAGCTGATCCTGCCTGCGGTGGCAGATTTTGCGCCGGATGCGGTGGTCCTGCAATGCGGGGCGGATGCGGTTACCGAGGATCCGTTGGCGCATCTGGACCTGTCCAACACGGCACATTGGTCGGTGGTTGCGGCGCTGCGACCACTTGCGCCGCGCTATCTGGTGCTGGGCGGGGGCGGGTATAACCCCTGGTCGGTCGGGCGGCTTTGGACCGGGGTGTGGGCGACCCTGAACGGGCATGAGATCCCCGATCGTCTGCCACCAACGGCTGAAGAGGTCCTGCGCGGGCTTGAGTTCAAGGGGCACCGTCTGGGACGCAACCCACCGGAGCATTGGTTCACAACCTTGCGGGATACGCCCCGCCCCGGCCCTGTGCGGGATCAGATCCGGGAGTCGGTGGCGCTGCTGCGTCGGCGTCGTGGGCTTGGCTGAGAGGTTGCCAATAGACAACAGCGCCCGGTCCGGGCCGCTGTTGTTTCGGCTCTAATACAGGGGGTTTCGGCCTATTTTGCCCAGCTGACTCCGGTCAGGTCAGTGGCCTGTGTCGGGGCATTGGCCCAGAGCCCTTGCAAATCCGCCTTGGCCACGCTGAGTGCGGCGAGCTGGAACAGGAAGACGTTTACATGGTCCTGCGCGATGATCTCCTGCGCCTGTTGCAGCATCTTGGTGCGGGCGTTGGGATCGGTGGTGCCGGTCAGCTCTGCCATCAGATCCTGAAAGGCGGCGTTGTCATACTGGAAGTAGTAGTCGGGCCGGGCGTAAATGCCGATATCCATCGGTTCGGTGTGGCTGACGATAGACAGGCCAAAATTCTTGCCCCGGAACACCGTCTCCAGCCACTGCGCCCATTCCACATTGATGATCTCGGCGGTGATGCCGACCTCGGCCAGTTGCGCGGCGATGATCTCTCCCCCCCGGCGGGCGTAGGACGGCGGCGGCAGGTGCAGCGTGGTGGTGAACCCATCGGCAAAGCCCGCCTCAGCCAGCAGCGCGCGGGCCTTCTCCGGGTCATGGGCGCTGGTGCCAGTTAGATCCACATAGGCCGGGTTGTGGGGGGCGAAATGACTGCCGATCGGGGTGCCGTAGCCAAACATCGCGCCATCAATGATCGCCTGACGGTCAATCGCATGGGCCACGGCGGCGCGAACCTTGGCGTTGTCGAAGGGCGCTTGTTTGTTGTTGATCGACAGAATCGTCTCCCCCTCGGTCGAGCCGATGAGCACCCGAAACCGCGGATCGGCCTCAAACTGCGGCAGGTTCTCTGGTGCAGGGAAGGCGGAGAAGGCATCCACATCCTCGGCCATCATTGCGGCAAAGGCGGCGGTCGGATCGGAGATGAATTTGAAGGTCGCCGCACTCAGCGCCGGGGCCTCGCCCCAGTAGTCCGGGTTGCGGGCAAGGTCGATGCGGTCACCCTGCACCCAGTTGGTGAAGGTGAAGGCACCAGTGCCGACGGGGGCGGTCTTGATCGTGTCGATGCTCTCTGGCGCGACGATGACGGCGTCGCCCCATGCGAGGTTGAACAGAAGGTTGCCGTTGGGCTGTGACAGGGTGAGCTGCACCGTCAGCGGATCAATGACATCGACGCTGGCGATATCGGCAAACAGCGCTTTCTGGGCATTTGTGCTCTCCTCGGCGCGGGCGCGGTCGAGGCTGAATTTCACATCCTCTGCATCCATTGTGGTGCCATCATGGAAGGTCACGCCGTCGTGCAGGGTGAAGGTATAGGTCAGGCCATCCTCAGATATCTCCCAGCTTTCGGCGAGGCCGGGCACAACCGCGCCATCGCTCATGAAGCGGGTCAGCCCCTCAAAGACGTTGGAATAAAGCACCTGATCGATGGCACCGGCGGCGGCGCTGGTGGGATCAAGATGCGGCGGTTCCAGTTGCAGGGCGACGGTGACGGTGTCGCGCGCGGAGGCGGCTCCCGCCAGAATGGCCAGTGCGGAACTGGCGGCAAACAGGAATGGCAGTCGTGTCATCGGTGGTGTCTCCCTACTGTGATGGCCGTCTTTTGTGACCTTTCGGAAAACTGTTCCGCATTTTCCGTCAGGTAATCAAGGTTGACGGGACATTTCGCCCCCTAGAAGCGCGCAGCGTAAATTGCTAGCGGTGCGCAATGCGAACGGAGAGGACAGCATCATGAGTGCAACGGCCCGCAAAATGGCACCCAATGCCGAGGATATTCGCGCCCGCAAAGGCGGCACCCCGCTGGTGAGCCTGACTGCCTATACCACACCGATGGCGCAGTTCATGGATGGTCATTGCGATTTTGTGCTGGTGGGCGACAGTGTCGGCATGGTGCTGCATGGGCTGACGTCCACGCTGGGGGTCACGATGGAGATGATGATCTTGCACGGGCAGGCTGTGGCGCGCGGATTGAAACAGTCGATGATGGTCATCGATATGCCCTTTGCCAGTTATGAGGAAGGCCCCGCGCAGGCGTTTCGCAATGCCGCGCGGCTGATGGCGGAGACGGGCGCCGGCGCGGTGAAGCTGGAGGGTGGCGTGGAGATGGCGGAAACCATCCGCTTCCTTGTCAAACGCGGCATTCCGGTGATGGCGCATATTGGCCTGACGCCGCAGTCGATCAACACGCTTGGCGGTTACAAGGTGCAGGGCCGTGACGCGCAGGCGGAGGCGGTGCTGGCCGACGCCCATGCGGTGGCGGAGGCAGGCGCGTTTTCCGTCGTGTTGGAGAAGGTGCCGCAGGGGCTGGCGGATCGGATCACGGCGGAGGTGGCGATTCCCACCATTGGCATTGGTGCCAGTGCTGGCTGTGATGGTCAGATCTTGGTCGTGGATGACATGCTGGGATTTTTTACCGCCTTCAAGCCGAAGTTCGTGAAACGCTATGCCGATCTCGGCCCCTTGGCAGAGGCGGCCATTTCCGAGTATGCAGCCGAGGTGCGCGCGCGCAGCTTCCCCGCGCCCGAGCATGTGTTTGCAGATCAGGCCCCGGCTGTCGCCAAGACGGCCGCGCCCAAGGCCCCGCAAAAGGACTGACCCATCATGACTGCCCCGATTCTGCGCCGCCTGAGCGATCTGCGCGCGTTGCATTCCGACTGGCGCCGCGAGGGTGCCCGTATTGGCCTGGTGCCCACCATGGGCGCGCTGCACGAGGGGCATCTGTCGCTGGTCACCGCGGCCAAGGCAGCCTGCGACCGGGTCATTGTCACGATTTTTGTGAACCCCAAGCAGTTCAACAATGCCGAGGATCTGGCGAAATATCCCCGTACCGAGATGGCGGATGCGGAAAAGCTGGCCCCCTACGGTGTTGATGCGATCTATGTGCCGGATCCCGATCAGATCTACCCGGAAGGCTATGCGACCACTGTGTCGGTGGCCGGTCTGACCGATGTGCTGGAGGGCGAGTTTCGCCCCGGTCATTTCGACGGGGTGGCAACGGTGGTGGCCAAGCTGTTCCTGCAAAGCGGTGCGGATGCAGCGTTTTTTGGTGAAAAGGACTATCAGCAGCTGATGGTGGTCACCCGCATGGCGCGGGATCTGGACATTCCGATCACCGTGCAGGGCTGCGCCACCGTGCGCGAGGACTCTGGCTTGGCCATGTCGTCGCGCAATTTGCGGCTGTCACCTGGGGCGCTGGGCAAGGCTGGGCAGCTCTATCCGGTGCTGCGGGATCTGGCGAACCAGCTGCACGACGGTGCGGATTTCGGGGATATTGTTGCAGGCGCGCGCACCACGCTTGCGGGGGCCGGATTTGGCGAGATTGAGTATCTGGACCTGCGCTGCGCCGAAACACTGGCGCCGCTGTCCCGTCCGGATCGTCCGGCCCGTCTGCTGGTTGCGGCATGGCTGGATGGCATCAGGTTGATCGACAATATCGCTGTTAATCAACTAAATGATTAGTAGGGGCTGGTAGCGATAGCAGTTTTGCGTCTAATCTCTGCCCCAAACGACCCAGGGGAGGGGCAAGATGACATATATTCTGGCGATCGATCAGGGCACGACCTCGACCAGAGCGATCCTGTTTGATGGTAAGATGCAGGCGCAGGGCTCGGCTCAGCAGGAGTTCACCCAGCATTTCCCGCAGGCGGGCTGGGTGGAGCATGACCCGGAAGACCTGTGGTCCACAACGCTGGATGTCTGCCGCAAGGTAATGGCAGAGCAGGGCGTCACGGCGGAGGAGATTGCCGGGATCGGCATCACCAACCAGCGCGAAACGACGGTGGTCTGGGATCGTCATAGCGGCAAGCCAATCCACAATGCCATTGTCTGGCAGGACCGTCGCACCAGCCCGATCTGCGAAGAGCTGCGGGCCGCCGGGCATGAGGACAGCGTGCGGCAGAAAACCGGCCTGCTGCTGGATCCCTATTTCTCGGGTACCAAGCTGAAATGGATTCTGGACACGGTGCCGGATGCGCGCGCGCGGGCTGAGGCCGGGGATCTGCTGTTCGGGACCGTCGACAGTTTCCTGATCTGGCGCCTTACGGGTGGTGCGTCGCATGTGACTGATGCCACCAATGCCGCGCGGACTCTGATGTATGATATCCGCAAGGGCCGTTGGAGCAGCGAGATCTGTGGCTTCCTCGGTGTGCCGCGTGACATGCTGCCTGAGGTGAAGGACTGCGCCGCTGATTTCGGCACCACCAAGGCAGAGTTTCTGGGCGGCGAGATTGCCATTCTGGGGGTGGCTGGCGATCAGCAGGCCGCCACGATCGGACAGGCCTGTTTCCAGCCGGGGATGATGAAATCGACCTATGGAACGGGATGTTTTGCATTGCTGAACACCGGTGATACGCCGGTTGTGTCGCAAAACCGGATGCTGACCACCATCGCCTATCAGCTGAATGGCGCGCCGACCTATGCGCTGGAGGGTTCGATCTTTATCGCGGGTGCGGCGGTGCAATGGCTGCGGGACGGGCTTGGGATTATCGGCTCGGCGCAGGAAAGCGGTGCCCTGGCGCGCAATGCCGATCCGGGGCAGGACGTCATTCTTGTGCCGGCCTTTACCGGGCTTGGTGCGCCGTATTGGAAACCGGATTGCCGGGGCGGCATGTTTGGTCTGACCCGCAATTCGGGACCGGCGGAATTTGCCCGGGCCGCCTTGCAGAGCGTTGCCTATCAGACCCGCGATCTGTGGGAAGCCATGCGGGCGGATTGGGACGGAGAGAGCCTGGTAACCCTGCGGGTGGATGGCGGCATGAGTGCCAGCAATTGGACCATGCAGAGCCTTGCGGACCTATTGGGCGCTGCGGTGGACCGTCCGGTGATGCAGGAAACCACCGCGCTGGGTGCGGCCTGGCTGGCGGGAATGCGAGCCGGAGTCTATCCGGATCAGGCGGGCTTTGCCGAGACCTGGGCGCTGGATCAGCAGTTCACCCCTGAGATGGATGAGGATCGCCGCAGCGCTGCCTATGCGCGGTGGAAGCGCGCGGTTGAGGCTGTGATCGGGGTCTGAGGCGCTGCCGCAGGCGGGGGCTCCCGCCTGCCCCGCCACAGTCGTGGACTGTGCCTGCACAGTTGGGGGTGGCGCCGCGCGATGCGCGGCGTTCTCGTTGCTGAGAGGCGCGTCAGTCGCCTGAGGTGAGGCGACTGCCTGCGGGTATGGTGCGCGGGCGGGCGTTCAGCTCTTCAATCGAGAAGCCGGCGATGGATTTGTATTTTGCGGCGTGGGCGGCAAGCTCCGCCTGAGGGATTACTTCGCCTATATCGCTGAAGTCCCCACCACAGAGGTCTTCGACCTGTTGCAGCACGCCGTCGGGGCCACCGCCTGCGCGATTGGCCAGAGCGACGGCGGTTGTTACCGGGCGGACCGCCGCCTCATAGGTGCTCAGGGCCTGAGGTGTGACGCCATGGGCCAGCATCTGCGCGCCGATGATACGGGCATCGACGATGGCTTGGCTGGCACCGTTGGAACCTACGGGGTAGGTTGGATGGGCGGCGTCTCCAATCAGGCTGACAGGTCCATCCTGCCAGCGGGGCAGCGGGTCGCGATCCACCATTGGGTATTCGTAGACGATCTCAGCCCCGTTGATCAGCGCCGGGACGTTGATCCAGTCGAATTGCCAGTTGGCAAAATCAGGCAGGAAATCACGGATGTCGGCGGCGCGGTTCCAGCTTTCGCGGTTCCAGTGCGCGGATGGGTCGAACTGTTTTTCCGCGATCCAGTTGATGGTGGTGATGCCTGTATTGTCTGGCGCGCTGATGGGGTAGGCGACAAGGCGCAGCTGGTCGTGACCGATCATCGCCATGGCCGGGCCGCGGTGAAAGGCGGGGGCACGGGTGGTGGCGCGCCAGAGGATACGGCCATTCCAGATCGGCGCGCCCTCATCCGGGTACATCTGAGCGCGGATGGCGGAGTGGATCCCATCGGCGGCGATCAGCAGATCACCACGGGCGGAGCGGTCGCCCTCAAGGTGCAGGCAGGCGCCCTGATCCGAGGTGTCGAAGCCAGTGGCGCGTGCGCCTGTTGTGAGGACGCCATCGCCTGCGCGCGCTAGCAGCGCGTGGTAAAGCATCATCTGCAACGCGCCGCGATGGACGGAAAACTGTGGCCAGCTGTAGCCTGCGGCCTCGCCGCGCGGCTCCTCCCAGATGGTCTTGCCCAGTTTGGAGTAAAATCCCAGCTGGCGGGTGCGCACACCGATGGCGGAGAGCTCGGCCTCAAGCCCCAGATCAAAGAGTTCGCGCACCGCATTGGGTTGCAGATTGATGCCGACGCCCATCGGCTTCAGCGTTTCTGTGGCCTCATAGATGTGAAAGGGCACGCCCAATTCGTGCAGGGTGAGGCCAAGTGTCAGCCCGGCGATCCCTGCGCCTGCAATCATCACCGTCATCTGGCTCTCCCCGTTTCTGCGCGCTTGGCGGCATTAGAACCATGATGCGAGCGACGGAACAAGATGGGGAAATGCCGCGGTTAGAGCCTGATATCTGCGCGTCTACCCGTCCTCATTGCTGCCGAGGCTGAGGTCTGGGCCGAAGATCACGTCGGAGTAGTTGTTGAGATAGATTTTGAGCCAGGGGGTAAAGCGATCCGGGTGGCGCTGCACCTCGGCCAGAAGATCATGATAGTCGACCCAGCGGGTCTCCATCACTTCTTCGGGGTTGGGCGCCAGTTCTGGCGCGCGGTGCGCATGGGCGAGAAAGACATCCACCACCTCATGTTCGATCAGCCCGTTACCGACATCGGCACGGTATTCCAGATGGTGACGGAACTCGGGATAAAGCCCGGTGATGCCCAGTTCCTCTTCCATGCGGCGGACCGCGCAGGCCGAGGAGGCCTCACCCCATTGCGGGTGGGTACAGCAAGTGTTCGCCCAGAGACCGGGGGTATGATATTTGCCGAGCGCGCGGCGTTGCATCAGGATCTCGCCGCCCTTCACCACAAAGACCGAGACGGCCTTGTGCTTCAGCCCCTGTTCATGGGCGGCCAATTTGTCAACTGGCGTCAGGGTGCCATTCACCCAGGCGGGGATCTTGTGGGTCATTGCAGAAACTCGCAAGGATTGAGCAAGGAGGCGGGCGGCCAAGCCATCAGGCCGGGCGCGCGACATCGGGCAGATATGGTGGTCATCAGTCGGAGATCAATCCCACAAACGAGGCTGCCCGGATCGGCGGGTGAGTGGATGCAGGGGCCAAAGGCCCGCGCGGGACGGTCAATATCTCAGAGAAATGTGAAAATCAATTGTGCGAAAAGCCGCGGCCGGGGGCGCGCGGCTTTTGCCAGTTTGTCTGCATACCAAGGATCAGTTGGTTGCGGTCTCTTCCGTGGTTGCTTCTGCCTCTGCTTCGGCGGCATCAGCTGGCCCATGCATTGCGAGGAACGCGTAAATGTCTTCCGCGCCTTTCTTCAGGCGGAAGGACATTTTGGACTTCGCTTTCTTGTCGCCGAGAGTCTCGCGCAAGAAGGCTTTGGGGTCGGCGGTATAGGCAGCGAAGGAGGCTTCGTCCCAAGCCAGGCCTGCTTCGCCGGCGGCAACCATGTCCTTGCCGTATTTGTAGCCCTCATAGGTGCCGGCGGTGCGGCCTACGACGCCCCAGAGGTTCGGGCCGGTTTTGCCGCCCTTGACGATCACGTCACCGCTGTCGGAGACAACCATGTGGCAGGATTTGCATTTGTTGAAGCCCTTTTCGCCCTTGTCGGCATCGCCTTCGGCAAAGGCGGGGGCCGCAATCAGGCCCAGGGCCGCTACAGCAGTCAGAAGTTTCATTTCGCTTGCTCCAAAATTGAGTTGGCTTGGTCAATACGCGCGTGATGCGGCGCAGAGTCAAACGGGCGTATTGCCGCGTCCTTCCTCTGCTATACGCTCAGCCCGTCCAATTGTATCTGATCTGCCTCAGGTCAAGGTGGGATGACCGAGAGATCACGCCGTTTGCCAGCAGGGGAGCAGGTCGCCCGGCTCGGGCCTGGCCAGGGCGGCGGCCCGGGCGATGGCGCGGCTAAGGCAGAGGGCGGCGACGTGGCCGATTTCGCCAAGATCAGCGCCGAGTTCGCCACCTGTGGTGGCCGTACCGGGATCGCCGGTGCTGACAGCAAACACAAGATCGCCGTCGCCGGGAGAATGGGCCGGAACAATGGCCCGCCCGATCCCGTCATGGGCGGCAATGGCAAGACGCTGGCATTGTGATTTCGTCAATGGCGCATCGGTGGCGACGATGGCGATGGTGGTATTGCTGCCCTCAGCCGGAATCGCTGCGTCAGCGGCCAGCTTCTGCATCGAGGCGAGTTTCAAGCTGGGGGCGGGGGTCGTGATGCCTGAGGCGGGATCCACGCCCGCGCCGCCAAATTCACCGTCGATCTCAAAAGGGGCGGCCCAGAAATGATGATCCCCCGGCGTGGTGACAGAGCCAAGCGGATTGGCCGCCACTAAGGCGCCCACCGTGGTGCCATCCGGCAGCACAAAAGAGGCCGACCCAAGCCCGCCCTTCACCCGCGCGGCGAGGGCGCCGGTGCCCACCCCGGCAGTGCCAAGCGCAAAGTGGCGGTCTGCGGCCTCATAGGCGGCGCGGCCAAGGGCAGCATAGGGGTTGGTCTGCCAGTTTTTGTCGCCGCCGTTCAGGAGATCAAAGAGGATGGCGCCCGGCACAATGGGCACCCGCGCTGGCCCCACGGCGAAGCCGCGCCCGGCGGCGTGCAGCCCGGCCACCACGCCGGAGCAGGCATCAAGTCCGAAGGCGGACCCGCCCGACAATACCAGCGCATCAATCTGGGCGACGGATTTGTCCGGCGCCAGCAGATCGGTTTCACGTGTCCCCGGCGCACCGCCCATGACCTGAACCGCGGCGGTGAAGGGCTGATCGGCGGTCAGCACCGTCGTGCCGGATTTCAACTGCCGGTCCTCGGCATTGCCGACCGTCAGGCCGGGCACATCGGTGATCAGGTTCAGGGGGCCGGGTTTCATCGGGGATGTCCTTTCCAGTCGGCTGTCGGGGAGCGGGGCGCGCTTGCGCGCGCGGCCTCCGGGGGGAGTATTTGGGGAAAGATGACGGACGGGCCCGCCCTGCCGCGAGGGCAGTGATCAGATGCAGCGGCCGCCGTCTACTTCCAATGCAACGCCGGTGACCATGCTGGCCTCATCCGAACAGAGGTAGCAGGCGGCGTTTCCCATATCCTCCGGGGTGGAGAAGCGCCCAATGGGGATGGTGGAGAGGAATTTGGCCCGGATCTCCGGCGTGTCCTCCCCCATGAAGGTTTTCAGTAGTGGTGTTTCGCCGGCAACCGGGTTGATGGCATTCACGCGCACCCCTGCGGGGGCGAGTTCCACTGCCATGGTGCGGGTGGCGGTGATCATCCAGCCCTTGGAGGCATTGTACCAGTTGAGGTTGGGACGCGGAGAAATGCCAGCGGTGGACGCCACATTGAGGATCGCGCCGGACTGGCGGGATTTCATATGCGGCACCAGCGCACGGGCAGTGAGGTAGACGGATTTCATATTCACGGCAAAGACTCGGTCGAAGTCGTCTTCGCTAACCTCTTCTAGCGCGGTGGGCAGATGGCTGACACCGGCGTTGTTGACCAGAATGTCGACCTGTCCGAAGTGATTGAGCGCTGCCTGCGCCATCTGATCGACTGAGGCGCGATCAGAAACATCGACGGTCTGGGCGATGGCCTGGTCAGTTCCATAGGTTTCATTGGCATCCGCCGCCGCCGTGGTTGCGGCGTTGCCATTGATATCGGCAATCATCACCCGCGCGCCCTCTGCCAGGAATTTGGTGACGATCCCGGCGCCAAAGCCCGAGGCCCCGCCAGTTACAATGGCGCATTTTCCTGCCAGCCGCATGTGTTCTCTCCCCGATTGACTTGGCGGCAGCTTGGCTGAGCGCGGCGGGCAGTGCAATTGCCTGTGTTAGTCTAGGTCGATCTTACCGCGCGTCGCTTTGACATCACTGCGCTGGCGTTTGGCATCGAGGCGGCGGCGCACGGAGCCGCGTGTGGGTTTGGTGGCGATGCGGCGCTTGGGGGCGACCAGTGCCTGACGGATCAGCTCTGCCAGCCGCTCACGGACCAGATCGCGATTGCGTTGCTGCGAGCGGGTTTCATCGCATTGCAGGATGATGGCGCCCTCTTTGGTCCAGCGGCGCCCGGCCAGTCGTTTCAGGCGGGATTTTATCGCGGGTGTCAGCGCCGGGGAGCGCGCCGCCTCGAATCGCAATTCAACAGCTGAGGAGACCTTGTTCACGTTCTGCCCACCGGGACCGGAGGCGCGCATGAAGCTTTCGGTCAGTTCCCAGTCCTGCAGGGCGATGGTGTCGGTGATACGCAACATGAGAGGGAGCATAAGCCCGCTGTCCCGGGAGGTCCAAGCGAAAGCCGGGGCCGCGTTGGCCACTGTGGGCTCTGCGACACGCAAAAAGGGCCGCCCCTTGCGAGGCGGCCCTTTCCGAAAGTCTGTAAGAGCAAAGGCAGGTTAGGGTCTGCGACCCAGCCGGATGGCTGCTGCCAGAGAGGGCTGCCTCAGAGGCCCGCCGCTCCGGTTGTTGCTACGCCTTGCTCCAATACCTTTCTTGACACTGGATCACCTCCTTTTCTCTTTGTTTCCGTTACCTTTGATGGTGGCACGGAACGGGCGGATCTCCAAATAAAAACTGCAGTGTTCTTATTTATGGTGTCAGTTCAGGTGCCAGCAGAGCGGTCAGTGGGCCGCGGCCTTGGCGCGGGTCAGGCGGGCCACGATCAGGCGGAAGGGCACCAGAGCCAGCAGCGCCAGCGCGACTTTCACGCCCCAGTCGGCCACGGCGAGTGAGACCCAGAGGGGGGCGACGGGACCGGTGCCGAGAATCGGCAACATGTCACCGGCCCAGCTGACGTCATTGCCGGGTTCCAGCCAGACCAGCGCGCCGGAAAAGGCGATGCTGAAGAACAGCGCGGTGTCGACGGAGGCCCCGATCAGGGTGGAGGCCAGCGGCGCCCGCCACCAGGCACCATTGCGCAGGGCGGTAAAGATCGAGACGTCCAGCAGCTGTGCGGTGAGGAACGCGAGACCAGAGGCAATGGCGATGCGCAGGGTCACCAGCGGGCCGAATTCGCCCATGATCTGCGTGCCGATCAGCGAGCAGATGACGCCGACGACAAAACCGGCCAGAACCACCCGGCGGGCGGGGCCGGTGCCATAGACGCGGTTGGTCACATCGGTGACGAGAAAGGCGATGGGGTAGGTGAAGGCGCCCCAGGTTAGCCATTGGCCGAACAGGAATTGCACCAGAATGTTGGAGGCCACAACAACGGCGGCCATGGCAAGGATGCCAGGTAGATAAGAGCGTGTCATTTTGTAGTCCGTTTTTTAGACAAGGTCGCGGAGACTTGTTTCGCTGATGCGAAAGATCAGGCCCAATAGCGGAAAAGTCGCAGTTTGGGCAAGGGTTTTGTCAGGGGGCTCGCCTGTGCTGGTGCCTGCGCGGGGTGTATGAGGAACTAGGGTCAGGACCCATTAATCCTGCACCTCTGGTTTGACTGATTTTGTCTCTGACAAGGAACAGATCTGCAGGAATAGTGGTTCTATTTCAAGGAGATGTGACGCAGCTCAGAGGCAAAATCAGCCAAATCCCCGGACGTGCGAACCGCTGCAAAGCAGCGGCTTTGAACGCTTGGAATTGACACCGCCAGTCCTGGCGCGCTCAAAACCACTGCTTTTTTGCCGTTCGCGCGCCAGCGATGCAGGATTAATGGGTCCTGACCCTAGTCGGGCAGGCGGTATTCTACCAGCTCGGTGCGTTGCAGCGATTTGAAATTGTCGTCGGAGACCATGGTGGCGCGCAGCGCGCCAGTTTGATCACGCCAGATCGACACGCCTTCCAGATTGTCGTGCAGCCCGAGGCCGGTTTCCAGCAATGCAACCTCGCCGCTGATGCCATCCGGGGTGAGATCCCAACGCCGCAGACGGCTGCGAAACCCGATCAGGCCGAAGTTGCGTTCCAAGAGGTAGAAACGCCCGTCAGGCCCGAAATCCGCCCCCACGGGGAGGAAGTTGCCCCGGCTGGGCAGCACGAAAGGGCGGTCCCAGCGGATCCCGTTCCAGCGCCAGACCGGGATATCGCCTGATTTGGTCAGGGCGCGTTCCGGCAGGGTGTAGAGATGGCCCTTGGTGTCGATGGCCAATGCCTCAAGCGCCTTGTTCAGGGGCAGGCGGCGGAAGGCTTTGGGGCGGGGCAGGACCTCGGCACGGCTGTCGCCCTGGCGGTGGCGGGCCACGCGTGACACGCCTTCAAAGGAGATGAACAGGGTGCCGTCGCGCGCCACGGCCAGACCTTCGGCATCGACGATGCGCCCGCGTAGGATCGCGCCGTCTGATGCGCGCAGCCGGTGGGCCTCGGTCGGGGTCACCGCCTTGATCGGTTGCATCGCATCCGGGCTGCGCTCAATCCGGGCGGTGACGATGGTGGCGCGGTCGCTGACCACGGTCATCTGCCGCCCGTCCGCTGACAGGGAGAGCGCCGAGAACCCGCCGAACCATTTAGCAGGGTGGGTCCAGCGATAGGCGGCGATGAACTGCGCCCCGCCGGGCTGGGCAGCGGAGGCGACAGGGCGATAGGCCAGCAGCGCGGTCAGGGCGAGGCCAAGGGCGGTTACGACGCCGAGGCTCAGTTTGATTGCAGAACGGCGGCGCATTGCTGTGGCAGATCCGATAGGGTGTAGTCACGCCGAGGCTTGGGCTTGGGCGCATTGGGGTCGCGGGGTTTTGGGGGTGGCGGGCTCAGGATGTCCTTCACCCATTGGCGGGCATCATCGCAGCCATCACCGCGGGGCGGTGGATCCTGATTGACGCAGCCACGCGCACCATCGGGGCATTTCAGGCGCACATGGAAGTGGTAATGGTGGCCATACCAGGGGCGGATTTTACGCAGCCAATCCCGATTGCCTTTCTCGTCGTTGCACATCTGCACTTTGGCGCCCGGAAAGACGAAGATCCGGGCGACGCGATCATCCTTGGCGGCGGCGCGCAGAATGGCGTGATGCTGAGGGGTCCAGTTGGAATTGGTATAGGCGCCCTTGGCCCGGCGCAGAGAGATTGAGGAGATTTTCTCGCGTTCTGCCACGGAGAGATCAAGGCGCTTGGCGGGCAGCATCCAGATATCGGCATCCATGCCCATCTGATGGCTGCGGTGGCCCGACAGCATCGGCCCGCCGCGTGGCTGGCTGATGTCGCCGACATAAAGCCCGTTCCAGCCGCTCTGGCGGGCGGCCACACGGCTCAGATCCTTGATGAAGTCGATGGTTTCGGGATGGCCCCAGTTGCGATTGCGCGACAGGCGCATGGCCTGCCAGGTGGGGCCGGTCTGGGGCAGCTGTTCCGCGCCTGCAACGCAGCCCTTGGAATATGAGCCATGCGGCGCTGGTTTCTGGGCTGAACCGTTGCGTTTGGCACCGAACAGTTGTTTGGCGGGCACGCCCGTGTCGGCAGAGCGGCTGACCACCGGGTTTACGGTGGGCGAGCGGCTGTCCCCTGCGGGGCCGCAGGCGGTTAACAGGAGGGCGGTGAGGGTGATGTATCGACTGAACTTCAACTCTGGTCTCCTTCTGCATTGACCCAGCGCAGCACGATGAGCCCGATGATGAACAGGAAAATGACGGGCGCAATCCCAAGGCGGGCGCTGCCGGTCAGGGTGGTGGCGATGCCGATCAATGCAGGCGCAAGAAAGGCAGTTGCGCGCCCCGAAAGGCCATAGAGGCCAAAGGCCTCGGTTGCAGTTTCCGGGGTGGTGTGGCGCACCATCAGGCTGCGGCTGGCGGCTTGCAGAATGCCACCAAAGCCGCCGATCAGCACGCCGCAGGCGAAAAACAGGGTGTCGGGCAGGCCAGATCCTTCGGCGAGGGTCACACCAAAGAACTGGTCGCGCGACATGTTCACGACCAGAAAACACACCGCCGTCAGGATCAGGATCGACAGGGTGATAACGGGTTTTGGGCCGAACCGGCGATCTGCGAGACCACCCAGCCAGCTGAACAGCGCCGAGGAGATCACCGCGATAATGCCGAAGATGCCAATGAGGGTGATTTCCCAGCCCAGCACCAGCCGCGCGTAGATCCCGCCAAAGGCATAAAGCCCGTTCAGCGCATCGCGGTAGAGCATCGAAGAAATCAGATAGCCGGTCAGGCTGGCGCGGTGGCGCAGATTGGCGATGGCGCGCCCGACCGAGCGGATGGCATCGCGAAACCGGCCCCGTGTGCCGGTGATGGCTTCATCATGCACCCAGCGGAAATAGGGAATGATGAAGATTGCGAACCAGATCGCCGTCAGGGGACCGGCGGCACGGGTGCCTTCGCGAAGTGCTGCATCCAACCCCAGAATTGGGTCGATGCCGATCAGGGTCTTGCCGTCGGCCTGCTCAACAAACAGCGTCAGCATCAGAAACAGCGCAATCACCCCGCCAAGATATCCAATGGCAAAACCGGTGCCGGAGATGGTGCCAACCTCCTCCTTGCTGCCAAGCGACGGCAGCTGCGCGTTGACGAAGATCAGCGCAAATTCCGCACCGATGAAGCCAAAGCCAAAGCTGATCAGCATCCACCAGAGGTTCGCGCCGCCGGGGTCCATGAACCACAGCCCCCAGGCGCCGGTGATATACATCAGCGAAAAGACCATGATCCACGGCAGCTTGCGCCCGGAAATATCGGCAAGCGCGCCAAGGAACGGCCCGCCAAGACCAATCATCAGCCCGGTGATGGTGAGGCACATCGACCAGACCGTCTGCGCCTGTGCCTTTGCCGCCTCCTCCGCCAGCCCTTGGGTGAGGTAATAATCTGCGGCCACCGCAGCAAAGAAGGGCGCAAAGACAAAGGTCACCAGCAGCGTGTGATAGGGCTGGCTGGCCCAGTCAAAGGCCCACCAGCCCCAGATGCGCTTGCGCATGGAAATCTGCGTCATGCCTCGTGTTCCCTCGCCCGATGCCTGTCGTGGTCTTTTGTCGTTACCTTTCGGTATGACAGGCCGGTGTGGGGTTAGGCAAGCGTGTCCTCAGAAGCCGACACATCAGAAGCCACGGTTTGTGTCGGCATCATCGGTGGCCAGGGGCGCCCTGCGTCGGCCTCGCACCAGGCCTTGATCCAATCTGGCATCTCGGGCGCGGCGCTGTCGGTACGGCCGATGGTTTTCAGCACCTCCTGCGGCGAGACGATCCCCTTGGCATCGGTGATCGCGGTGCGCAGCATCACGTGGCTGGCGCAGTCACCGTTGGACTTCCACATGGATTGTTCCAGGTAGATGAAGCGCTCATCCCAGGCGACCGCGCGGCTGCGCATCTCAAACCGTTCAAACCCGCGAATGCGACGACGGAACCGCACGGTGGTGCCCGCAACGGTCATGCCCCAGCGACGGCTGCGCAAAGCGCCGATCAGGCCGACACGCTGGGCCAGCATGGTGCGCCCCAGATCATAGAGCGTCATCGCACGCCCGTTGTTCAGCTCCATCCAGATGTCCAGATCCCACGGCCAGCAGATATGGCGCGAGACATGGGTTTCGGTGAGATCCAGCGGCGGCATCCGTCTGGCAACCAGAAGATCCTTGATCAGGCGGACGATGGGAAACATGGGCGCGCTCTCCTGTGTGATGTGCCCGTGTTGCCATGTGTTTACAGCACGTCAACCGCAACCTCGCGGCAGTCTTGCGATTTTGCGCGGGCGCGCTTACCTGTGGACAAGCTCCAAAAAGGGAAATCAAAGAGATGCTGTCGCTGTTTCAAATTCTGATGCTGATCCTGGACATCGTCTGGTTCTTCATCATCGCCCATGTGATCATGAGCTGGCTGATCAATTTTCAGGTTCTGAACCTCAATCAGCAATTTGTGGCGCAGGTCTGGTATGGTCTGAACCGCTTGTTAGAGCCGCTCTATGCCCCCGTTCGCCGTATCCTGCCGAATATGCAGGGGCTGGATCTGGCGCCGCTGGTGGTGTTGATCGCGGTTTACGCGCTGCGGATCATTCTGACCAACAACATCGCGATGTTCTACTAGGCCGACAGGCCGTGGCGCCGCTTGTCAGAAAGATCATGGGCGTCTCGATCTACAGTTGGACCGCCACGGCATGGGCCGCTGGCGGCCTTTTTCTCTGTATGCGGCGTTCTGCATAGGGGGTCTGGCACTTGCCGCCTGAATCCGGTTGTGGGATTGTGGCTGTACGACGAGCAGATCACAAAAACGAGGCCACCCGCCCCCATGTCCGCAGTTTCGCCGGAAATGACCGCCCTCAGTGGTGCGACGTCACCTGCCGTGTCAGCAACCGATGCGACACCGCTGTTGCGCGAGATCTTCGGCTTTGACGGGTTTCGGCCCGGTCAGGAAGAGATCGTTGATGCGGTGACGGCTGGCGAAAACGTCTTGGCGATCATGCCGACGGGTGGCGGAAAATCCCTGTGTTTCCAATTGCCCGCACTGCTGCGCGAGGGGGTTACGGTGGTGATTTCGCCATTGATTGCGCTGATGCGGGATCAGGTGCGGGCACTGCAGGAGGTCGGCGTGACCGCCGGGGCGCTCACCTCTGGCAATACGGAGGAGGAGACCGAAGCGGTCTGGCGGTCCATTGAGGAGGGGCGGCTGAAGCTTCTCTATATGGCGCCGGAACGGTTGGCCTCTGGGGCGGCGATGGGCATGTTGCGCCGCATCGGTGTCAGCCTGATCGCGGTGGATGAGGCGCATTGCGTCAGCCAGTGGGGGCATGATTTCCGCCCGGATTACCTGCGCATCGGGGAATTGCGCCGGGTGCTGGACGTGCCTTTGGCAGCCTTCACCGCGACGGCAGATCAGGAAACCCGCGAAGAGATTGTTGAGAAGCTGTTTGATGGCGAGGCGCCGCGCAGTTTTCTGCGGGGCTTTGATCGGCCCAATATCCATCTTGCCTTTGCCACCAAAGACAGTCCGCGCCGACAGATTTTGGAATTTGCGGCCGCGCGAAAAGGCCAGTCCGGAATTGTCTATTGCGGCACCCGCGCCAAGACCGAAGCACTGGCGGCGGGGCTGCGAGAGGCGGGGCACGCGGCCTGTTATTATCATGGGGGTATGGACGCGGAGGATCGACGCGGCGTGGAGACCCGCTTTGCCCGCGAGGATGGGTTGATTGTGGTGGCGACCGTTGCCTTTGGCATGGGGATCGACAAGCCAGACATTCGCTGGGTTGCTCATGCGGATCTGCCCAAATCTATCGAGGCCTATTATCAGGAAATCGGCCGTGGTGGCCGGGATGGCGCGCCTGCTGAGACGCTGACCCTGTTCGGGCCGGAGGATATTCGCCTGCGCCGCAGCCAGATTGACGAAGGGCTGGCGCCTGCGGAGCGGCGCAGCGCCGACCACGCGCGGCTGAATGCGCTGCTGGGGCTGGCGGAGGCGCTGAAATGTCGGCGGCAAACCCTGCTGGCCTATTTCGGCGAGGCGGCTGAGCCTTGTGGCAACTGTGATCTGTGTGACCAGCCGGTGGATGTGTTTGATGGCACCACGGCGGTACGCAAGGCACTGTCGGCGATCCTGCGGACCAATGAGACCTATGGATCAGGGCATCTGATCGACATTCTGGTGGGCAATATCACCGACCGGGTGCGCGACAAGCGGCATGATGACCTGTCGGTTTTCGCCTGTGGCAAGGAATATGGCAAGCGGCAGTGGCAGGCGGTGTTCCGGCAGATGATGGGGCATGATCTGGTGCGCCCGGATCCCGAACGTCACGGTGCCTTGCGGATGACCGAAGCGGCGCTGCCGGTGCTGCGCGGCGAGCAGGAGATTGCGCTGCGCCGCGATACCATCAGTTCGGCCAAGCGCAGCCCTGCGGTGAAGGCGCTGGTGTCGGATGAGGATGCGCCGCTGCTGTCGGCGCTGAAGGCCAAGCGTCGCGCGCTGGCGGAGGCGCAAAAAGTGCCGGCCTATGTCATTTTCCCGGATCGCACCCTGATCGAGATGGCCGAAACGCGCCCAGATACGCTGGACAAGATGGCGCGGATCGGCGGTGTCGGCGCCAAGAAGCTGGAGCGCTATGGCAACGAATTCCTGGCGGTGATCACTGGTGAGAGCGAGGCGCTGCATCCGATGCGGCGCAAGTTGGCCGGGCGCGATGCGGGGTCTCTTTATGATGCGCTGATGGAGACGCAGACACGTCTCGCGCGGGGCAATGACGGCACCGACAAGCCGCTTAGCTGTTCTGCGGCGCAACTGGCGAAACTGGCGCAGATGCGTCCACAGGACGAAATGGTGATCACAAGGCTGTTAGGGGAGCGCCGCGCGGAACGTTTTGCGGCGGCGTTTCTGGACGTCCTGCGCGGCGCGGGCTAGGTCTTGTCCAGAACAAACGGGGGCAGAGTATGCTGGTAGTGACTTCTCCGGCCAAAAAGCTGGACTGGAGCGAACGCGACGCAGATGTGACGTGGCCCGCCATGCATGACGCGGCGGTGGAGCTGGCGTCGGTGGCGCGCGATCTGTCGGTCGCGGATCTGATGAAGCTGATGCATATCAGCGAGGATCTGGCCAAGCTGAACCATGCACGGTTTCAGGATTTCGTTGCTGACCCGGCCGCGGAAGCCACCCGCCCGGCGGCGCTGGCCTTCGCGGGTGATACCTATCAGGGGCTGGAGGCGACATCGCTGGAGCCGGAGGAAATGGGGTGGGCGCAGGATCACTTTCGCATTCTGTCGGGCCTATACGGTCTGTTGCGGCCGCTGGACGCGATGCAGGCTTACCGGCTCGAGATGGGATCCCGCTTGAAGACCGAAAAGGGCAAGAACCTTTACGAATTCTGGGGTGAGCAGATTGCGCAGGCCTTGAATGCGCAGGGCGAGGCCGTGGGCAGCGATGTGCTGGTGAACTGTGCCAGCCAGGAATATTTCGGCGCGGTCGACCGCGACGCGCTGAAGCTGCAGGTGGTGACGCCGGTGTTCATGGAAGACAAGAACGGCACGCCCAAGGTTGTGAGCTTCTACGCCAAGCGGGCGCGGGGCGCGATGGCGCGGTACATCATTCAGAACCGGCTTACCGATCCTGCGGCATTGCTTGATTTTGACAGTGGCGGCTATCGCTACATGCCCGAGTTATCGCAGTCGGATCAGCCAGTGTTCTTGCGCGCGGGCTGATCGCCGCAGGGCACGGGCCATCAGATCAGGCGGCGCCGGTCTGGGTGACCGCCTCGTGCGTCAGCGGCGCGGCTTCCGCCGGGAGATAGGCGTGAATGCGTTCGTGGATCAGCGCCTTGCGCAGGGGTTTGGTCAGGTAGTGATCCAGCCCGGCGGCGAGAATACCATCGGAATCACCGGCCATCGCATGGGCGGTCAGCGCGATGATCGGTACGTAGGTGCCGGAGCCGTGTTCCAGCGCGCGGATTTTTTGGGTTGCTTCCTTGCCATCCATCATCGGCATGGAGATATCCATGAAGATCAGATCGGGTTGGAACGACTGATAAGCCTCCACCGCCTCTATCCCGTTGCTGACAAATTGCAGATCTATGTTCAGATCCTTCACCATCTTGCGGAAGACAAGCTGGTTGGTGCGATTGTCCTCTGCGGCCAGCACCCGCATGAGCCGCTGGGTGGGCCGCGTGCTGACGGCGGTAAGAGGAGGGGGCGCAGTCGGAGCAGGCTGGGGCGGATCGGGATTTGTCGCGACGCTGCTCAGCTCTGGTGGCGTCCCCATGGTTTCAGGAGCGGCGGAGGTACCGGTCGCCGATCCGCCGCTGGGCAGATCAACCAGCCTCTGGAACAGCTCATCCCGCTGGATTGGTTTCAGAAGCACGCTGTCGGTCACCGATTGTACATCTGAATTGCTGGATGCAGTGGGATCGCTGCTAAGCATCAGGATCGGCACCTGCGCAAAAGGTCCGGAGCGCAGTTTCTGTGCCAGTTCGATCCCATTTTGATCTGGCAGTTGTTCGTCGCAGACCACCAGATCAACATCGTCTGGCATGCCGGCAATCGCAGCGGCGCCGTTGTCGAACACGGTGACCTCCAGCCCCAGCATGGCCAATTGTTTGCTGAGCACATCGCGCATCACCGATTGCGAATCGATGACGGCGATCTGGCACAGCCCCTTGGGCAGGGTCGGAATGCTGGTGGAGGCGCCTTCCGCCAGCGGCAGTTCCATGCGGAAGCCGAAGCAGGATCCCTTGCCCTCCTGACTTTCGACCCAGATCTCACCATCCATCAGCTCAATCAGGCGTTTGGAGATCGCGAGACCAAGGCCAGTGCCCTCAAACTGGCGATTACGCTCGTCTTCGACCTGATTGAACTCGCCAAAGATGTCTTGGACTTTCTCCTCCGGGATACCGATGCCGGTATCTTCGATCGTGACATGAATCGAGCAGATCTTATCATCTGCGTTGGAGATGCCGGTGATTTGCAGCGCGACATGCCCCTCAGAGGTGAATTTCACAGCATTGCCAACGAGATTGGTGAGCACCTGGCGAATGCGCCCGGGATCTCCAACAAAGCTGGTTGGCAGGAACAGGTCGTAGTCCAGCAGCAGTGTCAGCCCCTTGTCCCGCGCGGTGGGCTGCAACAGCATCAGCACCTCATGGACGCTGCGTTCCAGATCAAAGGGTTCGGGGTGCAGTTGCAGTTTCTGCGCTTCGATTTTGGAATAGTCGAGCACGTCATTGATGATGACCAGCAGCGCCTCTCCGGAATTCTTGATCGTGTTGGCGTAGAGCTGTTGTTCCTCGCTCAGGTTGGTGTCGCTGAGCAGCTCCGCCATGCCGACAACCCCGTTCATCGGGGTGCGAATCTCGTGGGACATATTGGCAAGGAAAGCGGATTTCGCCCGGTTTGCAGCCTCGGCCCGTTCACGGGCGGCCTGCAACTCTTCCTCATATTGAACGGTGGACGTGATATCGAGCGCGAGGCTGACCATATCGCCACCGTGACCACGTTGATCCAGGAGCCGCAGGTAGCGATCATCCCACATCCGCACGACCACCGGTTCCGGAGAGGGGGACAACCAGCGTTCCGACATCTGCGCGCGCCAATGGTCCGGGTCTTGTTCGCCGGTGTTGACCAGCCCCTCATCGGTGAGGATCTGCAGGATCCGCATGTAGGAGACGCCCGGCGTCACCTCCTCCAGACCGTCGAACAAATCGAGATAAGCGGTATTGGCGCCAATCAATTTGCTGTCCGCATCAAAAAAGGCGAACCCGTCCTGAAAGGCCTGGATCGAATGCCAGAGGCGCTGCTCGGCGCGCTCAACCTTCTCGTTGGCGGTGGAGAGATCCGATTTCACCTTGGCGTTTTCATCGCGGACGGTGGCCACCTCGGCCTGGGTGGCGCCAATCTGGCGGGTCAGGGCCAGCGCATGACGCCCGAGTTTGCGGTTGGCTGCCGAAAGCTCCGCCTGCTTCAGTTCAAGCAGGCGCTCCGCCGCGAGACGCGCGCGTCGTTCTTCCGTCAATTTGTCAGCAAGGTTCATCCCTGCAAACTCCACTAAAAACCAACACGACTGATCTGCCCCAGTCTAGAGGAGCAGAGATTAAATTGAGATTAGCCCATCTGTTACGTTGCGATACCTTGCTATGGCGTTAACCCCGTGCCAGCCTCTGGGCAGGTTTGGAGGGTTCCATGGCGCGTGTTCTTGTTTCATTTATTGTACTTTTGTGCGGATTGATTGTTCAACCATTAGTTGTTTTTGCTGATTCAATTTTTCCTGAAAGCCGATATGTCATCCAGCGAGATACGGATCATTTCGGCGCTGACCTCGGGCCGCTGTTTGAAACCGACATGCGCAGTTGTGCGCGAGCCTGTTCAGCGCAACCTGACTGTGCAGGTTTCGCGTTCAACAGCCGCTCCAACGCCTGTTTTCCAAAATCTGCGATGGATCAACCGTCTCCCTATGAGGGTGCGTTTTCAGCCCTTAAACTGACCAGTAGTCGCGCACAGAGGCAGGTGGCCGATGCGCGCGCCGCCGCTTTGCAGGGGGTGCAGGAGGACGATCTGGCACAGGCGGCAAAACAGGCCCAGAATCTTGGGTTGCGCTTTCCCACCGGGGGTGCCAGCGTTGATGATCTGGTTGCAGCAGCACAGAGCGCGTCGCCTGCGACAGGTCTGCGTTGGATCGCGGAAGCCGTGGTGCTGAGTGACCGGAGCGATCTGTGGCTGGACTATGCCCGGAGGCTTTTGCGGCAGGAGACGCAGGGATCGGCGCAGCGGCGCGCTCGTGAGGAGGCGTTAGCAGCGGCGCTCAACAGTTATCTGCGTGGCCCTTCTGATGCCGCTGAGGCGCAGGCTCTGGCCACTGCGGCCAAGGCATTGGAACAGCTGGGGCGCGGTCGCGCTGCCTTGGGGGTTCTGCGGCTCGCGGCAGAGCGGGACAACAGCCCGAAACTGGCGGCCCGTCTGGATGACGCAATTGCCAAATATGGATTTCGGGTCACTGGAAGCCGGGTAGAAAGCGATAGCGCCTCGCCCCGTATATGTGTCGAATTTTCGGAAGATTTGGCACGTAGCGGAGTCGAATACGATGATTTCATCAAGCTGGCTGATCCGCGCTTGGTGGCTGAGTCTGCGGGGCGGGAGCTTTGCGTGGATGGGGTTGATCACGGCACCCGCTACCGGCTGACGCTGCGTCGCGGGCTGCCTGCGAGCACCGGTGAGACATTGGCCAAGGATGTGACGCTGACCCACTACGTG
This sequence comes from Phaeobacter gallaeciensis DSM 26640, assembly GCF_000511385.1. Classification (NCBI taxonomy): domain Bacteria; kingdom Pseudomonadati; phylum Pseudomonadota; class Alphaproteobacteria; order Rhodobacterales; family Roseobacteraceae; genus Phaeobacter; species Phaeobacter gallaeciensis. Next base: position 68,161 of record NC_023137.1, read on the forward strand.
CGGGATCGAGGCCCGAGTGTTCGCTTCTCCGGCCGGTCATACGTATTGCCCAAGGGCGATCAGGTGGCGGTGCCAGTGGAGACGGTGAATGCCACCACATTGGACCTGCGCCTGCGCCGTGTCAGTGACCGCAATCTGCTGCGGAGTTTGCAGGAGGACTACTTTGCCCGACCGCTGTCGCAATGGCAGGAGGAACAGTTCGCCAGCGATATCGCCGAGGAGATCTGGAGTGGCACCGCCGAGGTCTCGCAGACATTGAACCAAGCGGTGACCACGCGACTGCCGCTGGATCAGGCGCTGGCGGATCAACCGGTGGGGATCTACGCGCTGAGTGCGCAGTTGCCCGGCGCCGATCCTTACGAGAGCCCGGCCGCGACTCAATGGTTTGTGCTGACCGATCTGGGGCTGAGTACGATGCTGGGCAGTGACGGGCTGCATGTACAGGTGCAGGGGCTTTCCGATGCAGCGCCGCGTGCTGGTGTGCGGGTAGAGTTGATCTCCAACGCCAACGCCGTATTGGGAACTTCGGTGAGTGATGCCGAGGGCTATGCGCATTTTGATGCGGGTCTGACACGTGGACAGGGCGCGTCTGCCCCGGCTGTCCTGATGGCGCAGACGGGTGAGGCGGGGGAGGCAGCCGCTGACTTTGCCTTTCTTTCGCTGCGAGATGCCGCCTTTGACCTGTCGGATCGGGGCGTTGAAGGGCGCGTGGCGCCCGGGCCTATTGATGTGTTTTTGACCACGGATCGCGGTGCCTATCGCGCCGGAGAGGTGATCCATGCCACAGTCCTTGCCCGTGATGCGACGGCGCAGGCGATCGCGGGCCTGCCGTTGATCGCGGTTCTGAACCGGCCCGATGGGGTCGAATATGCTCGGCTGATTTCGGATCAGGGGGTGGCTGGGGGGCATGTCTTTGCGCTGCCGGTGGGAGAGACCGCGCCGCGTGGCACCTGGCGGTTGTCGATCCTGTCTGATCCCAAAGCGCCGCCCCTGGCCAGCCGGCAGATTCTGGTTGAGGATTTTCTGCCTGAGCGCATTGATTTTATCCAACGCCTGACGGCAGCGACCGGGCAGGCACTGCGCCCCGGCACCAGCAGCCCCTTGCGGATTGAGGCACGGTATCTGTTTGGTGCGCCGGGTCGGGATCTCAGTATCGACGGCGAGGTTACGCTGCGCCCGGCGGATCAGGTGGCGGGCTGGGACGGCTACCGCTTTGGCCGCTACGACGATGTGGTATCCCCACAAAGCCGCCATTTCGGCGGCGCGCGGACGGATGCCGAGGGGATCGGGACGCTTTCGGTGGCACTGCCCGAGGTTGAAGCGCTGGGGCAGCCGCTTGTCGCGGAGGTGACCACCCGTCTGAGTGATGGCAGCGCACGCCCGGTTGAACGGCAGCTGAGTGTCCCCTTGCAGCCGGACGGGCCGGTGATTGGCATCAAGCCGTTGTTTGAGGATGTTGTCGCAGAGGGCGATGCGGCGCGGTTTTCCATTATCGCGCTGGCTCCGGATGGCAGTCCGCAGGATATGTCGGTGACATGGACGCTGAACCGGGTGGAAACGCGCTACCAGTGGTATCAGCTCTACGGCAACTGGAACTGGGAACCAACGACCCGCCGCAGCCGTGTTGCAACTGGCGAGGCGCAGGTGAATGCCACCACGCCACTGGTGCTGGAACAGCCCGTCGATTGGGGCAGATATGAGTTGGTGGTGGAGCATCAGGGCGTGCCTTATGTCGCGGCGTCCAGTGATTTCTATGCAGGCTGGTACGTCCCGGACGAGGGGGCGGATACGCCGGACCAGCTGGAGGTGTCATTGGATCGTGACAGCTATGAGCCGGGGGATATTGCACGCCTGCGCGTGGTGAGCCGTGCGGCCGGAACCGCGCAGGTGTCGGTGATTTCGAACCGGTTGATCAGCCGCCAGATGGTGGAGGTGCCTGCGGGGGCAACCGTGATCCCGCTGAACGTCACCGCTGATTGGGGGAGTGGCGCCTATGTTTCTGCCATGGTGGTACAGCCACTGGCGGGCAAGGCGGATCAAAGTCCGACCCGGGCGCTGGGGCTGGCGCATGCAACGGTCAATCGCCCCGGACAGGAACTGCAGGTGGCGCTCGACCTGCCCGAGGTCGCCCGACCACGCAGGACCGAGTTGGCGAAGGTCGAGGTGCGCGGCGCCGCCCCCGGCGAAGAGGTCTGGCTGACACTGGCGGCGGTTGATCTGGGGATCCTCAATCTGACCGGATTTCAGAGCCCGGATCCATCGGCACATTACTATGGCCAGCGGCGGCTGGGGATGGAGTTGCGCGATTTATACGGACGGTTGATTGAAACTGGCACCGGCGCGCTCGGCCGGGTGCGTTCGGGCGGGGATGCGGGCGCGGGCATGCGGTTGCAGTCACCACCGCCGACGCAGGATCTGATGGCGGTGTTTTCCGGCCCGGTGAAGCTTGACGCGGAGGGGCACGCTGAGGTGCCGATCGCGCTGCCGCCCTTTAACGGGACGGTACGGGTGATGGCTGTGGCTTGGTCGCAGGGTGCGGTTGGTCAGGCCGCCGAAGACATGCTGGTCCGGGATCCGATTGTGGTCAGTGCGACCGCACCGCGTTTCCTGGCGCCGGGCGATAGCAGCCGGGTGCAGATCGAGGTCACCCATGCGGATGGCCCTGCTGGTCGGCTGGAGCTCGCGGCCCGCGCCCTTGGAACGGGGTTGGAACTCGGGGCGCTGCCTCAATCGCTTGAACTGGCACCGGGCGGCAGCGAGACCGTGATCCTGCCCATTGCGGCGCTGTCCGTTGGCGACCCGGAGATAGAGCTGACGCTGACCACGGCTGAGGGGGAGACCCTGATCCAGACCCTGCGCCTGCCGGTGCGGGCCAATGATCCGCTGGTTGCGACCACCCGCCGTTTTCAGTTGGCGGCGGGGAACAGTTTCCTGTTCTCCTCTGACGTCTTTACCGGATTGCGACCGGAGGGCGCGCGGGCGGTGATGTCTGCGGGGCCACTGGCGCGGTTTGATGTGCCGGGGCTGCTCAACGGGTTGGACCTCTACCCCTATGGCTGCACGGAACAGGTGACCTCGCGCGCATTGCCGCTGTTGTATCTGTCATCGGTGGCGGAGGCAGCGGGGCTGGGTGACAGGCCTGAGGTCACCGCAAAGATTGACAGCGCCATCCGGCAGGTGCTGGCGCGACAGGCCAGCAACGGTGGCTTTGGTCTGTGGCGCGCCGAAAGTGGCGATTTCTGGCTGGATGCCTATGCCAGCGATTTCCTGAGCCGCGCGCGGGCGCAAGGCTATCAGGTCGCCGACACCCGGTTCCGTCAGGCGCTGGACAATCTGCGCAACCGGGTCAACTACGCGCCCGATTTTGACATAGGCGGCGAGGATATCGCCTATGCGCTGTTGGTTCTGGCCCGCGAGGGTGAGGCGGCAATGGGGGATCTGCGCTACTATGCAGATGTGAAGGCGGGCGATTTCGCCACGCCGCTTGCGGTGGCGCAGGTGGGGGCGGCTCTGGCGACCTATGGCGACCAGCGTCGCGCAGATCAGATGTTTGCCCGTGCCGCTGCGATGCTGCAAGGCGCTGATCCCGATCCGACACTATGGCGGGCCGATTATGGTAGTCAGCGTCGCGATCAGGCCGGGGTTCTGGCCCTTGCCAGTGAGGTCGGTTCCGAAGCGGTGGACCGTCGCGCGCTGAGTGCGGGGTTGGTCGGGGATGGTCGGGGGCTCTCCACACAGGAAAGCGCCTGGACGCTGATGGCGGCCCATGCGCTGATCGGTGGGGATGGCGGATCCGGGCTGCTGATCAATGGGCAAGCCGCAGATGGTCCCATGGTTGAGGTGCTGGACGGTGGCCAGGATCAGGACCCGCTGGCGTTGACCGCTGCCTCCGGTAGGGATGTGGACATCACGCTGACCACGCTGGGTGTGCCACTGGTTGCGGCACCTGCGGGCGGAACCGGCTACAGTATTGAACGCAGTTACTATTCAATGGAAGGTGAGGCGCTGGGACCCGAGCAGTTCACCGTTGGTGACCGGTTTGTCACGGTGTTGCGGGTGGTTCCGTTTGAGCCGGTTGGCGCGCGACTGATGATCAATGATCCGCTGCCTGCGGGGCTGGAGATCGACAACCCGAGCCTGCTGCGGTCCGGTGATGTGCGGGATCTCGACTGGCTCACGCTGAGCGAGGCCCGCCATACCGAGTTCCGTGCGGATCGGTTTCTGGCGGCGGTCGACCTGCGGCGTGGGCGCGGTGGAGAGGCGGGCTCGCCTGTGACGCTGGCCTATGTGGCGCGCGCAGTGACGCCGGGTCTGTTCCATCACCCGGCGGCTTCGGTTGAGGATATGTACCGGCCTGCCTATCGCGCCCGCACCGCGACGGGCCGCGTCCAGGTCCGGTGATCCGCCTGTCGGCTCCGGTCTTGCGCCAATGGCGTTGGGCCACGGCGTTTGTTGTTCTATGCGCAGTCGTGCTGATCGGCGGTGTGGCCTTTAGCCATTGGGTCGAGAAGACGCCGATGCCTGCGACGCTGGCGGAGACCGCGACAGAGGTTCGTGACCGCAACGGGCAATTGCTGCGGGCTTATCCGGTGGCGGATGGGATCTGGCGCATGGCTGTAACGGTGGATCAGGTCGATGCGGGCTATCGCGCGATGTTGCTGCGATATGAGGACAAGCGGTTCTATGACCACAGCGGTGTCGATGCGCTGGCGTTGGTGCGCGCGGCGGCACAGGCCCTGTGGCGGGGGCGGGTGGTCTCAGGCGGGTCAACGCTGAGCATGCAGGTGGCACGACTGCTTGAGGATGGCAGTACCGGGCGCTGGGCGGGAAAGCTGCGACAGATCCGATTGGCGTTGGCGTTGGAACGTCGCCTCAGCAAGGCGCAGATTTTAGAGCTGTATCTGATCCACGCGCCGTTTGGTGGTAATCTCGAAGGGGTGCGGGCGGCGAGCTATGCCTGGTTCGGCAAGGAGCCGTCGCGGCTGACCCCGGCAGAGGCTGCGCTGCTGGTGGCGTTGCCGCAGGCACCGGAGGCGCGCCGCCCGGATCGCGCGCCGCAAAAGGCACGGCTGGCCCGCGACCGGGTGTTGCAGCGGATGCGTGATGCCGGGGTGCTGACGGCTGACGTAGCCGAGGCCGCAGCGCGGGCGCCGATGCCGCGGCGCATGCGGGGTTTTCCACAGCTGGCGCCACATCTGGCGGATGATCTGGTGGCAGAGACACCGGAGCAGGCGCGGATTGATCTGACCCTGGAGGCCGGACTGCAACAGCGTCTGGCGCAGCTCTTGGCGCAGAGTGTGGCGCGGCAGGATGCGAGGCTGTCGGCGGCAGTGCTGGTGGCGGATCACCAGAGCGGCGAGATCCTCGCCTCTGTCGGATCGTCCGGGTACCGGGATGATCTGCGGCAGGGGTTTGTGGATATGACACGGGCCTCACGGTCCCCCGGATCGACGCTGAAACCGTTGATCTATGGTCTCGCCTTTGATCAGGGGCTGGCCCATCCCGAAACGCTGATCCACGATGGTCCGATTGATATTGATGGTTATGCGCCACAGAATTTCGACGGTCGCTTTCGGGGGGATCTGCGAATCCGGCGGGCGCTGCAGCTGTCGCTAAATACCCCGGTGATACAGTTGACGCAGGCATTAGGCCCGGCGCGCCTGATGTCAGCGCTGCGGCGGGGCGGCGCACGCCCTCGGTTGCCTGGCGGCAAGCCAGGGCTGGCGGTGGCGCTCGGCGGGGTTGGCGTGTCGCTGCGGGATCTGGTGCAGGTTTACGCTGGGCTGGCGGCTGGTGGGCAGGGTCCCCGGCTAAGGGCGCGTCTGGACGCGCCATACGAGCGGATGCCGCGTCTGATGAGCAAAGTCTCCGCTTGGCAGATCGGCGATATTCTACGCGGTGTGCCGCCTCCCGCCGGGGCGCCTGCGGGGACGGTGGCCTATAAAACCGGCACATCTTACGGGCATCGCGATACCTGGGCGATCGGATGGGATGGCCGCTATGTGGTGGGTGTCTGGCTGGGGCGGGCGGATGGCACGCCGGTGCCGGGAGCCTTTGGTGCGGAACTGGCGGCGCCACTGTTGTTTGAGGCATTTGGGCGGATTGGGCGCGGATTTACCCCCTTTCCAGCTGCACCTGCCTCGACCCTGCGCGTTGCGACGGCGGAGCTGCCGCTGCCATTGCAGCGCTTTGAGAGGGGGGGCGTTGGTGGCCCGCCCGGTGAGCGGCTGAAGCTGGCCTTTCCCCCGGATGGGGCGGCTCTGTTGCTGGGGGAGGGCGGGCAGATGACCCTGCGGATCAAGGGCGGCGAAGCGCCGTTTCTGGTGCTGGCCAATCAGACGCCTGTGGTGACAGGCGCCCGACGTCGCAGCATCGATCTGCCTGGGTTGGACCGCGGGTTTTCAACACTGGTGGTTGTCGATCGTAACGGCCGGTCGGATCAGGTGCGGGTGCGCATTACCCGCCCGGATGAGTAGTTGTCATCAGCGCATTGTTAGACCCCGGAATGTGGGATCAGCGCCGCCCCTCGCGCAGCCAGCCTGCAATGATCGCGGCGCTGGCCATCAGCAGAACCAGCCAGGCGGGCAGAAGCGGCGTTTGCCTGACCGAAATGGTACGGTAGGCGTCGCGCGGTGTCAGGCCGATCCAGCCGCGCCCCGCTGCAACACGTCCGGCACGTATATTGCGGAGGCTGGGTATGCCATCATGTAGCGCCCGCACACCGCCGCGTGTCTGCGCTACGGCGGCGGCCATGACCTCTCCGGTGGCGATGGTCTGTTCAAATTCGCGCGGGGCCGCAGGGCCGAGGCCGATCACGGTGGATTGCTCCCCTTCTTCCAGCCGGTAGAGGCCGGGTTCCGGCCCCTCATAGCGGCCTTCCCACCGGCCGGGTGCGGTCTGGGTCAGGGAGACCGTGGCGGTGCTGCCATCCGGGGGGGTGACGGTGACCTCGCCGACATCCGCATCAAGACTGCGGCGCTGGATGCGCATACGCTGGCCGGTGGCCTCGGCTGAGAGAACATCCTCCTCCAGCTCGGGCTCTTTCATCATCCAATGGGCCAGACGGCGCAGCAGTTCCAGTTGCGGGCCGCCGCCCTCATATCCCCGGCTCCAGAGCCAGGCATGATCGGAGGCCAAGAGCGCCACACGTCCTTCCTCAACGCGGTTCAGCACAAGCAGGGGGCGGGCGTCGACGCCGCTCATCAAAACATGGCCTTCGGGCACGTCGACTTCGATCTGGCGCAGCCAGCGGCCCCAATCAGCGGCGCCGGTCAGATCAGCGGTGACGGGATGGCGCTGGCCGAGATCGGTGATCTCGGGCCGGTAGGCCCGTTCCAAGACACGCGCCGAAGGGCTGGCGGGCAGAATACTGGAAAGCGGCGAGCGGTAGATACTATCGGCGCTGGCAAAATCCGGCCCGGCGGCGACAAGAACAGCGCCACCGCGCTGCACGTAATCGGCCACATTGTCGAGGTAGATTGCGGGCAGGATGCCGCGGCGTTTGTAGCGATCAAAGATGATCAGATCGAAGTCGTTGATCTTTTCCAGAAACAGCTCCCGCGTGGGGAAGGCGATCAGCGACAGCTCATCCACTGGCACGCCATCCTGTTTTTCCGGCGGGCGCAGAATGGTGAAATGCACAAGATCCACGGCGCTGTCGGATTTCAGCAAATTACGCCAGGTGCGCCCGCCGGGATGTGGCTCACCGGAGACCAGCAGCACACGCAGCCGGTCACGGACGCCGTTGATCTGGACCAGCGCAGCATTGTTGCGATCCGTCAGCTCGCCCTCAGTGGTGGGGACGGTGAACTGGATCACGTTGCGCCCGCCATGGGGCAGCGTCAGGGGCAGGTCGAAATCGACACCAACCGGCAGGTTGAAGCGCTGAGGTTCGGCGCCACCGATGGAAATTGCCAGCTCGGCCAGTTCGCCCGTAGGCGGGGCGTCCCCCTGATCCTCAATCCGTAGTGTCAGGGTCACCGGCTCGCCGATAATGGCAAAGCTCGGGGCGTTCTTCACGATCAACCGCCGGTCCCAATCACCGGGGCGGCCGGTCAGTAGGAGATGCAGCGGGGCAGGCAGGGCTGGGGTTTGTGCAATGTCATGGATCTGACCATCGCTGAGGGCAATGATCCCGGCGACCCGTCCACGTGGCACATTGGCCAGCGCCTCTGCCAGTGCGCCCATCAGGAGGGTGCCGCTGTTGTCGCTGCGGCCCTCGCGCGCGGGCACGTTGTCGATCTGGATCCGACGGACCTCGGTATTGGCCCGCTGGGCGAGGGCCGCTTCCAACGCTGTGACGGCGGCGCTGGTCTGCTCGCGGCGGTCGGAAAGGGCTTGGCTGGCGGTTTTGTCCTCCAGCATCAGCACGATATCATTGAGCGGAGCGCGGTCCTCAATCTGATAAACCGGACCGCTCAGAGCGCCGATCAGGACGAGGGCAGCAAGAGCGCGCAGAGGCCACCCGGCTAGGCGTTTCCAGACCGCGAGACTGAGCACTGCCGTGGAGAGGGCCGTTAGCAGCCAGATCATCGGCCAGGGGACCAGCGGATCGAAGAGGATGGTCTGCGTCATACGTCCAGCCTCATATCATTGCCCCAACCGATCAAGCAGCGCTGGAACATGCACCTGGTCGGATTTGTAGTTCCCGGTCAGCACATGCATCACCAGATTGACACCAAAACGGTAGGCCAGTTCGCGCTGACGCTCGCCCGCATAACCACGCCCAACCGGCAGCAAGGGGCGGCCATTGTCGTCCACTGCCCAGGCGGCGGCCCAATCGTTACCGCCGATCACAACCGGTGTCACACCGTCATTGAGATTGCGAAACGGGATGCCCTCGACCTGTTGCGCGTCAGCGGGGGCGGCTTCGACCCAGACGGCGCCGCGGCTGTATCGCCCGGGAAAATCCTGCAGCAGATAGAACGCGCGCGTCAGCACATGGTCAGCGGGCAGTGGTTCCAGCGGTGGTACATCCAGCCGCAGGGCGAGCTGTTGCAGACGGCGCCCGGCGGGGCTGCTGGCACCGGCGCGGGTCAGATCGGCATCGCGGGTATCAAAGAGTATCATGCCCCCGGTGCGCAGATAGGTGTTGAGCCGGTCATAGGCTGCGCCCGAGGGCATCGCCTGATTGGCGGTCACCGGCCAGTAGAGCAGCGGATAGAAGGCCAGCTCGTCGCGCTCCAGATCAACAGAGGCGGGTGGGGCAGGCTCGACCGAAGTGCGGAAGCGCAGCGTGTTTGACAGGCCTTGCAGCCCGTCGCGGGCCAGCTGATCGACCTGCGGATTGCCGGTCAGTACATGGGCCAATGTCAGCTCGGCTGCCCGCTCTGCCGCCAAGGCATCGGCTGCGGGATCAGACGCGGAGGAGGGGGCCGCCTCCTCAATCGTAGTGGCGTTGCCTTGGGCGTGGCTGCGCATGTCATGACCGGGGGTGATGACCCAGACAGAGGTGGCCAACAGCACCAGAGAGGTCAGGTTGCGGGTGGTGTTCGCGGAGGTCCGGGGCGGGCGCGACAGAAGTCCGGAAAGCAACAGGGAAGCGAGCACATCAAGGGCGAGTAGAAGAAGGGCGAAGCTGATCAGCAGGCCGCCCAGCGGGCGTTCGGGCGTGGCCCCATAGCCGTTGACAGGGACGTTGAGGGGCCACTGCGCCGGAGTCAGCTGATCCTCTGTGCGGATCACATTGCGGGCGATTCTCCGGTCGCCGTTTTGATAAAGCCCCGGTTGCAGCTCAGGTCCGGCAGGGGCGGCGATCAGGTCCGGCCCGGCCACGCCGGGGAGCGCATCGGCATCGGAGAGCGCGCCAAAACCGTCCAGCACCTGAAGCGGCGCCCATGTGGTGCCGTCCAGGTCCACGGCCTCTGCCGGTTTGGAGCCTGAGGAAATCGCCAGCCGCTCCATCATTTGCACAAACAGGCCGGAGAGCGGCAGGCTGCTCCATTCCGCGTTTGCGGTTACGTGAAACAATACGATCTGGCCATTGCCCAGCGGCTTGCGGGTGACCAGCGGTGTGCCGTCGGAGAGTTCCGCAATCACCCGTTCTGCCAGCGAGGGGTCGGGCTGGGCGACCACTTGCGAACTGACGGTGACGTCAGGGGGAATGCTCAGCCCGAAAAACGGAGAGTCTTCGGCGAAGGGAGCGAGGGTTTTTGGCTCACCCCAGCTCATGGCGCCGCCGATGCTGCGGCCCCCTATTCGCAGGCGGACAGGCAGCAGCGGTTCCTCATCGGTGCGCGCGGTATCGCTGGCAGCGAGGCGGGGGCCAGCAAAACGCAGCAGCAGCCCGCCCTCATTGACCCAATCCACGACCGCAGTCTCCTGATCGGGGGGCAGGCGGGCGGTATCTGCAAGGACAATCACGTCGGGATTGGCGGGCAGAAGATCGCTTAGTCCACCCTCAAGCAAATCAGCGGTCGGAGCCAGCGCCTTGCGCAGATAGTGCAGAGGCGAGAGGAGGGCGAGACCTTCGTTGCCACTTTGGGCAGAGATCAGTGCCACTTCGCGACGGCGCAGCCCGTCATCGGCAAGCGATACAGCCCCGGCGCTGTTTTGGCCCTGCAGCTCAAACAACCGGATGCGCGCGCGCAGCTCTGCGGGCAGCGACAGGCGGGCGGTGGCTTCGCTGCCGTCGGCGGAGGTGCTGTCCGGATCGGCGAAATCCACGGTCACCGAGCCGAGGGTGCGCATGGTGCCGCCCGGGTCTGGCCCCTTGGCAAGGACGGTTACGGTTTGATCCGCACCTGCGCCAAGGGATGTTGTCACCGCCCCGTCACCTGAGGTGGCCTGCGGGCTGCTACGGACGACGGTAATCTCCATGGCACCATCCACGTAGACAACCGGGCGCAGTGCCAGCCGGGGGCTGGCATGTTCATAGACGGTTAGCCTGCCGCGCTGGCGCAGCGCCGCCAGCAGATCGTCACGGCCAGCATACTCCAGACCGTCGCTGAACCAGAGGCTGTCAAATCCACCTTCAATGGCATCTATCTGGGTCCCGGCGCGCGCCAGTTGCTCCGGCGTTGGTTGCCATGCTTGCGGGGCCTCACCTATGATCTGACGACGCCAGCTTGCCGCGCTTTGGAACTGAGGCGGCTGAGGAGCGGTCAGGCGCAGCACGGCAACAGGGCGATCAGCGCGTCCGGCCTCAGCCAGAAGATGGTCGATTTCCTCTCGGGTGCGGTCCCAGTCCGGGGCACCGGCCCAGCTGCCGTCCAACACCACCAGCAACGGGCCGCGCCCGGTCGGGGTCGTGGTAGGGTTCAGAACCGGGCCAGCCAGTCCGATGATGGCGGCGGCTACGGCCAGAAGGCGCAGCAACAAAAGCCACCATGGGGTGCGATCCGACAGGCTGTCATCGTCGCGCAGACCCAGCAGAAGGGTGACCGCCGGAAACAGGCGTTTGCGCGGGGCAGGAGGCACCGCCCGCAACAGCAGCCACAACAGGGGCAGCGCCAGAAGCGCCAGCAGCAGCCAGGGGGCCGTAAAGCCGATGCCGGCAATGGTCGTCATGAGCCGCTTCTTTCCATGGCGTGAAACAGCCACATCAGGGCCGCCTGCGCGCTGTCACCTGTGTGATGCGTGCCCAGACGCCAGCCCGCCGCGCGGCACAGGTGGTCCAGCGCGTCGCGCCGTTCGGCAAGCCGATCAAGGTAGCGCTGTTTGAGGGCGCCGGCCTTCAGCGTTTCATGGCGCAGCCCGCCGCCGACGCTTTCGAAGATGGTGCGCCCGTCGAAGGGAAACTCTTCCTCCGCCGGGTCAAGCACCTGCATCAGCACGCCATGGACGCCACGGTCTGCAGCCTTGGCCAGCGCCTGTTCCAGCGGTGCGAAGGGGCCCAGAAAATCGGAGAGAAACAGCACCCGCGCGTGGGGCAGCATGGCGCGATCTTCCGGCGGGGTATAGTCGCCGTCGTCATCTAGGCTGAGTGCGTCGGCCAAGCGCAGAACCTGAGCATTGCCGCGTCGAGGTGGCAGGCGGCCGCCGGTGAGGCCAACACGTTCCCCTGCTCTTAACATCATCACGGAGGCGGCCAGTCCGAGCAGTCGGGCGCGGTCAATTTTTTGCGGCAGCGCCGGGGTGGAGGCAAAGCGCATGGATGCCCCCTGGTCGACCCAGAGGTGCACCGTCTGAGCGATCTGCCACTCCCGTTCACGAACGAACTGCTGATCCCCCTTGGCGGACCGGCGGTGATCAATCATGCGGCGGCTGTCCCCGGCCTGCACAGGTCGGTATTGCCAGAAATCATCGCCCATGCCGGCACGACGGCGGCCGTGTTCGCCCAGAAGCACGGACCCGGCCAGCTGCTGCGCCCGAACCAGAAGCGGCGGGAAGCGACTGGCCGCAGTTTCTGCGCGGTGGCGCAGGGCCGCTGAGGTGCTGCCAGCGGTTTCGCCTGGCTGAGGGGCGCGCGCCTGTGTCACGCGGCGACGCCGGGTCGTGCCATGGTCTCGGCTGTAGTGGTGATTAGATCAGTCAGGCTTTCGCCGCGGGCGCGGGCAGCGAAGTTCAGCGCCATCCGATGGCTGAGCACGGGCTGTGCCATATCCAGCACATCATCTGCATTGGGGGCGAGACGCCCCTGTAGCAGCGCGCGGGCGCGTACGGCCAGCATCAGCGCCTGTGCTGCCCGTGGCCCGGGACCCCAGGCAACGGTCTGTTGCACCTGTTCAGAGGCGCTTGGGTCATCCGGGCGGAAGGCTCGGACCAGATCGAGGATCATCTCCACAATGCTATCTCCCACGGGCATCCGGCGCAGAAGGTATTGTGCGGCGATCAGCTCATCCGCGGTGAAGACCTGATGCGCGCTCCCCTCGTCTATGCCGGTGGTTGCCAGCAAGATGTCACGCTCCGTTTCGCGTGTGGGATAGGGCACATCAATCTGGAACAGGAAGCGGTCCAGCTGCGCCTCTGGCAGAGGATAGGTGCCTTCCTGCTCAATCGGGTTCTGGGTGGCCAGCACATGAAAGGGCGTACCCAGAGGGCGGTCGGCACCGGCGACGGTCACCATCCGCTCTTGCATTGCCTGCAGCAGCGCAGATTGTGTGCGGGGACTGGCGCGGTTGATTTCATCTGCCATCAGCAATTGGCAAAAGACCGGCCCTGGCAGAAACCGAAAGGCACGGCTGCCGTCCTTGGCGGTATCCAACACCTCGGATCCCAGAATATCGGCGGGCATCAGATCCGGGGTGAACTGCACCCGGTTTCCTGCAAGCCCCATGACCGTAGATAGGGTTTCCACCAGCCGGGTCTTGCCCAGTCCGGGCAGACCGATCAGCAGCCCGTGGCCCCCGCACAGCAGCGTGCTCAGTGTCAGATCGACCACACGCTCCTGACCGATAAAGCGCCGGGTGATAGAGGACCTGGCCTGTGTCAGCTTGTCTTCAAGCGCTTCAATCTCGGCCAGCAGATCGTCGGGTTCGGACATGACTTTCCCTTCACGGCGAATATATAGTGATACTGTATCGCGTTGACAGAAAATGGCAAAAGCAATGAGCGGACAAAATCCCGTGACTTCCGGCAGCAACACCCCTGAAACAGGATCAGAGCCCCCCAGCGCCGAGGGGCTGGCGGCTGCGGCCAAGACGGCGAGCAAAGGCGGTCTGCCGCCAGTACATCTGTGGAATCCACCGTTCTGCGGGGATCTGGATATGCGGATTGCCCGCGATGGCACCTGGTTCTACCTCGGCACGCCAATCGGACGCTTTGAACTGGTGAAGCTGTTTTCCTCCATTCTGAAGCTGGAAGATGGCAAGTATTTCCTTGTTACGCCTGTCGAAAAGGTTGGCATCACGGTGGAGGATGCTCCCTTTGTCGCGGTCGATTTCGAAGTGGGCGGCACGGATGAGGCACAGGTGCTGCGGTTTGAAACTCATGTTGGCGACAGAGTTGAGGCCGGGCCTGCGCATAAAATCCGCGTGGTGCGGGATGAAGAGACAGGTGAGCCAGCACCTTATGTGATGGTGCGGGCTGGTCTGGAGGCGCTGATTGATCGCAAGAGCTTTTACCGGCTGGTGGATCTGGGGTGTCACCGGGACGGATGGTTTGGCCTGTGGTCCGGCGGTGCGTTCTTCGGCATCATCCCATCGGATGAGCTGCCGGACGACTGAACCCGATCCAGATCTTAGCGTCGTCGGCAGAGCGCTGCTGGTCGCAGGGTGATGCGGCGGGAAGCCGCTGATCCAGTTGAGTGTATTGTAAAATTAGCGAAAATTCTCGCGAAAACCTGCTCAAAATCGGTGGAGATCTGAGGCAGATTGAGGCGGTGTGATACTGGACGGATCAATGGGAACCTGGCGGGGGCTGGGCTGTGCCATTGAGGTGACGCCGTTCGGCACATGTCTATTTGGCCGCCAATCGGGGGTGGCTCCAAAGGAGGTTTTCCAATGCCGAAATTTGCGGCCAATATTTCATTGCTGTTTGCAGAATTGCCCTATCTGGATCGGTTTCCTGCAGCCGCGCGGGCCGGGTTTGAAGCGGTGGAAATCCTGTTTCCCTATGAGCTGGCTGCGAAAGAGACCCAGCGGGCCTTGTTGGCCAATGGGTTGGAACTGCTGCTGATCAACGCACCGCCCCCCAACTATACCGGCGGGATGCCGGGCTATGCGGCGCTACCGATGGGGTCGGATCGGTTTCAACGCGACATCAGGCGGGTGTTGCGCTACGCGGAGGTGCTGCGGCCCGGTATGATCCATATCATGGCTGGTTACGCCAAAGGCGATGTGGCCAAAGATACGCTGATCCGCAATCTGCAATGGGCCGCTGATTATGCGCCGGGACAGCAATTCACCATTGAGCCACTGAACAGCGGTGATCAGCCGGGGTATTTTCTGGATGACTACAATCTCGCGGTTGAAGTGCTGGAGGCCGTGGACCGCAAGAACGTCGGTCTGCAATATGATGCCTATCATGCGCAGCTGATCCATGGGGATGCGGTCAAGGTCTGGGAGGCCTTTGGCGACCGTGCAGCCCATGTTCAGATCGGAGCTGCTCCCGGACGCTGCGAGCCAGGAACCGGACCGGTGGATTTCGAACAGCTCTTCGCGGCGATTGACGAAAGCGGCTATGAGGGCTGGGTCAGCGCCGAATACACCCCAAGTACCAAACGGACAGAAGACAGTCTGGCCTGGATGGGCTGACAGAGGTCGCATCTGATCTTGCCAATTGTCATGACGGATCGCCTGGCTGCGGCCAAAGGTCCGGTTGCCGTGTCATAACACATTCGCGAATTGAAATGTGATTGATCGCAGGGCATAAGGCGGCATTCGATCTAAGATTGGAGACCACCATGTTCCCTGCGCGATTCGCCCCTGTCCTGTTTGGCCTGATCCTATCGGGGGTCATGTCCTGCATTGTGACGGGGGTTGCCACGCTGAAAGCGGTTGGCCTGAGCGCAGAGGCGCCGGGGCTCTGGATGTCAGCCTGGAGTTTCGGCTGGCCGGTGGCATTCGTCGTTGTGCTGGGGGTGGCGCCTGCGGTGCGCCGATTGGTGGCCTGGATGGTGAAGCCGCCTGCGGAAACACCCTGCCCCGCAGGACCGCCCAGCGTAAAAGACTAGCACCGCAGTCCAAGGGGCACGCGCCTCCCGCCCGTCATCTCGGCATCAAAGATGCCGGTCTTCCCGTTGGGTCAGGCGCCATGCCGAGGCATGGCGCGTTGTGGCTTCGCCCGATGGTTGGCGTTGCCCGGTCAGGCCTGGATTATTCCGCTTCCGCCCCGGTCAAAAGGGGCGGAAGCCAGTCTAGCCGGTGCGAGGGGGCAGGCTGCTTAGTGGGCCTCTGCCCAGTTTTGCCCTCTGCCGGCATCTACCACCAGTTTCACGTCCAGATGAACCGCCGGATCTGCCGCGGTTTCCATCACGTGACGGGCGGTTTCGATTGTCTCATCAACCGCGTCTTCCGGCACCTCGAACAGAAGTTCGTCGTGAACCTGCAGTAGCATCCGTGCAGGCAGATGAGCGATAGCAGCAGGCATTCGGATCATCGCGCGGCGGATCACATCGGCTGCGGTGCCCTGGATCGGCGCATTGATTGCGGCGCGTTTGGCAAAGCCGGCGCGCGGTCCCTTGGCAGAGATCTCCGGCGTGTGGATCTTGCGCCCGAACAGGGTTTGCACATGGCCGTGCTCCTTGGCGAAGGCAACGGTTTCATCCATATAGCGGCGAATGCCGGGGAACCGTTCAAAATAGCGGTCGATGAAGCCCTGCGCCTCGGCTCGCGGGATGCGCAGGTTGCGGGCCAGACCAAAGCCGGAAATGCCATAAATCACGCCAAAGTTGATCGCTTTGGCCTGTCGGCGAATGTCCGGTGTCATCTCCTCCAGCGGAACGTTGAACATCTCTGACGCGGTGAGGGCGTGGATATCCTGCCCCTCGGCAAAGGCCTGTTTGAGGGTATCAATCCCGGCGACATGGGCCAGGATACGCAATTCAATCTGGCTGTAGTCCAGCGCCAGAAGCACATTGCCGTCCTCCGGAACAAAGGCCTCGCGGATGCGGCGCCCTTCCTCGGAGCGGATGGGGATATTCTGCAGGTTGGGATCGGTTGAGGCGAGGCGCCCGGTGTTGGCCCCGGTCTGCACATAAGAGGTGTGAACGCGCCCGGTTTCGGCGTTGATATGATCCTGAAGCGCGTCGGTATAGGTCGATTTCAGCTTGCTCAGCTGGCGCCAGTCCAGCACCAGACCCGGTAAGGTGTGTTCGGTGGCGAGATCCTCAAGAATATCCGCCCCGGTGGCATAAGCACCGGTCTTGCCCTTCTTGCCCCCCTCCATGCCGAGCTTGTCAAACAGAATTTCTCCCAGCTGTTTGGGGGATCCGACATTGAAGGTTTGACCGGCCAGCTCGTGTATTTCGGCCTCCAGCCCAGCCATTTTCTGGGCAAAAGCGTTGGACATGCGCGACAGCGTATCGCGATCTACCTTGATACCTTCGCGCTCCATCCGGGCAAGCACGGGCACCAGCGGGCGTTCCAGCGTCTCGTAGACCGTGGTGACGCCCGCCTGATGCAGCTGCGGTTTGAACAGCTGCCACAAACGCAGGGTGATATCGGCGTCCTCAGCGGCATAGGCCACGGCATCGTCGATCGGCACGCGGTCAAAGGTGATTGCGGATTTTCCGGTGCCCAGCAGCGGTTTGATCGGGATCGGCGTGTGGTTCAGATAACGTTCCGACAGTGTGTCCATGCCGTGCCCGTGCTGGCCTGCGTACATCGCATAGGACATCAGCATCGTGTCATCGATTGGCGCCACATTGATGCCCCGGCGGGCAAAAATCTTGGCGTCGTATTTCATATTCTGGCCGATCTTGAGGATACTATCGTCCTCAAGCACGGGCTTTAGCAGATCGAGTGCGTCCTGCAGCGGCATCTGACCGTCTACCAGATCGTCAGAACCGAAGAGATCATCGCTGCTGCCGGATTTATGGGTGAGCGGAATGTAACAGGCGCGGCCCGGTTCCACGCAGAGTGAGATGCCCACAAGATCCACCACCATCTCGTCAAAGCCAGTGGTTTCCGTATCCACCGCCACCCAGCCGCGTTCGCGAATCTGGGTCACCCATTTTTTCAGCGCCTCGGCGTCACGGACGCATTCATAGCTGCCGCTGTCGAAGGGCATATCCGCCACGGTCGGCGTCTCGGCGGTGTCGGTGCTTTGCGCAGGGGCGTCGACAATGGCTGGCGCCTCTTTGCCCAATTGATCGGCGACACGCTTGGACAGCGTGCGAAATTCCATCTCAGCAAGAAAGTGGAGCAGCTGGTCTGCATCGGGGTCGCGCACGCCCAGATCATCCAATGTGAAATCCAGCTCCATATTGTTGTCCAGCTGGACGAGCTGCTTTGACAGTTCGATCTGCGCGCGGTTCTCGATCAGGGTTTGGCGGCGCTTGGGCTGTTTGATCTCCTCGGCGCGGTTGAGCAGGTCCTCCAGCGAACCGTATTCGTTGATCAGCAGCGCGGCTGTCTTGATCCCGATCCCCGGCGCGCCGGGCACGTTGTCGACCGAGTCGCCAGCAAGCGCCTGGACATCCACCACACGGTCCGGACCGACACCGAATTTCTCGAAGACACCATCGCTGTCGATGCGTTTGTTCTTCATCGCGTCCAGCATTTCGACACCACCGCCGACCAGCTGCATCAGATCCTTGTCAGAGGAAATAATTGTCACCCGGCCGCCTGCATCGCGGGCCTGGCAGGCAAGCGTGGCGATAATATCGTCGGCCTCGAACCCTTCCTGTTCCTTGCAGGCAATATTGAAGGCCTCGGTGGCGGTACGGGTTAGAGGAATCTGCGGGCGCAGATCCTCGGGCATGGCTTCGCGGTTGGCCTTGTATTGATCGTAAAGATCATTGCGGAAGGTGTGCGATCCCTTGTCGAAGATCACCGCAACATGGGTTGGCGCGTCCGGGCCGGTGTTGCCTTCAACATAGCGGTGCAACATGTTGCAAAAACCCGCCACAGCACCGATGGGCAGCCCGTCGGATTTGCGGGTGAGGGGCGGCAACGCGTGATAGGCGCGAAAGATGAAGGCCGATCCGTCGATCAGATGCAGATGGCAGCCGGTGCCAAAAGGGGTGGTTGTCATGGCCGATGCTCCGGTGTTTCGCGTCGTCCCCGTTATCGGTGATCGCGCGAGCGAGAGCAATTGCCGTTTCACCCCTTTGCGTGACGGCGCCAAGGGGATGCGGACAGTCCGCTGTTGTTCGCCGGTGCGGCTGCTGATGATTCCGCTGCCGTGTCTGATGTCGTGGGCCAGCAAGCAAAGTCGTGAGAAAGCGGATGCTTTGGCGATCAATCTCAGATCAGGGACTTAAGCGGTTTTCTTTTTTTGCTGATTTGCTTGCACGACTGCGCGCATTTCGTCGCGGCTCATTGGCTTGCCGAAATAGTACCCTTGAACCGAAGAACAATTTTCCATGCGTAGGAACTGCAGTTCGTCTTCGACTTCGACACCTTCGGCCAGAACAGGGATGTTCAACGCAGCACCGAGCAGCAGGGTCGAGCGTACGATTGCAGCCCGCTGGGCGTCGATGTGCACGTTCTGAACGAAGCTCTGATCGATCTTGATCTTGTCGAAGGGAAATGTTTGCAGCATCGCGAGTGAAGAATAGCCGGTGCCAAAATCATCCATGGCAATGCGCAGACCCATGGTTTTGAGTTGCTGCATGACCTTCAGCGTATGGACCTGATCATCGATGATGCTGGCCTCTGTGATTTCCAGTTCGAGCCGGTCGGCCGACAGGCCGGTTTCCAGCAGGATGTCTGAGACACGTTCGACAAAGGAGGGTTGCATCAACTGCTGCGGAGCGACATTGACGGCAATGTTGAAACTCCCCGGCCAACTGCTGGCTTCCTGACAGGCCGTGCGCAGAACCCAGAGGCCGATCTCGCGGATCAATCCCGTCTCTTCAGCGATCGGGATGAAGGTATCGGGCGAAACGCGCCCCTTTGCGGGGTGATTCCAACGCAGCAGAACCTCAAAGCCGACGGGTGCCAGCGAGCTGAGATCGTTCTGTAGTTGATACACCAGTTCAAACTGATCGCCTGCGATACAGGCTTGCCGGAGATCGTTGACCAGTTCCAGACGCTCGCGGTTGTGTTTCTCCATCTGGGCGTTGAACAGGCAGATATGCCGGTCGGCATCTGCTTTTGCGCGATACATAGCCACGTCCGATTTGTGTAGCAGATCGCGGATATCCCGACCGTCCTCAAGGCTGGTGGCGACGCCGATCGCGACGCCGACGATGGCGGATGTGTTGTCAAAATCCACCGGTTCCACGGTGAGCGCATGCAGCCGTTCGGCGAAGGCCAGCACCTGATCGACCCGGCGGAATCCCTGTTTAAGAGCGACAAATTCATCCCCTCCGACGCGGGCGATAAACTCATCTTTCTCCAGTACGGAGTTGAGACGGTTTGCTACCGTCGTCAGAACGGAGTCTCCAGCAGAGTGACCGTAGAGATCATTGATTTCTTTGAAAAGGTTGAGGTCTAAGGTTAGTACGGCCACGCGCTCTGTCTCGTCGCGTTCCAGCAATTCGGTCAGGCTGGCCATTTTGCGCGTCAGAGCCATCCGGTTGGGCAGGCCGGTCAGCGGGTCATGCAACGCGGCGTGCTGCAGCTGATTGCGCGCTTCGTTCTCCATGTTTGTTTCAATACTCAGTGCCGCAAAACCGATCATCAGGATGATCGCCATCGTGCCCAGCACGAACAAGCCGAGTGTCGCGTCAGAAATCACTTCCGGCGGGACGGAGTAGAGCGGGCTGAGTTGTACTGTGATGGCCGACATCCCGGTGAAATGCATGGCGCAAATCGTCAGCGTCATCAGGCCAACTGCGACAATCCAGTGCCGCCCGGTTGCATAGCGTGTCAGATATTCATAGGTCGCCACCCCCAGCGCCGCGCCGAGCAGAATTGACGAAATCAACGGTGTGGTTTGCCAGACAATTTCTCCCGGCAGCAAATACCCACTCATCCCGAGATAGTGCATGGTTGAAACGCTGAGACCGAACATTGCGCCACTAGCCGCAACCCGATAGTTGGTCGAATATGCAAATGCGTAGACGCCATTCGTCATGAGCATGCCCACCACCGCAGCCGCAAGCGACACCCCGGTCAGCAGAGGGTCATACCCATGCGCATATCCGGGGTCAAAGGCGAGCATGGCGATGAAATGTGTTGTCCACACGGTGCCGCCGCTGATCAGGCTGGTGAGCGCGAGCTGGACAAGTTTGCGCGTGCCAGCCGTCCGACCGAGGCGCTGAGTCATCTGTACCGACAAGCAGGAACCGATAACGCAGACAAGCGCAGCCAGGGCCACAAGGCCAAGGCTGTGTTCTTGCGTAATGCATTGAACGACGCTGTACATCTCAATCTCCGGTGGTAGCAGATACACTCTCTATCCTGTGCACCATCATCGTAAAGAAACAGCTACCATGCCCTGATCACGGCGGTCTCGATGCTTCAAATTCGTTACAATCAACCTGTGCTGTTGACGGTGGGCGGGAGTGTATGCGCATACGAAAAACGCCGCCAAGGCTGGCGGCGTCTTGTCAGAATAGAGAGGAGTAGCAGGCCGTTACGCTTGCCTGTCCACAGCGTCCTTATGGATGAATTTGCAATCGCAATAGGGGCATTCGACGAAGCCTTCGGCCTCGGGGATTTGCAGGTAGACCCGCGGATGTCCCAACGCACCTTCGCTGCCGTCGCAGGCGACGCGGTAGCTGTCCACGATCTTGGTTTCCGGCGCTTCGATGGTCATCTCTGGCGGTCCTCTTGGTTATCAGTTAGTGGCTTTTATGAGCCAAGGGAAAACCGGGGGCAAGGGCCGCAATGACTGAGGACGCAATCCGTATCGAAGGTTTGCAGAAAACCTACAAGGGCCGCAGGGGGCAGCCTGCCAAAGACGCGCTGAAAGGCGTGGATCTGAGCATTCCGCGTGGATCGGTCTTTGGTCTTCTCGGCCCCAACGGTGCCGGCAAATCCACCATGATCAATATCCTGGCCGGGCTGGTGCTGAAAACGGCGGGAAAGGTCACGATCTGGGGCTTCGATCAGGATGAAAACCCGCGCCAGTCCCGTGCCTCCATCGGGGTCATGCCGCAGGAGTTGAATCTGGATCCGTTTTTCAGCCCGCGCGGTGCGCTTGAAGTGCAGGCAGGATTGTACGGGGTGCCAAAAACCGAACGTCGCAGCGATGATATTCTGCGTATGGTGGGGTTGGAAGATAAGGCACATGCTTATGCCCGAACTCTGTCGGGCGGGATGCAGCGGCGGTTGCTGCTGGGCAAGGCGCTGGTCCATCATCCGAATATCCTCGTTCTGGACGAGCCGACAGCAGGTGTGGATATCGAATTGCGCCAGATGCTGTGGGAGAATATCCGCAAGCTGAACGCGCAAGGCATGACCATTATTCTGACCACACATTATCTCGAAGAGGCCGAGGAAATGTGTGATGAAATCGCGATCATCAATCAGGGTGAGCTGGTGGCGCGCGACACCACGGCAAATCTGCTGGGGCGGTTGGATGCAAAGGCGATGGTGGTCCACCCGGCGCATCCGGTGACGACATTGCCAGTGGGCGATGGAATCGCGTCGGAGTTGCGTGGTGATGGTGCGGTGATCCTGCGCTACCACGGCAATCAGACGAGCGCAGAAGAGGTTTTGTCGGCGGTACGTGAGGCCGGGATTTCGATCCGGGACGTTAAAACCGAAGAGGCCGATCTGGAAGATGTGTTTCTGGCGCTGACAAAATCTCGGAGCTGATAGCGCAGTGGCGCGTCAGCATTCTGCCCTTGTTAGAGCCTAGTTCGCCTCGCGCGAGCCGTCATTGTGTTTCGACGCAGTGACGACGAAAGGCACGTTTCAGCATATCGAGTTCGGCGCGCAGCAGTTCCACCTCAACTCGTAGATCATCACCGGTAAGTTCGCCGCAGATGAGGGTGAAATCGCCTAGCTTTGCATCCGTCGTCAGATCATAAATCACAAAACTCTGGACACCATCGGCAATCGCTTCGGTTGGAATTGGGATGGTAAGGGACCATTCACCGGCGGTTTCACTTTCTTCGAGGGCGACATCTGGCACAAGGCGATCCAAGTGGCGCACTTCTATTACGGGCGTGGAGCCTGAGGATCCCGTGTCCCCGATGCGCCCTTCCCACAGGCCGTCGCGAAAACGAATTTTGGTCAATGTCAGCTGGCTCATGTCAGGCCTTTCGAATGCGGGTTAGAGACTGGCGCGGCGGCTGCGGGACAGGGTGAGATCGCGTAGGGTCACCTGATTCATTTCCGGGGCTTCAAAGATCAGTTCCAGCCACAGCCGCTCGACGCGTTTTTCGTTCAGCTCGGCATAGGCGAGATCATATTCGACGTGGGTCCGTTTGTCGCTCATGGGCATTTCACGCACCAATTGTTCGGTGTTCGGACCATGCTTGATGTTGAGCCGCGCAAAGATTTCTATCGGGTTTTCGGTTTCCACCGTGCAATCCACCCGCAGCAGATGATCGCGGCTTAGCCCGTGAGTCACCTCTTGCGGCAGCTCAATGACCAGCGACAGGAATGAGCCGTCAAAGCGGAACACATCCAGGCGGACGCCATAAGGGGCAAGGTCTTCCTCACGGTTGTTGCGCAGCTGGCGCAGGGTGAGTTCCGAGACGGCACAGTCATGAAACAGCTGCACCTCATGGCCGAGCCGGGTTTTGCTGGGAACCGCGGAGGCACCGGGAACAGGCAGCGGGCCGCGCCAGAGTTCCGGGCGCCAGCCCCAGTCTGTGCCATGGGGGCGCGGAAAGGCGTTTGAGCCGATTTGCGGCAGTGCCAGCCGACTTTCGGCGATATGAATCAGTTGATCCAGATGCAGGCGTAGTGTTCTGGCGCGGTTGCGCTGCTCCCTCAGCCGGCTGAGGGACGCTTTGGGGGCCTGTTGCGCAAGGCGTCGCCATCGCTTCAGCACGCGTTTGAATAGCAGCTTTTCAATCGTCCTGCCCATAGGCTCAATATCCTGTCCTGCGTCCTGTCATTTTTGGCGCGATGCAACACCTAGCGACATACGCATTGTTTTTTCTGACCCTAGCCAAAGCGATGGGCGCTGACAAACCTCCGGGCCGGTAATCTTGCCGGGCGATGGTATTGGCGGGGGCGCCGACTGTTTGCAGCCCGGATACGGGGCACTATTGCGCGGCGGCATCGGGGCTGGGGGGCAGATCCGCGGTTACGGAGGCTTCAAGCGTTTTAGCGGTCAACTCATTCAGCAGTCGGGCGCCGCGCCCGCCGAGGTTGCGACTGCCGCCGGGGGCATAAAGCGCAAGCGCCACCAGTTGATCGTTCAGCACAAAGGCACCGCGCCAATGGACCGGGCTGGCACCTCGGGCGCGGTGATCCGGCATGTTTAGCTTGACCAATGGCAGCATCATATCGTTCCGCTCTGTCAGCAGTCGCGCGCCGGGCGCATTTTTCAGCAGATCCGCGCTGGTCAGGGCTTCATCCGCAGGTCCGGCCGGCCCAACAGCAACTGTTATCAAGGCGCGATTGCGGTTCGAGGGTCCGGGGCGCAGGCTGGAGCAGGGGACCACGATGGCAAAGCCCCCTTCGGCGCGGTGGCCGGTCATGCGGGGGTCGATGCAAAATCCGGTTGGCGGAACGAGGTGAATGGTGTCGCTGGCAAAGCTCATACGGGTGATATCGCCGGGTTGAGGATCAGCTGTATCCGCGACCAGTGATGCGCCGGTTCCGGCAGTGCATCCCGCCAGCGCGAGTGGGGCGACCACCATTAGCGCCAGTCGTGCCAACCCGTATCGCTCGATCGTTGACGATATCCGCTGTGCGCCACCGCAAAACCACTGTGCAAAGGCGGTAGAAAAGCCACACTTGGATCGACCCTCCGAGATTGAGGCGCACCCGTTTTCCGCGTGTTGTGCAGCCTGCTCTCCATCCAGAATAGGTTCTTTGTTTCCGTTGCTTACGATGGTCACAGCGGTTTCTGCCTGTCGTTGTTCTGCTCAAGCTTGGCATAGTCTGAGGGGCGTGTCGGAGCAAGCATCTCACGTAAAAGTCGACCGGGTGTTGCCTTGTAATGTCAGGGGGCAATGATTACGGTCTGACCGCTGCACAGCCAGCAAGCGATTTCTCGCTAAGATCTTCCGACACGCAAAAGGAGCAGGGGATGCAATCCACCCTGTTTTCATTCATCTGGACCTATTCGCGGCGCCAGCAGATAGGTCTGTTGGCGTTGACCATGGTCACGTTCCCCTTCCTCTATGCGGCGTTGGAATTGCCCAAGCGGATTATCAACGACGCTATCGGTGCGCCGATGGATCAGGTTGAGGTTCTGGGGCAAGAAATCGGGCAGGTCGACTATCTGCTGCTGCTGTGTGTTGGGTTTTTAGCCGCGGTTCTGATCAGTGGCCTTTTGAAGATGCGCCTCAATACCATGAAGGGCATCGTCGCCGAACGTCTGCTGCGGCGCCTGCGGTACACGCTGATCAACCGGATGATGCGGTTTCCCGCGCCGTATTTCAGGACCACCAGCCAGGGTGAGCTTGTCTCCATGATCACCTCGGAATCAGAACCGATGGGTGGCCTGATGGGCGACGCTGTGGCGCAGCCTGTGTTTCAAGCCGGGCAGATGCTGACGATTGTCGCGTTTCTCTTTATGCAAAGCGTGTGGTTCGGACTGGCCTCGGTGGCGCTGATCCCATTGCAGGCCTGGCTGATCCCGATGCTGCAACGTCAGATCAACCTGCTGAACAAGGACCGCATTCAGGAGGTGCGGGCTTTTTCAGCAGAGATTGGCGAAACCGCCGCTGGGATCGGGGATCTGCGGATCAATGGTGGCCGCCGGTATCGGCTGGCGCAGATATCGGCACGTCTGGGACGGCTGTTCGATATTCGGCGGCGGATCTACACCAAAAAATACTTCATGAAGTTTCTCAACAACATGATCGGTCACCTGACGCCGTTTGTGTTTTATTCCGCCGGCGGTGTGCTGGCGATCCGCGGCGATATCACGGTGGGCGCATTGGTAGCCGCATTGGCCGCTTACAAGGATCTGTCAGCCCCGTGGCGAGAATTGCTGACCTACTACAATCAGGTGCAGGATATGAGCCTGCGCTGGTCGATCATGACCGATCGTTTCGCGCCCAAGGGCATGATTCCGGAGGAGCTGATCGAGGGCGCGCCGACGGATATCCCTCATCTGCGCGGCGCCATCGAATTGCGCAATGTTTCGGTGAAAGATGCCGACGGAAATATGGTGCTGGAGGATTTGTCGCTGACCATTCCGGCGGGGGGACGTGTTGCAATCCAGAGTAGCAGCGAGGCGGAGCGCGCGGCTTTTGCAGCACTGCTGACGCGGGAGGTTGTGCCATTTCGCGGGTCGGTGACGATTGCAGGGCATCGGCTGGACCAACTGCATCAGGGGGTGATCGCGGCGCGCGTCGGCTATGCCTATTCGCGGCCCTATCTGTTTAATGGCTCACTTGGCGACAATGTGCTGATGTCGCTGCGCGATCATCCGCATATGCCTGCAGGCAGCGAGTCCCGTGGCAAGAGCCGTGTAATGACCGAAGCCTGCCGTGCCGGTAATAGCCCGGATCCATTAGCTGCGGATTGGATCAACCCGGCGCTGGCAGGGCTTGGATCCGAAAGCGAGCTGCGTGACTGGTGGTTTCAGCTGGTCGAGGCGATGGGCATCGACGAGCAGCTGTTCCGTCGCACCCTGCACACCCGGTTTCAGATTGGTCCGCATCTTGGCCTTGTGCAGCAGATCATTGCCTTGCGCCCTCTTGTGGCGGAGCGGCTGAAGCATGCGGGCCTTGCTGATGTGGTGCATCGTTTTGAGCCGGAGGTGTTCAATCCAGCGGTTCCTCTGGGCGGCAATATCCTTTTTGCCGCGCCCACCCGCCCTCTCGCGCCCGAGGAGCTGATTGCGGAAGACGGGCCGATTATCAGCGCTTTGCGGGATCATGGCCTGCAGCAAGACGTGATAACCTTCGGTCTTGGGGTGATGGACACCTTGCGGCAGACCTTTGGTCGAGAGGACACAAATCACCCGTTGTTCAAGCGGCTTGGGTTGGACGAGGCGCTGTATCAACGCATCGCCGAGGTTGCTGACCGCCAGGCCACGCTGGGCGTGTCCGGGCTGGGCGAGGACGAACGGGTGTTGCTGGCCTCGGTGCCGTTTCTGATCTCTGAGGAGCAAATCGGCACAGCATTTCCGGAGCGGTTCAAGCAGCGCATCCTGGATATGCGACGTGATGTGGCACCAGCGCTGCAGGCGCAATTGGGTGATCTCTTTGTCTCCATTACGCCTGACGCCTATCTGCCGCGGCTGACCGTGCTGGAAAACGTGCTCTACGGCCGGCTGTCGCTCAGCGCGGGTGCCAAGGCCAAGCAGGTCGAGGATCTGGTCGCCGAAGTGTTGGAAGAACACGGGCTGCGCAAGCGTCTGGCGCTGATCCTTTATGATTTGCCGGCCGGTCTGGGCGGAACTGCGTTGGAACCTGTGTTTCAGGAGCGCGCGGCCTTTACCCGGGCGGCGATCAAGCGGCCCGATATCCTGATTCTGGACCGCGCCTTAGCGAGCCATGACAGTGCAAGCAGGTTAGAATCCCGTGAACGGCTTTCCAAGCTGATGCCAAATGCCACGATGCTGTTTCTGGAAGACCAGTTCAACCACCCGGAGCGCTATGATATTTTTGTGAAAATTCAAAATGGTCGGATTGACGGCGTTGAAGGCAATCTGACCGATCCGATGGAGAGTGCTGCACGAAACGACCTGGGTAAACGGCTGGAACTGATCCAGAGCACAGAGCTGTTCTCGAAACTGGATGCACGAAATCAGCGACTGTTGGCCTTCTCGGCGCGCTGGCATGACGTGGCCAAGGGCGACCATGTCTTTCAATATGGAGACGCCGGCGACGCGGTGTTCCTCTGCCTGTCCGGCAAGGCGGATTTGTTCTGGCCGGACAGCACTGCGGAGAGCACACCGATTTCGCAGATTGAGCCGGGGCGGTTGATCGGGGATCTGGCCGTGATCCTGAACGACAAACGGCAGCTGGATCTGATCGCGGTGGAGGATTGCCGCTTCCTCAGGATTGGTGCCGAAGAATACCGCGCCGTGATCGAAGCGGATGCCGGTGTTGCGGTGCAACTGCTGGAGACTGTCTCGCGGCATCTGGTGCAGGTGGCAGGCGTGGCACGGGCAGCGGCTCAGAATGTCTCTGGCGAGGACACACCAGCGGTCGCAGCTGCCGCCATCGTCGCGGAGGAGCGTGCCGGCAATGTTCACTAAGCCCGCGACAACAGCCTATGCCGCCCATGACCTGCTGGTCGATCCGGCGGCGCGGTCTGCGCCGCAACTCTGGCGCCTGTTGCTGGGTTTGCTTCTTATTGGCGTGCTCAGCTATGCGTTGACTGCGGTAGCCGTGCAAACGCTGATCGTAGCGTTTCCGGGCGCGTGGGTCCGCGATCTGCCGACCGGCGGATCGCCGGTCGCGATGCTGGTCCTCCTGAGTAGTTTTCTCTGTGTGACAATTGCTGTTGCCTGTGCACTACGTCTGTTGCACCGTCGCAGTTTGAGCAGCGTGATTGGCCCCATGCCGTTGGCGCTGCAACAGTTTGGTCGCACCTCCCTGCGTCTTTCCGTCCTGATGGTCGTGCTGGCGCTGCTCTGGCTGATCCTGCCGATAGGGCTGGATGGTGGCGTGATGTCGGATCTGGTGCCGAATCTTGCGCTGCATCAGTGGCTGCGCCTGTTGCCTCTGGCGTTGATTGCGATCTTCATACAGATCAGTGCGGAGGAGATCCTGTTTCGCGGCTACCTTCAGCAGACACTTGCTGCGCGCGGTCTGCACCCGCTGATCTGGCTTTTCGTGCCATCTGCGATTTTTGCGGTGGGTCACTACGCGCCGGGGGATGCGGGGGTGAATGCGCCTCTCATTGCGCTTTGGGCTGGCGGATTTGGTTTGCTGATGGCGGATCTCACTGCGCGTGCGGGCACACTGGGTCCGGCAATGGCCGTCCATTTTGTCAATAACATCATTGCGATCCTGCTGTTTGGCTCTCCAACCACCCTGTCTGGTCTGGCCCTTTTTCTGGTGCCGTTTGAGCTGTCTGACCCTGTCGTATTGCGGCAGATGCTGTGGCTCGACTTCGCGGTTATGGGGCTTTGCTGGCTGGTTGCGCGGCTTGCCATCCGGCGCTGATTGCATTTAGACGCGCGGGGCCTTATTTGAAGGTCCAAACCGCCCCTACAAAGGCATGGCTTATGAACTGGATCACCAACTACGTCCGGCCGCGGATCAATTCGATCTTCTCGCGCCGCGAAGTTCCCGAGAACCTTTGGCGCAAATGCGATGAATGCGGCACCATGCTGTTTCACCGTGAGCTGAGCGACAATCTGAATGTCTGCAACAACTGCGGGCATCACATGCACATCACCCCCCGCGACCGTTTTCTGGCGCTGTTTGATGGCGGCGTTTTCACCGAGGTTGCCGTGCCTGAGCCACTGGCGGATCCGCTGAAGTTCCGGGATCAGAAACGCTATCCTGACCGGATGAAAGCAGCGCAGAAGACGACCGCCGAGAAAGAGGCGATGCTGGTGGCCGCCGGTGAAATTGGCCGGACCCCGATCATCGCCGCCGCGCAGGACTTCTCCTTCATGGCGGGATCCATGGGCATGTATGTTGGCAATGCGATCATTGCCGCTGCTGAAGAGGCCGTGAAACTGAAACGCCCGTTGGTACTGTTTTCTGCCGCAGGCGGTGCGCGCATGCAGGAGGGGATCCTGTCGCTGATGCAGATGCCCCGGACCACAGTTGCGGTCCAGATGCTGAAAGAGGCAGGTCTGCCTTATATTGTGGTGCTGACCCATCCGACCACCGGGGGTGTGACCGCCTCTTATGCGATGTTGGGGGATGTGCATATTTCTGAGCCCAACGCATTGATCTGTTTTGCCGGTCCCCGTGTGATCGAACAGACCATTCGCGAGAAACTGCCCGAAGGGTTCCAGCGCGCCGAATACCTGCTGGATCACGGCATGTTGGATCGCGTAACACCGCGCACCGAAATGCGTGAGGAGTTGATCAAGATCACCCGGATGCTTCTGGACCTGCCTCCGCAGATTGTTGGTGACCTGCCTGCACCGGATGAGAGCGAGCAGGCCGCGAATGATGCCAGTGGTGCCGCAGACGCACCGGTATCAGGGACCTGATCCTGCTAGAATTGTGATATTACGGCCCGCTCGTCCTGCGCGCGGGCCGTTTCTATATTGCCCTCGTAAAATCGCCTACATCAATGAGCCGCAAAATGACCCAGACCTCCGACGCGATCCTTGCCCGCATGATGGCGCTGCACCCTAAGATTATCGACCTGACGCTGGACCGGGTCTGGCGGTTGCTTGCGGCGCTGGATAATCCGCAGGAGAAGCTGCCGCCGGTGATCCATCTGGCGGGTACCAACGGCAAGGGCTCCACCCAGGCGATGATCCGTGCCGGGCTTGAGGGGATGGGCAAGAGTGTCCACGCTTATACCTCGCCGCATCTGGCACGGTTCCACGAACGCATCCGGCTGGCGGGGGAGCTGATTTCGGAGCCGCATCTGAGTGACGTGCTGGATGAGTGCTACGCCAAGAACGGCGGTGAGAACATCACCTATTTCGAAATCACCACGGTGGCGGGCCTCCTGGCGTTTTCGCGCGTGCCTGCGGATTACACCCTGTTGGAGGTCGGCCTTGGCGGGCGTCTGGATGCAACCAATGTCATCACGCCTGAGGTCTCGGTGATCACTCCGGTTTCTATTGATCACGAACAGTTTCTGGGCAACACCCTGACCAAGATCGCGGGCGAAAAGGCCGGCATCATCAAACGCGGCGTGCCGGTTGTGGTTGGCCCGCAGCCAGAGGACGCGATGGAGGTCATTGAGGCCACCGCCACCCGCCTTGGTGCCCCATTGATCGCTTATGGTCAACACTGGCATGTCTGGGAGGAACGCGGGCGGCTGGTGTTTCAGGACGAAAACGGTCTCCTGGACCTGCCGCTGCCCGCGCTATTGGGCGCACATCAGATCCAGAACGCAGGCGCGGCGCTGGCAACCCTGCGTCATCTGGGGGCTGATGAGGCGGCTTGCGAGGCCGCGATGGCCAATGCCGAATGGCCTGCCCGCATGCAGCGGCTCAAGACCGGCCCGTTGATCGAGGCCGCGCCCTCGGCTGAGCTGTGGCTGGATGGCGGTCATAACGCGGCGGCAGGCCTGGCACTGGCGGAGGTGCTGGCGGGATTGCCCGCGCGGTCCACGCATCTGATCTGCGGCATGCTGAACACCAAGGATGTGAGCGGTTATATGGCCCCGCTGGCCCCGCATGTTGAAAGCCTCACGGCGATTTCAATCCCGGATGAGATCAACACCCTCAGCGCCGAAGAGACCGAAGCCGCAGCCAAGTCTGTGGGCATCGCGGCAGGAACGGCGCAGAGCACCATGGCGGCGCTGCAGGCCATCACTGCCAAGGATCCGCAGGCACGGGTGCTGATTTGCGGTTCGCTCTATCTGGCGGGCCATATCCTGCGCAACAACGGGTGACGCTGATAGCCGGTATGCCAGCAGCGCAGTCGGCCAGTCACCTTTCTCAAAATACTCCGGGGGTGAGAAAGCCCTGCTTTCGAGGGGGCAGCGCCCCCTTCGCGCCTTAGGCCTCGCGCCCCCAGTCCCGGTCCTGCATCTCCCGCAGACGCGAGGCGGTGCGTTCGAATTCAAACGTGCCTTCCCCTTCGACATAGAGCATTTCCGGTTCTGCCGCAGCGGAACAGATCAGGCGCACCCCTGCCTCATAGAGCGCGTCGATCAGCGTTACAAAACGCTTGGCTTCATTGAAGTTGTTACGGCTGAGGCGGGGAATGTCTTCGAGGACCAGCACCTTCACCTCCTCGGCAAGAGCAAGATAATCGCCGGGTCCGAGCATCTTGCCGCATAGGTCATAAAAACTGGCGCGGGCCACCCCGTTGCGGAACGCGGGCAGGGTGACTTCGCGCCCCTTCACCTCAAGCGTCAGTGGCTGTGCAGGCCCGCCGGAGAGGTCTTCCCAGATGGCGCGGATCTTTGCATTGGCGTCAGCATTCACCGGTGAGAAATAGACCTGCGCCCCAGTGAGGCGATCCTGACGGTAGTCAACCGGGCTGACCATCTCATGGACCTGCATCTGCTGCTTGATGAGATCAATGAACGGCAGAAACAGCTGTCGGTTCAATCCGTTCTTATAAAGGTCATCGGGCACCCGGTTTGAGGTGGTGATCACGGTGACACCGGCGGCAAACAAGGCCTCAAACAACCGCCCAACAATCATCGCATCGGTGATATCGGTGATCTGCATTTCGTCAAAAGCCAACAGTCGGACCGATCCGGCCACCTCTGCCGCCACGGGGGCAAGCGCATCTTCGACCCCTTGCTGACGGGCCTCGTGCATTTTGCCGTGGATCTCCTGCATGAAGGCATGAAAATGCACGCGACGTGATGGGATGTCGTCCAGGCTGTCGACAAATAGATCCATCAGCATCGATTTTCCCCGACCGACCCCGCCCCAGAGATACAGGCCGGTGACAGACTCGTAGGTGGCTTTGCGAAACAGGCCACGCTTGACCGGCGGCGCTTTCAACCCTTCGGCAATGCGATCAAAATGCGCAAGCACGGCCTCCTGGGCGGGATCCGGCTTTAACACGCCTGTGTCGATTTTCTGCTGATAAAGCGTGGTCAAATGGGTCATATCGCAAGGGATAACGTGGTGGGCATCGGATGGGAAGGGACGTCCGCCGCGTAGGTCTCGGCATCTGGAATGCTACGAGGCGGGCCAATCAGACCTGCCGGATAAAGGGTAACATTTGATGCATCAAATATTCTTGTCTATCGCCGCAAAAATCCTGATTTGACCGGATGTGGTTTTCCCGTACCGTCGTCTGACCGGAAATCGTCCGGCAAGGAGACAGGCCATGAGCAGACCCACACCGTTGTTTACCCCCGTTCTGATCGTGGGCTGCGTGATCATTATGGTGAGCTTTGCGGTGCGCGCCTCCTTTGGCGTGTTCCAGATTCCGATTGCCGAGGAATTCGGCTGGCTCCGGTCCGAATTCTCGTTGGCGATTGCTATTCAGAACCTGGCCTGGGGCATCGGTCAGCCCATTTTTGGTGCGATCGCAGAGAAAATTGGCGACCGCAAGGCGATCATCATCGGGGCACTGATCTATGCTGCCGGGCTGGTGTTCAGCGCTTGGGCGACCACTCCGTTTGAGATGCAGGCCTATGAATGGCTTGTTGGCTTTGGCATTGCGGGCACCGGGTTTGGCGTGGTGCTGGCCGTGGTTGGTCGCGCCAGCTCGGATGAGAACCGCTCGATGTCACTGGCCATTGTGACGGCGGCGGGGTCTGCAGGGCAGATCTTTGGCGCGCCGACTGCGGAGTGGTTGTTGACCTTCCTCAGCTGGCAGAGCGTATTTCTGGTGTTTGCAGGGGTTGTTCTGGCGCTTATCGCCACATTGCCACTGATGCGCGCGCCTGAGGCCGCCTCTAAGGCCGAACTGGAAGAGAGCATGGGCGCAATCCTGAAAAAGGCGTTCAAGGATCCATCCTATACGTTGATTTTCCTTGGCTTCTTCAGTTGTGGCTATCAGCTGGCTTTTGTCACCGCGCATTTCCCGGCCTTTGTTACCGAGATGTGCGGCCCGATCCTGCCGGGTGGTGCGCTGTATTCCATCGGGATCACCTCGACATCCGCGCTCGGGGCGGTGGCGATTTCCCTGATTGGCGCGGCAAATGTGGGCGGGACACTGCTGGCGGGTTGGCTTGGCAATCGTTACTCTAAGAAATACCTGCTGGCGGCAATCTATACCGGCCGTACGATTGCGGCGGCGGCCTTCATCCTTGTGCCGATCACGCCGGTCACTGTGATCGTGTTTTCCATCGTCATGGGGTCTTTGTGGTTGGCCACGGTGCCGCTGACTTCCGGCTTGGTCGCACATCTTTATGGGCTGCGCTATATGGGCACGCTTTATGGGATTGTGTTCTTCAGTCACCAGCTGGGCAGTTTCCTTGGTGTCTGGCTGGGGGGACGGATGTATGACATCTATGGTGACTACACGTTGGTCTGGTGGATCGGCGTTGGGATCGGAGCCTTCAGCGCCATTGTCCATTTGCCGATCCGGGAGCATCCGCGCACTGTGCTGGCTGCCACCTGATAGTGACGCGGCGGGGGACTATGCGCCCCCTTGCCAGCGATCCAGAATGTGACGACTGGTCATCAGATCCATATGGGCGCCACCGCCGTTCTTGAACAAGGTGATCCTGGCAGGGTCGAATTGGGGGAAGGCCGTCAGATCGTAGAAATCTGCCCGCACGTCATCGCGGCTGATCACTCCCTGTGCGAGAGGGATCTTGAATTCACCGATGTGATCTAAGGTGGTGTCGAAACTGTCGCAGTAGATGTCCGCGCGTTGCAACGCCTCATCATCGGCTTCGCGCATATCTGGACGGTAGGCGCCGATCAGGTTGAGGTGCTGACCGGGTCGCAACCACGCGCCCTTGATGACAGGGGTGGAGGACATGGTGCAGGTCACGATGATATCTGCGGCACCTACAGCGGTTTCCAGATCGGTGGCAACTTTGGCGTTGGGATAACGGTCGGCCAGCGCTTCGGCCTTCTCAGCGGTGCGGTTCCAGACGCGGATCTGGGCCTTGGGGTAGGCGGTGCCGAAGGCTTCGATCAGCGATGCGCCAACGGTTCCGGCCCCGACAATCAGGATCTCTCGGCTGTCAGGGTTGGCCAATCGCAGAGCGCCCAAAAGACTGTCCCCTGCGGTTTTCCATTTGGTCACCAGATGGAAATCGGCCAAGGCCTCCAGCATGCCGGACTGATCCGCATAGAGACAGACAGCGCCGTTGATCATTGGGTGACCCTGATCCGGGTTGCCGGGGAAGATTGTGGCGCTTTTGACCGCCAGACCCAGACCATCGATCCAGGCAGCGCGGTTTAGCAGCGTGTCTTTACCCCGGTAGAGGAAACTGTCGGTGACTTCGGCCTTTGGCAACTGGTGGCCTGCGGCAAGTGCGTCGCAGAATGAGAGCCAGTCAAGATTGGCTTCCCCCTGATCAAAAGGGATTTGCAGGATGGCGCTCATCGGGAGGCCTCCGCTGGCAGCAATCCTTCGGCAACCAGACGGTCCGCCCAGGTCTGAGGGTGGGTAAATAGATGGGTCTGCCAGCCACGTGCGGCGGCGGCTTCGATATTTTCGGGGCGGTCATCCGTGAAGAGAAGCTGTTCTGGTGCCACGCCCGTATCTCGCTCCAGATGGGCGTAGATCTCGCCCTCTGGTTTGATGGTTTGCAGATGACCAGACACAAAGGCCTGATCGAATTCGTTGAAGAACGGGTAGGTGGTCTTTGCCAGCTCGAACGTGCCGACACCAAAATTGGTCAGCGCAAACACTGGCACGCCGCGCTCCCGCAGCGCGCGCATCAGGCGGACGGAGTGTGGGATTTCAGGGCTGGCCATCTGGAGCCAGCTGTCGTGCCAATGGCGAATTTCTTCAGCCCATTCCGGGTGTTGATCGGCAAGAGCGTAAACAGCGCCTCTGAAGTCCTCCCCCCGGTCTATGCCAAGGTTCATGCCATGCAGATCGACCTCGTGAAACAATGCTTCGCGTCGAGCCTTGCCGATTTTGGCATCATAAAAACGCTCGGGCTCCCATTCGATCAGCACGCGGCCGATATCAAAAACGACGGCTTGAATGGTCATCTTCAGGCTCTCCTATCCGGTGGAGCGCGGTCGCGGGCGTGGTGCCGGGCGACTGCGGCGGGTTTCGCGCCAGACTGAAACAAGCCCGGCGCCAATGATCAAGGTTGATCCGATCCAGACCGGCCCGTCGGGCCATTCGTCAAATACCAATACCCCCCAGATCACGGCCATTGGCATGGCGATATATTCGAATGGGGCGACGAGACCGGCCTCGCATTGGCGATAGGCCTGGCTGACGAGGTAGCCCCCGATCGACCCCGCCAGTCCCACGATCAGGAACAGGATCCAGTCCTGCGGCGCAGGCCAAATCCAGGCGCGCAGAATGAACTGTACCCCGGCGTTGTCAGAACTGGCAAAGCGCCCGTCGCCGGTTGTCAGCCCCACGAGGGTGCTCACCAGCAAGAAGCCCAACGTGGGATAAAAGGAGAGCGTTGCCGCCTTGTCCGCGCCGCCCGCACGTCGGGTCAGGACATGCAGCGTGGCGTAGCCGCAGGCCCCCAGAAACGGCAGGATCGCAGCGGGCTGAAAGGTGCCGGGACCGGGGCGCATGATGATCAGGATGCCGGCAAATCCAACGGCAACCGCCATCCAACGCCAGGGGCCGACCCGTTCTTTCAGGAACAAAACCGACAGGCTGGTCACCACCAGTGGCGTGGCAAAGGCGATGGCCACCGCCTCAGCCATTGGCATGATCGCAAGACCGGTGAAGAAACAGAGGTTGGCAAACAGCACTGCGAGGCTACGCAGCAAATGCAGGCGCGGTTGACGCGTCCGCAGGATAGCGTAGCCGCCCTCCAGCGGGACGATCAGCACCAGCAAAACAACCATTGCCACCACGGAGCGCAGCATCACCACCTGATAGAGCGGGTAGTCCCCTGACAGAAACTTGAAGATGACGTCTATGATGGAAAAGCAGACAGCGGCCCCAATCGCGGCAAAGACGCCAAACAGCGATAGGCTGGCCGGTTGCTGCGTCACATCTGGTCCCCCTTGGACTGGTCTTCTTGCAATCAGTGACTTACCGCAGGGAAAAGGGCAAGGGGTGGCGAAGGTGGCGGCCGTCAGCTGTTTTGCGCGGCGCGGACCTCGCGTTCCAGCGCATCCAGAAATCGGGAGCGATCCGCCTTGGTAAACCCCTTGCCGCTGCCGCCTGCGCCAAGCGGATTGGCGGCGCGCAGGTCTGCCATCAGATCACGCATCGCCAGTTGCTGGCCGATGTTGGCTTCAGTGAAGCGTTCGCCATTGTGGCGCAGCACACGGGCGCCAGCCTCGATACATTTTGCGGCCAGCGGGATGTCACCGGTGACCACCACATCGCCCGCGCCACAGCGTTCAGCGATCCACATGTCTGCCACGTCGGCACCTTCTGACACGATCACCGTCTCCACCAGCGGGTTCTGTGACGGGCGTAGCCCGCCATTGGAGACCACGTACATGGTGACCTTATGGCGGGTTGCGACGCGCTCTGCCTCGGCTTTGACCGGGCAGGCATCGGCGTCGATATAGAGTGCCATTACTCCGCAGCCTTGGTTGGCTTTGCCTTGGCTGTCGATTTACCCTTGGCGGCGGGCTTGGGTTTCTCCGCGTCTGATTTCTTCACCTTGAATTCATCAGGGATGGGCATCCGGTTGAAGGCATCAAGGCCGGCGATCTTGTATGCCTCGGCCAGGGTTGGGTAGTTGAAGGTGTTCTGAACGAAATAGTCCACCGTGCCTTTGAGGTTCAGAACCGCCTGCGCAATGTGGATCAGCTCGGTCGCACCTTCGCCGACGATCTGGACGCCCAGAACCCGGCGGGTTTTGAGGGAGAACAGCATTTTCAGCATGCCGTGCTCCAGCCCCATGATGTGCCCGCGTGAGGTTTCGCGGAAGCGGGCGATGCCGATCTCATAGGGGATGCCCCGTTCCTGCAATTCCTCCTCCGACATGCCGCAGGTGGACATTTCGGGGACCGAGTAGATCCCGTAGGGGAACCAGGGGCTTTCCGGCAGGGTGGGCGTTTCCAGTGCGTGACAGGCGGCAACCCGGCCCTGTTGCAGTGAGGTTGAGGCCAGCGAGGGATGTCCGATCACGTCGCCGGTGGCATAGATATGCGGCACGGTGGTCTGGTAGGATTTGCGATCCACGCTGAGGCGACCGCGATGATCCGTCTCCAATCCGACCGCTTCAAGGTTCAGCGCCTCGGTGTTGCCCATACGGCCCGCTGCAAACAGCAACATGTCGCCGCGTACATGGCGCCCATTCTCGAGGCTGACCTCGATATGGCTGCCCTCATCCTCAATCTTGGTGATGGCCGAGCCAAGCCGCAGATCGACACCGTTTTCGCGGATCTGATGGGTGAAATCCTGGATCAGCGTGCTGTCGATGAAATCAAGGAAGGTGTCGCGCGGCTCAATCAAGGTTACGCGCACGTCAAGGGCGGAGAACATGGTGGCATATTCAACGCCGATCACGCCCGCACCAACGACGACCAGTGAGCGGGGGATTTCCTCCATCTCAAGGAATTCATCGCCATCCACCACGGTTTTGCCGTTGAAAGGCACGTAGTCCGGGCGATAGGTCCGCGTGCCGGTGGCGATCAGGAATTTTTCGCCAGTCACACGGGTGGTATCACCTGCCTCGGTTGCGACTTCGACCTCGTTCGGGCCGACAAAACGGGCCAGGCCGGGCAGAACCTCGACGTGATTGCGGTTGAACTGGTGTTCCAGCACGTCGACCTCATGGTCGAGCGTCATATGCAGGCGGGCCTTCAGATCCTCGGCCTGAATCTGATCTTTGACCCGGTAGGCACGTCCATAGAAACTGCGCTCGCGCCAGCCGGAGAGGTTCAGAACGGTTTCACGCAGGGTTTTGGACGGGACGGTGCCGGTGTGGACCGAGACACCGCCCAGCCGGTCCTTACGGTCGATCACCAGCACGCGTCGGTGCAGTTTACCGGCCTGAATAGCCGCAGTCCGCCCAGAGGGACCGGAGCCGATAATGATGAGGTCGTAGTTGTAGTCTGTCATGGTTCAGCCCCGGTACAGCGCTTCGGCATGGAAGGAGACATGATCCTCCATGAAGGTGGAGACGAAGAAATAGCTGTGATCATATCCCGGCTGCATCCGCACTACGGCCTGTTGGCGGCGGCTCGCTGCGGCCTGTGCCAGAGTTTCGGGTTTTAGCAGATCAAGGAATTGATCGGATGTGCCGGTGTCGATCAACACAGGCCCGTCAAAGCCGCTGTCCTGCATCATCAGGGTTGCATCGTGACGCGCCCATGTCGCTTCGTCTGCACCTAGGTATGCGGTCAGCTGTTTGCGGCCCCAATCGCTGGCAGTGGGGTTGCAGATCGGTGCGAAGGCCGACACGGACCGGAACCGGCCGGGCAGGTTCATTGCCATCGTCAGCGCGCCGTGTCCCCCCATGGAATGGCCGGTGATCGACTGGCGGTCCATATCCAGTGCAAACTGCTCCCCCAGGAGGGCAGGCAGTTCTTCGGTGATATAGTCCCACATCTGGAAATGCGAAGCCCAGGGGTCCTGCGTGGCATTCACGTAGAAACCTGCGCCCTGACCCAGATCGTAAGCTTCGTCATCGGCGACACCTTCACCGCGCGGGGAGGTGTCGGGGAACACCATCGCTATGCCTTGTTCTGCACACCAGGCTTGCGCCCCGGCCTTGGTCATTGCGTTTTCATGGGTGCAGGTCAGCCCCGACAGATACCACAGCAGTGGCACCGGACCGTCGGCGACCTCCTCCGGCAGGAACAGCCCAAAGGTCATGTCGCAATTGGTGCTGCTGCTGGCATGGCGATAGACGCCTTGCACGCCTCCGAAGGCGGCATTTTTCGAGACGGTTTCCATGGGGCGACTCCTTTGTTCCTTGTTGGTCTATCGCTACCTGTGGTCAGCCATAGCGTCCAGTGACTGCGCGTCTGCGGTTCTTGTTTTTGCGACATATGATTGCAAAAACCTGAAGACGGCGGCGGATTACTGGTTCTGGAAGCTGTTTCGATACGGCTCAGCTCCGTTCAGTTGAAGCCACATGCTTCAGGTCGAGCCTATGGCAGGGCGAGGGCCGAAACCCAGGCGATCACTAGCGGCAATGTCAGGATCGAGAGCGTGGTGGACAACAAGATCGCGGCAGAGGCGCGGTGCGGTGCAACACCGTAATGCTGAGCAAGCATATAGACATTGCCGGCAACGGGCAGCGCGGCAGCAGCGATGGCAACACCGGCGGCATAGGGATCCACCGGGATCAGCAGAAGAACGCAAATCGCGACGCAGGCGGGGTGTAGGACGAGTTTGGCAAAGCTGAGCCAGCTTGCGATCTGGACCCGCTCGGCGGATTTCGATGCCAAAGAAGCCCCAATCGCAAAGAGTGCGCCCGGCGTTGCGGCATCGCCGAGAAGCGCCAGAAACGCATTGGCAGGCGTCGGAATCGGCAGGGCCAGAGCGGACCATATCAACCCGGCACAAATTGACAGGATCATCGGGTTCTGCAGCAGCCCTCGCCCAACCAGCCGAAGCGTATCGCTGCCGAACCCGCTGCCGCGCCCGATGTTGATCAGAACCACGATTAGGGAGGAAAACACCACCAGATCTACGCTGAGGATCAGCATCATTGGCCCTACTGAGGCAGGACCGAACAGCAGGACCATCATTGGCAGGCCAAGAAAGCCGACATTGCCGATCGCCGCGCATTGCGCCTCAACCGCAGCGGTCTGCATATCGAGACGCCGCAGAAGTGCGACTAGCGTGGTCAGGATATAGACTGCCATCGTGCCCAGCAGGTAACCGAGGATCAGCCGGGGGTCGAAGATCTCGGAGAAGGACAGATTGGCTGCAAACCGAAAAATCATCGCTGACAATGGGAAGTAAAAGACGAATTTGGTCAGGCTCGCAGTCGCCTCCTCGGAGAAGAAACGGCTGCGCCCGGCCATGTATCCAAGGCCAATTATTGCGAAAAATGGCAGTGTTCTCAGAAATATCTCGAGCATCACCGCAATTGGTAACCTGAATTGACCAACGCGGAAAGAGGGTTCTGCCTCCGCATGGCTTGAGTGTTCGGCCTGTCCTCGAAACGCCATGCCCGTGGGCCGCTGGTGGCCGAGCCGACCTCCCTGTCGCTACGTTCTGAGGGTAAGTTTATTTCACTTGAGCGTGCGGAGCGCTAACTCACAGGCTATCAAAGTGTTACAGGTGGGTGTGAGGCGATGCTTGACCTCATTTGCGAATGTGTAGATTTGGCTCCAGATCTGCGACATATCAGGTCGCGCGCGACGCCACAGCAGAGAGTATGGATGAACCAGCCAGCCGCCATTCCCCGTAAGGGCCGAAAATACGATCAGGTGCTTCAGGGCGCGCGGGATGTATTCATGGCCCATGGGTTCGAAGGCGCCAGCGTTGATGATATTGCCCGCAAGGCGGGTGTCTCCAAGGCGACGCTCTACAGTTATTTTCCTGACAAGCGGCTGCTGTTTATGGAGGTTGCTCGCCATGGCTGCGCCCGTCAAGCGGACACTGCGGTGACTATTGCGTCTGGCTGCTGCGATCCTGAGACGGCGCTGCGCGAGGCGGGCCATCATATACTTTCAGTGATCCTGTCGGAGTTCGGCGTGAAGATGTTTCGGATCTGTGTTGCCGAGGCGGACAGGTTTCCCGACCTGGGGCGGCGGTTTTACGAAAGCGGGCCTGCGACCATTCGGGCCCAGCTGCGAGAGTATCTTGCGGAGGCGACGTCGCGCAGGCAATTGCGGATCGACGATCTGGATCTGGCTGCGGATCAGTTTGCCGAGCTGTGTCGGGCAGATATGTTCTTGCGTTTGCTCTTCAATATCGAAGCTGAGATCGGACCGCAGGAGCGGGAACGGGTGGTGGATGCGGCGATCACTACGTTTCTGGCCCGCTATGGCGTGCCTGCTGCGACTGAGGAAACGACCCGGTGATTACCCCTAGTGGGTGGTGAATTCCCTTGGCGTATCCCGATAGATCTGGTGACAATTGTGGCAGGCAGAGATCAGCCTTGGCAAGCTGCGTCTTAGACCTGAGACGGAGCGGATATTCAGGGCCTTCGCGGCTTTTTCAGCATCATCGGCATGGCGTTTGAAATCAGCCCAGTTCGTCCAGATGCCACCGCGCGCGTGGGACGAGAGATCTGTCACGTCGCGGCGAAAATGGCGTGAAATGCGGCGTGTCGACCGGATCAGGCTGCGGCGCGCGGCACGGGCGCCGGACCGATCAAACGCGATATAGTCCC
Source organism: Phaeobacter gallaeciensis DSM 26640 (assembly GCF_000511385.1). Lineage (NCBI taxonomy): Bacteria > Pseudomonadati > Pseudomonadota > Alphaproteobacteria > Rhodobacterales > Roseobacteraceae > Phaeobacter > Phaeobacter gallaeciensis. The sequence goes on from NC_023137.1 coordinate 109,659, forward strand.
GCGTCAGTGCAGTGAGATCCTGAAGCGCCTTTTTCTGACTGCTCATCAGGGCGATGCGCTGGGCAACATATTTGTTCGGTGCGGGGCTTTCTGCCTCAACCTTGCCTGCGAGCAACAGCAATGCCGTCATCAGCAATAGGCCACTCAGCACCGCAAACAGAGGCATCAGAAATTGGCAGGTGTTAGGAGACGCTGTGACGACCCGCGCCGGGTGGGTGCTGTCCTTTGTCAGGTGAGGTGCCATCGCCTGCTGTTTCCCTAGCCAGATGTGTCGCAATGCGTTCAGATTAGGCGGATCGGGTTAGATCGCGGTTAATGCGTAAACAGACTTCCAACAGCGAACACTTCGACAGCGGGCGAAATGTTTGTACTGGGCCTGATCCCAGACGCTGGGTTAGTCTCTGTTCATGAGTACGCCACGATTTGATATTCTGGGCCAGGCCCTGGCCGATGCCAGCCGTACCCGTATGTTGTGTGAATTGCTGGATGGACGGTCCTACACCAACAAGGAACTGGCCTCAGCCGCAGGTGTCACCCCGCCCACTGCCACCGCGCATTTGCAGATGTTGCAGTCCGCAGGTCTGGTGGTGGCCGAAAAGCGCGGGCGCTGTGTGTTTCACCGTTTGGCCAGTGCGGAGGTGGCCCATACCCTCGAACAGCTGGCCTCGATTGCGCCGTCGGATCATCTGCAGCGTGCTCAGCAGCGCAAGGCGGGTCAGTTGGCACCGCTGCGCAGTTGCTACGACCATTTTGCGGGCCCGCTGGCTGTGGCGATGACTGTACGTTTTCTTGAACTGGGCCTTTTGGTTGAGCACAACGGCGGGTTTGAGGTGATCCCGGCGGCTGAATGGGACAGGCTTGGCGTGGTGCTGCCGGGTCGACCAGGGCGGCAGCCATTTGCCCGCCCTTGTATGGACTGGACGGAACGGCGTCTGCATATCTCAGGTGCTTTAGGGCGTCAGTTGCTGTCCCACGCGCTGGACGCGGGGTGGGTGAAGCGTCAGCCTGTCAAACGGGGCTTGTTACTGACGACGCCCGGTCGCGCGGCATTTGAGCAGATCATTGGTCTGGATACGCGGTCTGTCGTGCCCGAACTGTCGCCGTCCTGAGGGCGGCGCGGTACGGATGATTAGCAATAATGCTTGATTTACGGGCTGTTTGGCGCGACCCTGCTGATATGAGCTTTGACCAAGTGCAGCCCTTCGCATCGTTTTCTGACCCGCAGCAGGTTGCCTTTCACCGTACCGAACTTTCGGTGATCCTGTCGCTTTATGGTCGTATGGTTGCAGCCGGGGAATGGCGGGACTACGGCATTTCTACTCTGCGGGATCTGGCGGTATTTTCAGTGTTTCGCCGCACGGCTGAGCACCCATTGTACCGAATTGAAAAGCGGCCCAAGTTGCGCAACCGGCAAGGACAATACGCGGTTGTCGGCATGGATGGCCAGATCCTGAAACGTGGACATGATCTGCGAATGGTGCTGCGTGTGCTTGAGCGTAAGCTGATCAGATCAGTGACATGACGGCCTGATACGCGTTAGCACGGGGGCAGGCTGCGCCCTAGAGGATAACACGCCGATGGCTTGTGATCGGCCCATCACCCTGTGACATGATCCGCTCCACGGCGTCAGCAACAGGCTCCAAGGCGACGGCCATGTGATAGGCGTTTGCATGGATCATGGTTTCGGGGTCCTGCATCAGTGCCACGTGTCCCTTCCAGAACAGCAGGTCACCTCGTCGCAGATCGCTGGGCACCGCTGTGTTGCCGAGCGGGATGTTATCGCCCAACTCACGCTCCTGCTGGTTACTGTCGCCGGGGCAAGCCACCCCGCAGGCCAGCATCGCAGCCTGAACCAGACCGGAACAGTCGATGCCCCAGCGGCTGTTGCCGCCCCATAGATAAGGGGTTCCAAGAAACAGCTGCGCAACGGCGACCGGATCCCTGTCGGGCTGGGAAATTGGCCGCAGATGATGCAGAGGGACGTAGCCGTGATTTGTTTCGGCAAATTTGCTGCCTAGGCTGGAAACGCGCAGCCTGCTGCTATGGCTGAGGCTGCAGAGATCTGCGGATTTCATATCTGCCGCGCTGTAGGCATGGGTCGCCGCAGTGCAGACCTGATGGGTGACGGGGTCTGTGGGTTGCTCGAGCGAGGAAGTCGGGACATAGCCGACGTAGCGATCTGCAGCCGCCTGTACGAAGGCCCAGCCGTCATGGGCACCATAGATGGTGACCTCAGCCCCGAGCAGCAGTTGCCGGTCCCTTGGTCCGTCTGGGCGACGCAGGAGATTCACCACTGGCAGACAAATCTGTGCAGGTTGGCCTCCAACGATTTGTCTGCCGTCAGGATCTAACGCCAGATGTGCGGCGATCACGCGGTCGTTTGCGGGCGTGCGGCGAGGATCCATCGTCTTATCCTTCAGAGTTTCAGCATCTGAGGGAGCGCCTCGAACACAGCGCGCGCGCCCTGCAGTGCGCCACCTTTGGGCCGAGCGGGTGCTGCGCTTGGGGTCCAGCCATAGATATCGAAGTGCATATAGCGGTGTTCTCCGGCAAAACGGCGCAGGAACAGGGCTGCGGTGATTGAGCCGGCGAAGCCGCCGCTGGGCGCATTGTCCAGATCGGCAATCTGCGGTTCGATCATCGCCTCATAGGGCGCGTGGAAGGGCATGCGCCAGACCGGGTCAGCGACCGCAGCTGCTGCTGCGCCGATGGCATCCGCATCAGCGTCAACATCGGTATAAAACGGCGCAAGGTCCGGGCCGACGGCGACGCGGGCGGCCCCCGTCAATGTTGCCATGGAAATCAGCAGATCCGGTGTGTCCTCCGCCGCATAGGCCAGTGCATCGGCCAGAACCAGCCGACCTTCGGCATCGGTATTGTTGATCTCAACGGTCAACCCGTTGCGGGCGGTCAGCACATCACCGGGGCGGAACGCGTTGGCAGAGACACTGTTCTCGACCGCCGGGATAAGCACACGCAATGCGACGGGCAGCTGCAGCGCCATGATCATATGAGCCAGTCCCAATACATTGGCCGCGCCGCCCATATCTTTCTTCATCAGCCCCATACTGCTGCCGGGTTTGAGGTTCAGCCCGCCAGTGTCAAAACAGACGCCTTTACCCACAAGTGTCAGCTTGGGGCCGGTACTGCCCCAGCGCATCTCCAGCAAGCGCGGTCGGCGGTCAGAGGCGCGGCCGACGGTATGGATCATCGGAAAATTCTGCGTCAGTAGATCCTGATCTGCGATCACGTCGAGGCTTGCACCATGCCGGTCAGCTAGGGCCTGTGCTGCGTTCTGCAGCTCAGCCGGACCCATGTCTGCCGCAGGTGTGTTGATTAGATCCCGTGTCAGAAACTCCCCGGCAGCGAGGGCTTCGAGCCGGGCATTATCCACACCCTCGGGCGCAATCAGATGTGCCTCGGCGTCTCGCCCGCTTTTGTAGCGGTCAAACCTGTACTGGGCGAGCAGCCAACCCAGACACTCTGCTGGGCGGTCCTTTTGGGCAATACCTTCGGCGAGATGATATGTGCCCTTGGGCAGTTTGGACAGTGCACTGGCTAGAATAAATCGGCGCCGCGTGCGATCTTTCTCGGTACCATATCCGACCAAGGCCTGCCGTGGCTGGCCATCTTTGCCCGGGAGCGTAAGGACCTGCCCAATGGCACCGTTAAATCCGTTTGCACGTGCCCAGTTGGCGGTTTCAGCCGACGCCTTGGCCAGCCAGCTCTCGCAGCTCTCCTGACTCAGCACGTGCAAAGCGATGCTTGCGGTGTCCGGTTTGGCAAAAGCAGGATGCTTGGCAGAGGGCATAACAGGATACTCCGGCTCGGGGGGCGATTTGATCGTCACAGTATCTGTCACAGCGCTATCTGCAAGCCCTGCAATTGCCGAGGCGACCCGCTGTTTCCAGCGGGCGCCATTCGTGAATTGTTGTGGATAGAACGCCAATGAGGGCCCTGGAAAGAGCCCGGACGCATTACATACGCCACAACGAAACCAATAGGTGATGCGCAGTCCACCTTGGGTCTGACAGATGGAGACAGGCTCCGTCGGCGGCAGATCCGCTGTCAGATGTATCTGAGCACGTGTCCCCCCCCAGGATCACGCGTCAGACCGAAAGGTCTTGCTGCTCCCAGACGGCGGTCAGAGACCGTTCTCCAATCCGCATCAGTCGGAACAGCGTCGCCGCCACTGCGGCAAAATCGTCGATATCAATTGCCCCGGTTACGTCACGGGCAACCTGCGCCATTGCCGTCATGCCGATCTGGTCAGCGATGGCGATCAGCGATCGCGCGCTTTTGCGCAGATTGGGCATATCATTCTGGCGCCATAACCGCTCGCAGTGAGACAGCCGTACGGCCAGTTCCTCAATCGCGCGACAGACCACATCTTCGGCCCCTGCTTCGCCAAGTTGCGCATAGAGATCCGACAATTTGTCGGAATCCAGGCGCACGTTTTCTTTGTGTATTACAGTGAGTATTTGAGCCACCACATTAAACCCCATATATTCATGCCCCCACGGCACGGGCCAAACTTGCGCTTCAGAAGTTGTCAAAAGGTTTCCAAGCGGATGGTCAAATCTCTCGAATTTGCTAACAATCCTTGGTAACAGACCCGCCAAATGCCAATTGAGGATCAGCATATGCAATTTGCAAAACCCCTGCCAAGCTATCTGGTGACGCGCTATCACGGGTGGAAAGCCACGACCTATAGCGACAATCAGGGCTGGTACCGGCGGCTTGCCAGCGAGGGTCAGCGCCCGCGCGCGATGGTTATCTCCTGTTGTGACAGCCGGGTGCATGTCACCTCGATTTTCGGCGCCGATCAGGGCGAGTTCTTCATCCATCGAAATATCGCGAATCTGGTGCCGCCCTATCAGCCGGACGGTGACCACCACGGGACCAGTGCGACCGTCGAATATGCCGTCACCGTTCTGAAAGTGGCGCATCTGATCGTACTGGGGCATTCACAATGCGGCGGGGTACAGGGCTGTATTGATATGTGCAAAGGCCACGCGCCGGCCCTGGATGCCAAGGAGAGCTTCGTCGGGCGTTGGATGGATATCCTGAAACCGAAATTTTCACTGGTTGAGGATATCGAGGATATCGATACTCAGGCGCGTCAGTTCGAGCGTCAGGCGGTTGTGGCCTCGCTTGAAAACCTGATGACCTTCCCGTTCATCGACAGTGCCGTACGTGATGGCACATTGAGCCTGCATGGTCTGTGGACTGATATCGGCGAAGGTGGGCTGGAATGTTACGAACCGCGAAGCGGCAACTTCCAACCGGTCTGAGACCTGCAGCCGAACGGTAGCTCAGGGTGGGCCTCAGGCTGTTGCCCGGTCTGAGGCCGCCATTCGCAGTGCGGCTTGGGTATAGCCGCCAGAGGCGCCATCGATGAAGTGAACATGATCGTCGCGCATCGCTGATGGAACAATGCAGGTCACCAGCGCCTCATCCTGTTCGTGGAGCCCGTATCGTGCATGACCGGCGGTCGCGGCTTTCTCCAGGATCCGCGTAATGTCGTCGCGCACGTGTGGCGGGCAGTCGAGTGTCAGCTTAAGGCCATCGTCGAATTTTCGGAAATCGGCATTGGCCACCAGCATCCTGCGATAATGCTGCGCATCAAAACTGCCAAGCGGGCGCTTTCGGCTAAGGGCATACGCGGCCAATGTTGTCTGAATAAACAGCTGGGCCTTGCGCAGGATCAAAGCAGTTTTCCCGCGTGAGATCTTGGCCTCAAGGGTAAGGCCCGGCGGTGGGAAGCTAAAGCTTGGCCCCCCTTCCGGTACCGGATGGCCATTGCGCTGTAGCTGATCCGCCACGGCGAGAATATCACCGGCAATTTTTGCAAAATCCTTGGCAGAGGCTGTCGGTTCGGGTTGCACCACTACCGAAAGGATCAGACCGTTGCGGGCCGGAATTGTGTTCCAGCGGCAAGACAGGCCAGTCAGATCTGGTGGATCGGGCAGTGGGGCAGGCGGCACCTCAAACCCGCCGTGCTTCATTTGCCGTTCGGCCCAGTTCAGGCCACCGCCCGCGAACATCGCATAGTCAGCGGCTTCGGATACAGCATAGCGGGCGACAGCAACATCTAGCCCCTCGGCCCGGATCCAAGACACCGGGAGCAGTGCCGCGCGCAAGTCAATATCAAACTCCGCACTGGCCCAGCTGCGCAGGCGAGCCAGAGTGTCACGGGCAATGTCGGCATGTTCAGGACCAACTGCAAAGGAGGCCCCGTCACCGCCAAACACATAAGGAAACGGCACACCCTGCAAGGCGTTTATCATGGCTGCGATCACCGAGGCTCCGATGGTATTCACCGTCTTGTAACGCCCGGATGCGATCAGATCGGTGGAATTGACGATATCGCAGCAGCCTACCATCCAGTCTCTGGGCAGTGGTGTAAACGCGCCGGCCCGCGTCAGGCCGGCGAAATCGCGGCTGGGCGAGAGGCTTTGGTAGAAACCATCCTGTGTCATATGCGATCCGTTCATCCTGCAGACACCATAGCCTAGCGCGGCTGCGACGCACGACCAATCACGGCTAAGTGGTTTCGCGCTCTTGTGAATTGGTGCGAAATCGCCACTGTGGACCGATCAGATTTCCGGTCCGGGTCATGTGCCGGGTCGCGCAGCTCATTCGGGGGATTTCATGCAGGTGGGGCTGATTATTTTATGTCTGGGCTATGTGCTCAGCCAGTTCTTTCGGGCATTTCTGGCGGTGCTCAGTTCTGCCCTTCAAACTGATCTGGGCGCCTCGCCTGAGGATCTTGCCTTTGCCTCCGGGCTCTGGTTCCTGACCTTCGCCGTCATGCAGCTGCCGGTGGGGTGGGCGTTGGACCGTATCGGGCCAAGCCGTACTGCGGCAGCGTTGTTGTTGCTGGGCGGGGGCGGCGGGACGTTGGTGTTTGCGCTGGCCAGCCAGCCGTTTCACATCAGCCTTGCGATGGTCCTGATCGGGGTGGGATGTTCGCCTGTCCTCATGGCATCCTATTACATATTCGCGCGGGAGTATCCGCCGCGCCGCTTTGCGACACTGGCGGCCCTGATGCTGGGGGTTGGCTCCCTTGGGAACCTGGTTGCATCCTATCCAACGGCGCTTGCGGTTGAGGTTCTGGGATGGCGCGGTACATTGTTTGGGCTTGCGGGGATCTCGACTGCGGTAGCGCTTGGTATTGCGCTGACAGTGAAGGACCCGGCGCGGGTTGAGGTCAGCGACGGCCCCAAAGGCTCTGTGCTGGATATTCTGCGCATGCCTGTGCTTTGGCCGATATTCATCATGATGTTTGTGGCCTATGCACCCTCGGCGGCGCTCCGCGGCCTGTGGATCGGCCCTTATATGAGTGATGTCTTTGGTCTTGGTTCTGAGGCGATTGGGGTCGCCAGTCTGGTGATGGGGGTTGCGATGATTCTCGGCACATTTGCCTATGGGCCGATGGATCGGCTTTTGGGTACACGCAAAGGTGTGGTGCTTGGCGGTAATCTTCTGGCCTGTGCGGCGCTGGGTGGCCTGATGCTATTCATCGACGGGCCAGTGCCATTGGTCGTGGCTCTGATGGCGGCCGTCGGTTTTTTCGGTGCGGCCTTCCCGGTCATCCTGGGGCAGGGACGCGCCTTTGTGCCGCCGCACCTGGTTGGGCGGGGAGTGACCATGCTCAACTTCTTTGGCATTGGCGGAGTGGGAATCATGCAGTTCGCCAGTGGGCGTCTGCATGCAGAAACAACCGGAGCGGAGCTTTCCTTACCGTATTTTGTCATTTTTGGTTTCCTCCTCGCGTTTCTGGCGGCGGGATGCGCAATATATCTGCTCAGCCGCGACAGCTTGGATTGATCTAGCCTTTCCTCGCGCGGGCTTTCCCGATAAGACACCGCAGCCGGTCACGAGGCCGGATACAATTGGAGAAACAAAATGGGTTATCGCGTCGTTATCGCGGGCGCCACGGGCAACGTGGGTCGCGAAATGCTGAACATTCTGGCGGAACGCCAGTTTCCTGTGGATGAGATTGCAGTTCTGGCGAGCCGCAAATCCCTCGGCACCGAAGTTACATTCGGCGACAAGACACTGACGACCCAGGATCTGGATACGTTCGACTTCGCCGGTTGGGATATGGCGCTGTTTGCTGTTGGCTCCGATGCCACCAAGAAATACGCGCCGAAAGCCGCTGCGGCCGGTTGCGTCGTCATCGATAACTCGTCGCTGTACCGCTATGATCATGACGTGCCGCTGATCGTGCCCGAGGTGAACCCGCAGGCGGTGCATGGTTATGCCAAGAAGAACATCATCGCCAACCCCAACTGCTCCACTGCGCAGATGGTTGTGGCGCTGAAGCCGCTGCATGATCGTGCCAAGATCAAGCGTGTCGTGGTGTCGACCTATCAGTCGGTGTCCGGCTCTGGCAAAGATGCGATTGACGAACTGTGGGATCAGACCAAAGCGGTCTACAACCCTACACAGGACGTACCACCGAGCGTCTACACCAAGCAGATTGCCTTCAACGTGATCCCGCACATCGATGTTTTCCTGGACGACGGCTCGACCAAGGAAGAGTGGAAGATGGTCGCCGAGACCAAGAAGATCGTTGATCCCTCGATCAAGGTCACCGCGACCTGCGTGCGGGTGCCGGTCTTTGTCGGTCACTCCGAAGCGATCAACATCGAATTCGAGGACTTCCTTGATGAAGATGAGGCCCGTGACATCCTGCGTGAGGCCCCTGGCATCATGGTGATCGACAAGCGCGAAGACGGCGGCTACGTGACGCCGGTCGAATGTGTTGGTGATTTTGCAACTTTCATCAGCCGTATCCGTCAGGATTCGACCTTGGATAATGGTCTTAACCTGTGGTGTGTCAGCGACAATCTGCGCAAGGGTGCTGCTCTGAATGCGGTTCAGATCGCGGAACTTCTGGGGCGTGAAGTTCTGAAAAAAGGCTAAAAACCTATCCATTCAGATAAGGGGCTGCCTCGAAAGAGGCGGCCCCTTTACCGTTTGTATAACTGTTCTTGCCAGCCTTGATGCCACTAGTCTGATGGGGGTTAGACAACGGTAAATGGGGGATAAGACCATGATGGAAAAACGATCCGCGGAAGATATCGCAGACAGTGCGCGCATTAGCGCGGGCGAAAGCGCCTGGGCCACCGCACGTAATAGTTCGCGGCTGGACGCAGAGATGGCAGCACAGCTGAGAATGGTCCTGAGCGAGAGTTTCCGCACCGCGAAGACCTGGCTGGAGTTGATCCGCGCGCTGCGTATCAAGGGGTTCTACTTGGAGCGGAAAGATGGGCGCATGCGTCTTCGGGACGCCCATAGCCATGTTGAAATCTGCACCTGCCGGTTTCTGGGCTTCCCAGGCCGAGAGCTGGAAACGCGTTTCGGCGAACCTTTGCCTGAATACCTCTGAGAGGCCCAGACACGAAGGGGTGGCGGGCAGGCAATCGCGGATACAACTGGTCACAGCTCGGATGCGTCTCTAGGTTCGGTGGCAGGCGAGGCATTGCCCCGCAGTGTTCATCAATCGAGAGAAATTATGCGATCTGCTTTTTCAGTTTTCACCTTTGGCGCGACGCTTGCCGTGGCCACACATATTGCCTCAGCTGGGGTTTCGGACGTGATACAAGTGGACAGCCAGGTCGTAGCTGTCACTCTTTACCCAGGATTGGCGCAGATCACCCGGACAGCCGATGTGGTGTTGCCTGAGGGGCAGCATGAGCTGATCCTGCAAGGGGTTCCGCGAAGTGCGGAGACGGAGAGCCTGCAGGTTCAAATAAACGGCGCCCGCCGGATCAGTACCCGGGTGCGAGATGAGTTCGTTCCGCCGCGTGACGCGTCGACACCGGAGATTCAGGCCGCCGAAGCGCGCATAGATGAGATCGAAGCACAGATCACTACGGTGGAAGATGAGGCCGCGCGCGCACGGGCTACCGCTCATGCGGCGCGCAGTTCTATTCATTTCCTGGAGCAGCTTGGCAACAATGACGGGCTTGTGGATACAAATGCCACTGCGCTTGCTGATATCGCCCTGATGATCAGCCGTCAGGCCGGCGAAAATCACCGTCAGATTGTTGATGCCGAGGCTGAGGCCCGCAATAAGGAACAAGCGCTGGTTACCTTGCAGGAGAACCTGACAGACGCCCGCGCGGCGCTTGCCGCTCTTACGCTAGAGGACGAGGAGCGCCTCTATATTGAAGTAACGGTTGAAGCCGCCGCCGCGGGGGCAACCTCAATTCGCATGGAGTATCTGACTGAAGGGGCAGGCAATATCGGCTGGTCTCCGAGCTATGAGCTGCATCTCGCAACTGGCAGTGATCCGGAGCTGACGTTGAACCGCAGCGTGATCTTGTCACAGGACACGGGCGAAAACTGGCAGGACGTTGCGCTGACGCTGTCGACCGCAGACCCTTTGGGCCAATCAGCGCCCTCGCGGCTTTTCCCACAGCTGCGGCGGATCGAGAAGCCAATGCCCGTTCCAGAACCGAAACAGCGGATGTCATCTGATATGGAACTGGATCTTGCGAACGAGCCTATAATCGAAGCGGCAGTGGTGGTTGAGGAGATGCTTCGGCAATGGTCTGTCGACCGCAGTGGCGTCGCCGCGGTCTATGAGTTTGATACGCCTGTCTCCGTCGCATCAGGGGCTGAGGCGTTGCGGTTGGAGATGGACAGCCTGAAGACAGCCGCGACGCTCACCGCTCAGGCGGTGCCGCTGCGCAATGAGACGGCCTACCGTATGGTACGCTTCACCAACGAGTTTGGTGAACAGCTATTGGCTGCGACGCAGGCTGCCCATTTTGTCGACGGAAAATTGGTTGCTGTCGCAGATTTTGCCGGGCTGGCACCGGGAGCAGAGGCGGATCTGGGCTTTGGCGCAATCAGAGGTCTGACCCTAAGTCGCGATATTCTTGACCAGAGTGAAGGGGAGCAGGGGCTGATTTCGCGCAACACTGAACAGGTCCGTCGGGTCGAGATTGAGGTGGAGAACCTCACGAACCGTGCTTGGCCGCTGCGCTTGCTGGACCGTGTGCCCTATTCCCAGCAGGACGCGCTGGAGATTACCTGGGACGCCCGCCCGGCACCGACGGAAGAAAACGTCGAGAAACAGCGTGGTATCCTCGCTTGGGATATGGAGATTGCGGCGGGTGCGACCGAAGTGATCGAGATTGATACTGAGCTGAGCTGGCCCGAAGGTCAGATCCTGCGCTGATCTGCGCGCTAACGTTGGCCGCGCAGGCGGCCAACCACGCCACTGGGGAAGAAATAGACACTGAGAATGAACAGCACCCCAAGCCACAACAACCATCTGTCCGGGCTGAGAAGTTCGGGCAGCAGAGGTAACCCTTCGGTCATGCCCGAGAGAACACCCATCAGGTTTTGCAGATAGTTCTGTGCCAGCACAAACAGGGTCGCGCCGATAACTGCGCCGTAGATGGTGCCCATGCCGCCAATGACGACCATCAGCAGAATGTCGATCATGATTGTCATCGACAGGGTGGTATCCGGCCCCACATAGCGCAGCCAGATCGCATAGAGAGATCCTGACAGCGCCGCTATCGCCGCTGAGAGGCAGGTGGCGGTGACGCGGTAGTAGACCACTTTGTAGCCAATTGCCTCTGCTCTGAAGTCATTTTCCCGGATCGCTTGCAGCACGCGGCCAAACGGCGAATTTACGACCCGCAACAGAGCCAGGAACAGCAGCGCGCTGCCGCCGAAAATCAGGTAATAGGTCAGCAATTTTCCGTTCAGTTTAACCCCGAAGAGTTTGCCATCGAACGCCTCTTTGCCGAATTTGAACGCAGGCCCCAGCTCGCGCGGGTTTTTGAAGGTCAGCCCATCCTCGCCTCCTGTGAGCCCGGAGAGCTGGCTGACCAAAACCGCCACGGCAGAGGCAACAGCGAGCGTGATCATGGCAAAGAAAATCGCTCGGACACGCAGGGAAAACAACCCAATCAGCAGCGCCAGAACGGCTGCGAGCGCCGCACCCGTGATAGACCCGATTGCCAGCGCGTCAAAGCCACGTCCCATATGGGTTGAGGTGAGAGCGACCCCATAGGCGCCCATGCCGAAGAACATCGTATGCGCAAAGCTGACAATGCCGCCGTAGCCCAGCAAGAGATCGTAGCTCGCCACCAGCACGATAAAAATGCAGATGCGCGCGGCGGTATCGACGGTGCGAACGCCCGGAAACAGAAAGGGTGCGAAGGCCAGGCAGATCAGGATGACACCAAGCAGCAGGGCAAGGGTGCGAGAGCGTGGCAGGTCGCCAGACAGAAGAGTACGGATCATTTTGCCTTTACCACCGGGATCATGCCCATGGGGCGCCACATCAGGATGGCCACCATCAAGGCGATATTGGAAACTAGGGCCAGTTTCGGCTCTACAAAGGCGATGTAATTCTGCAGCAGCCCGACCAGCAGCGCGCCGATGAAACAGCCCTCAACCGAGCCAAGCCCGCCGATGATCACCACGATGAAGATCAGGATCATCGCCTGATTGCCCATATGGGCGGTGATCACCTCCTGATAGAGGCCCCACATAACGCCCCCAAGTCCGGCCAAGGCCGATCCGGCGATGAACACGCCGATGAAAACCAGCCGCAACCGGTATCCTAGGGCCGCGACCATCTCACCGTTCTGAACACCGGCCCGTACGATCAGGCCGATCTTGGTGCGGCGCAGGACAAACCGCATGGCGGCAAAGACTGCCAATCCAACGCCGACTGTGACCAGCCGATATTTCTCGATCGCGGCATCGCCGAAGGTGAGCGCGCCTTTTAGCGCTTCGGGTCGAGTAAAATAGATTTCCTCTGGCCCCCACAGGACAATGATCAATTGCTCTGCGATGATCAGCCCCCCCATGGTGACAAGGATTTGGCTGAGGTGGTTGCCGTAGACAGGTTTGACAATCACCCGTTCGAAAGCCCAGCCCATGACGGCGGTCGCAGCCATAGCGGCAAGAACCGCGGCCAGGATCGCCAGCAGGTTCAGCCCCAACGAGGGGGCATTGGTCAGATGCCCCAGTGTCAGCAGGACGGAAATCCCGATGAAGGCCCCAACCGAGACAAAGGCGCCGTGACCGAAGTTTATGACGTCCATCAGGCCGAACACCAAAGTCAGCCCTGACGCCATCAGGAAGATCATCATCCCCATGGCCAGACCGGACACTGTCAGGGTCAGCCAGCTGGCCGGGTTCTGCACCGCGATCAGACCGGCGATTGCCAAGATCGGAACCAGCATAAGCGGCGCATAAGGCGCCAGCCTGTCGGCCACCGAAGACCGAGCCATTGTTGGGCTGTGTTCAGGGGCTGCGCTCATCGGCTTGTCTCCTGTCCGATGCAGCCGTTGCGAGATATGTATTGACCGTCAGACATCATTTACTTCGCTTCCATGCTGAGGCCCATCAGCCGTTCCTGAAGGGTGGGATCGCCAGCGAGTTCGGCCATCGCTCCGGACCAGATCACGCGGCCGTCGTCCATCACGTTGGCGGTATCGCCAAGTGCCTTTGCGACGGCGAAATTCTGTTCGACCATCAGGATTGAGGCTCCCTGGTCCTTTAGGTCCTTGAGCGCGCGGGCCATCGTGGAAATGATCGCAGGGGCCAACCCCTTGGTTGGTTCGTCAATCAGGTAGAGCTTGCGCTCTTCGATCATGGCGCGGGCAATCGACAGCATCTGTTTCTGCCCACCGGAGAGATTGCCGGCTTCGGAGGTCCAGAATGTCTTCAGCGGCGGAAACGCCTGAAAGATCCAGTCCAGACGCGCGGAATCAATGGGGCCGGAGACAGCGGCCAGCACCATGTTCTCCTCCACGGTCAGATCGGCAAAAATGCCCATGTCCTCGGGCACGAATCCCAGGCCTGATCGCGCTATATTGGCAGTGGGCATCCGGGTGATGTCATCGCCATCAAAGAGGATACGCCCGCGATGCGCCCGCCAGTGCCCGATCACACTGCGCAGGGTCGTGGTCTTACCGACGCCGTTGCGCCCCAACAGCATGGTGACGCCGCCGCGCGGCACGTTGAGATCGACACCCTGAAGAATATGGTACTGCGCAATATTCGTGTAGATCCCTTCAATCCGAAGGATCGGATCGCCGGTGGTCCCAGTCTGGGCAAGATCAGACATGATCCAAAACCCCCTCAAGTCCGCGCCCCATATAGGCCTCTTGCACGATGTCCGAGGCCATCACCTTGGCCGGGGCACCATCTGCCGCCAGCGCGCCATTGTGCAGGACGATAATGCGGTCGGCGAGGGTTCGGATCACATCCATCTTATGCTCCACCAATAGGACGGTGCGGTCGCTCTGCGCTTTCAGGTCTGCGATGAGGTCCAGCACAACCGGGGCCTCATCGACGCTCATCCCGGCGGTTGGCTCGTCAAACATGTAGATCAGCGGGTCGAGGGCAATCAGCAGAGCGACTTCCAGCTTGCGCTGATTGCCGTGGGACAGCTCTGAGACGATCTGGTTGCGCTCCTCCAGAAGGCGCACACGGGCTAGGATTTCTTCGGCCTGATCCATCAGATCGGCGTGGCCTGTAACCATTGACCAGAGATTGAATCCGCGCCTGGCTTTGGCCTGAACCACCAGACGGACATTCTCCAATACGGACAGATTGGGAAACAAGTTGGTCATCTGAAAAGCGCGTCCGATACCGGCCTTTGTACGGGCTGAAACGGAGGCGGTGCTGATGTCCTGACCGTTCAGCGTGACGCGTCCGGCGGTGGCGGGGATCTGCCCGGAAATCAGATTGAAATAGGTGGTCTTCCCAGCGCCGTTGGGTCCGACGATGGCGGTCAGTTCACCGGCGTGAAAGGCACATGTAACGGCATCGACAGCCACGTGCCCACCGAAGCGTACAGTCAGTTCATCGGTGGTTAGAAGGGGGGCAGTCATGAACGGATCCGTGTGGAGTGTGATTGAATCGCGGTTGTCCGTCTGGCACCGCTGGCAGGCGCGATCTTGAGGTGGTTGACCGGGCCCGGCATCACATGCGCCGGACCCGAGAGAAGGGTGCGATCAGTTGCGCACCGGGATCGGCAGATCGTCGATGCCCAACTCGCGAACCAATTCGGGGATCGCCCATTCGACATCATCTTCGACACGCAATTTGAAGTGGTACATCGGCTGTAGCGCTTGATGATCTTCGGCCCTGAACTGCATGGTGCCTTTCGGGGTTTCCCACTTCATGCCTTCCATCGCGGTGATCAACGCTTCGGTGTCGGTGGAGCCGGCTTTCTTGATGGCTTCCACGGCAGCGATACCAGCGGCCATGCCGCCTGCGGTGAAGAAATCAGGAGGGCTGTCAAACCGCTCAAAATGGGTTTTAACGAGCCAGTCGTTCACGGGATTGTCGGGCAGCTCATAGTAATAATAGGTGCCACCTTCCATGCCTGCGAAATCCTTGAACCCCTTCAAAGCGGCAAGGATATTGCCGACACCGGCAAATTCGATCCCGAAACGGCCCGGATCCATGGCGTTGATTTTGGCCCAAGGGTTGCCGCCACCAGCCCAGATGATGAAGAGCTTCTTTTCGCCTTCGAGATCTTTCATCGCGTTGAAGATCCGTTCCCCGGCCGCCGTAAAGTCAGTGGTATCGGTCGGTGCGAATTCTTCGTGGACGATCTCGTGCCCCTGCGCGGTAAGGGCTTCGCGGAAAGCGGCGATGCCATCGCGGCCAAAGGCGTAGTCCTGTGCCAGCGTTGCGATATGCACGTTGTCCCCGGCCAAGGCGATGGCGCTGGCTACGGCATCCTGAGAGGAATTGCGAGAGGTCCGGAAGATGTAGCGGTTCCAGTTCGACCCGGTAATGGAGTCAGCAACCGCCGGTTCTACGATCAGCAATTTTTCGTATTCTTCGGCGACCGGTAGCATCGCTAGCGCGACGCCGGAGCTGACCGGCCCGATGGCCAGATCGACCTCATCGTCGCCATAGGCCTCCTCAAGCAGGGCCTTGCCGTTCTCGGGCTTCAGCTGGGTGTCTTTTTCGATCACCACGATCTTCTCGCCGTTCACCTCCATGGTGCCGCCGGTGGCGTATTCCAGCCCCAGCATCAGGCCGTCGTGTGACTGTTTGGCGTAGGCCTCAAACGGGCCGGTTTTGCCATAGACGTGGGCGATTTTAATATCAGCAAAGGCGGCGGTGGCCAAAGCTGACGTCAGCGTCAGTGCGGAGACCATCCCCGCAGCAAATGTGCGTTTCATCCTGTAACTCCCTCGTGGCGCGCCAAGCCATCTGGCGCGGTCTCGCTCCTGTCGTGGCAGGCTAGCGGCGAGGTGTCAAACCGGTCAATTGCGCGAAAATACGTATTTCCTTATGCAGTTTTGCCTCGTGGGTCGTCCGGGGCTACTTCGATGTCCAGTCCGTGGCGAGGGCGCGCGCATTCTGCGCGAGCAGCATGACATCAATCCCGACGGCGAGGAATTGTGCCCCCATGTCGAAATAGGCCTGTGTGGCCTCGGGCGAGGTGCCCAATATGCCCGGCGCCTTGCCTGCGGCCTTGATCCGCGCCAGCGCGTCGGCAATCACGGCGCGCACCTCTGGGTGAGCGGAATTGCCCTGATGTCCCATATCCGTGGAGAGGTCGGCGGGCCCGATGAAGATACCATCAACACCCGGCACCGCCAGAATTTCTTCGAGATTTTCGATGCCTTTACGGTTTTCGACTTGCAACAGCAGGCAGACCTGCTGATCGGCGGTTTGAATGTAGTCGCTGGCGGTACCGAACAGGGTCGCGCGCGCAGCCGTCGCGCCGACACCACGAGTGCCATGCGGCGGGTACTGGCAGGCGCGCACAAGTTCGCGAGCCTGATCGGCATCCTCGACGATGGGGACCAGAACAGTTTGCGCACCGGCGTCCAGCACCTGTTTGATGATCCAGGTTTCACCGATGGGCACGCGCACCACCGGATGGCTGTCCGATGCTGCCAGCGCCATCAGCTGATCCCGAATGGAGCGGATGTCATTTGGGGCATGTTCCCCGTCGATCACCAGCCAGTCAAAGCCACAGGTCCCCATGACTTCGGCGACGGTCGCTTCGCCAAAACTCATCCAGCAGCCGATTTGACGATCCCCGTTGGCCAGCGCCTGTTTGAAGGTGTTTTTGGGTGCAGGCATAGAAACTCTCCGGTTTTGATCAGGTGCAGTCGGTTGTGTCTGTTCGGGATGGGCGCAACTGAGGAAAAAGGTATCGCCCCGCGCCGCAGCTTGTCCAGCGGCCCCGCATCGACCTCGTCGAAGCGGGTTTGCCCTTGCTAGAGCGTTCGGGCGATTTCGGTGATGACGTCATGTGCCATCATGACATCGGCTTCGGTTGTTTCAAATTGCCCGGCCTGAAAACGGATCACCAGAGCGCCATCTACGCGAGTCTGGGTCAGGTAAATGCGACCATCGTCGTTGATCGCATTCACCAATCGCAGATTCAAATCGTCCAGATCCGTGGCTCCATCGGGTTGATACCGAAAGGACCAGAGAGACCACATTGGCGGTGTCACGATCTCGAAATCAGGCTCTAACTCGAGCCGATCATGCAGTTTCTGTGACCATGTCACATGATTGCGCAACCGTTGGCGCAACCCTTCCAGACCGTAGGTCCGGATCAGAAACCAGATCTTGAGCGCGCGGAATCGGCGACCCAAGGGCACTGACCATTCAGAGTAGTTGATGATGCCGTCTTTGCCATGAGTTTTGAGATACTCGGGGCTTATGGCCAGCGTTCGGACCAGGTCGTCCGGATCTTTCAGGAAATGGGCGGAGCAATCAAATTGCACCCCCAGCCATTTGTGCGGATTGAAAACGATGCTGTCTGCGCGCTCAATTCCGGGCCAGTAATGGCGGTATTCGGGGCAGATCATGGCGGAGCCGGCCCAGGCGGCGTCCACATGGGTATAGAGTCCATATTTTTCAGCCACATCGAGTATCTGATCGACTGGGTCGGTGGCGCCAACTCCCGTGCCTCCGACACAAAGGATGACGCCGGCGGGCCGGTGGCCGGCCGCGATGTCGGCCTCAATTGCTGCAGCCAGCGCGTCGGGGTCCATGCCGCGCCAGTCTCCCTTGATCGGAACACGGACAAGATTTTGCTGGCCGATACCGGCAACCCAGATGGCGCGATCGACGGAGGTATGCACCTCCGAAGAGCAGTAGATGCGCAAAGTCTTTTGAGTAAATAGCCCTTGCTCATTGCCTTGCCAGTTCAGCGCCTTCTCCCGCATTGTCAGAACAGCTGCGAGGGTCGCGGAGGACGCGCTGTCCTGAATGACCCCCTGAAACTCTTCCGGCAAGTCGAGCGCCTGACGCAGCCAGTCCATCATGCAGGTTTCCATTTCGGTCGCCGCGGGAGAGGTTTGCCAGAGCATGCACTGCGGCGCGATGGCAGAGGTGAGGAATTCCGCCAACACTGATGGGGCAGCGGCATTTGAGGTGAAGTAGGCAAAGAACCGCGGATGTTGCCAGTGGGTGATCCCGGGCATTACGATGGTTTCAAAATCGGCAAAGATTGCCTCCATACCTTCGCCGGTTTCGGGCGGCGTGGCGGGGAGCGCATTCAGAACGTCGCCGGGTTCGGTTCTGGCACGCACTGGCCTGTCACCAACCGTCTGATGATAGTTTTGCGTCCAGTCGGCAATCTTGCGTCCCCAATGGGAAAAGTCAGTCCAGTTCATTGTCCGTCCTTTGCGCTGAGAGGGGAAACCCACGAGACGTTATATAATTAACATGTGTATTAAAACCTGTCTACTTTTTGGAATTATATCAATAGATAAGATTGGTTGAGCGCAATTCAGCCTATCTGGGCAGAGTACATACTGATTGAGCTGTTTTCAGAAGCACGCTCTTGCTGGCGTTGTCATTGAAGGTTTGCCTTTGTGCGCAGGGGCGGCGATAATTGGCCATGACCAAGCAGTTACCAAGCACAGACCGATCTTTGCCCATCGCCCTACTACGCGCCCGCGAGCGTGTGATGGGCCCTATCCGCGCGCTTCTGAGCGACGCCGGTTTGACGGAACAGCAGTGGCGTGTGCTGCGTGTTGTTCAGGAAACCGGAGGTATCGATCCTACGCAGATTTCTGAACGGGCCTGTCTTTTGCTGCCAAGCCTGACACGTATTTTGCAGAAGCTTGAAGACAAGGGGCTGATCCAGCGCACGAAGGATCAGATAGATCGCCGCCGCCAGATCGTAAGCATTACCTCAGCGGGGGCGCAGGTCATTGATGATAATCTGGATGCCAGCCTTGCCGTCATTGCGCGCACCCGTAGCCAGATGGGCGAGGAGCGTTACGAGGCGTTGCTGGATTTGCTGAACGAGCTGCATCAACTGGACGAATAGGGGCCTGTTCTACTGCCGTGACAGCAGCATGATTTGGACATCGGCGACATTTGTGCCGGTTCCGCCTGTTATGAGGAGATCGCCCGAAAGCTTCAGCGCGGCATGACTGTCGTTGTTTTTAAGAAGGGCATCGGGGTTACCGCCGTTCTCACTGATACGTTGCCAGGTACCGCTATCGACGATACCGCCTGCTGCATCTGTCGGACCGTCACGACCATCAGTGCCTGCGGAGAGGAAGGTCCAATGCTCTTTGAGGGCACGAGGCCCCAAGCGGGCGATATGTAAGGCCAGTTCCTGATTCCGCCCGCCACGCCCGCACCCGGTCAGCTGCACAGTTGTTTCGCCGCCAAAAATCAGCGCAGTGGGGCGGCTGGTCTCATGCGCTTGGATGGCGGTGAGAATTTCTGTTGCTGCCCCCTCGACATCGCCAATAAGCGCATCGTTGACGATATGTGCCGCCCATCCATCGCGCCTAGCCTGATCGCGCATCGCAATCAGGCTATGGCGGTTTGAGCCGATCAGATGGGCTGACGTCACACTGGAGTCCGCAAGCGATTGCTTTGGGTCTTCCGGTGTGGCCAGATGGGTTCGAACCGCGTGAGGCAGCCCGTCCCACAGGTTATGGGACAGAAGGCAGTCGCGCGCCATTGACCGCGAGCCCAGTGGTGCCACCGTCGGGCCTGAGGCGATGGCTCTCAGATCATCGCCGATGACATCCGAGAGAATATAGCTAAACACCTGTGCGGGTTGCGCGGCACTCAACAGGCCGCCACCCTTAAGCTCCGACAGTTGTTGGCGGATTAGATTCATCTCGGTGATGTCGATACCGGCCCCGAGCAGCAGATCCGTCACAGCGGTTTTGTCAGCCAGCGTGAGACCTCCCGCAGGCGCGACCGCCAGAGCGGAGCCGCCGCCTGATATCAGTGCGACGACCCTGTCCTTGGCGTTCAGATTGCTGAGTGCGGCGCGCAGGGCGGCCCCCGCAGCCAGGCTCATGTGGTTCGGAATAGGGTGACTGCCTGCCAACACCTCGACATCAGGTAGGTCCGCAACATTCTCTGGATTGGTCACAGCGATTGCACGATCCGGAGTTGGCAGCATCTCTATCGCCTGACGCATCATGGGAACGGCGGCTTTCCCAAGGGCGACAAGGATCAGGCGTCCACCGGGTAGCGGCAGAGATGGGGGGTGTTCTTTTAGGCTTTCGGCCAGTGCCGTGGCAGGATTGGCACGGGCAACAGCCGCCGCAAAGAGGGCGCGGGCAGTCCTGCGCAGATCAGTCATCTTGGCGGCCTGAAACGAACGTCGGCCTATGGCGCAGCTGCCTACGCGGCCCCTGTGGGGTGATGGTGTCCAGCGACAGGGTATGATCCATGTTACGCATGCGGTGGCGCAACATCTGTCGCGTCAACCGGGCCAAATCGCGTTGATAATCGGGGTGCTCAGCCACATTGACGGCCTCACCCAAGTTGTCGTGATCAAACAGCAGTGGCGGCAGGTCGGCTGCAAACTCGACCAGTGTGAAACGCGCATCGCGCAGGATCGCAAGGCAGGAACAGCTCGCGTCCGTGCCCAGGTGTTGCTGCCAGATGCTAGGGCGCTCAGGCTCGGCGAAATCCAACTCCGAATAGCTGTAGCTGCGCCAGTTGTCTGGAGTGTCTCCGGCAAGCAGCGGTAGCAGAGAGCGCCCGTCCATCGCGTTCGGAATAGGCTGACCGACCCAATCCAGAATGGTCGGTGCGAGGTCGATGGATTCGGTGATATCATGCACCACAGCGCCGGCGCGCGCTGCGTTGCCCGGTTGGCGGATGATCAGAGGCGTGTGATAGGCCGCCTCATAGACCGAGAATTTCCCCCAGCTGTGCCGGTCGCCCAGCATTTCTCCATGATCTGCACTGAGCACCACAAGCGTGTCCTCCAGCTGGCCGCTGTCGCGCAGGTATTCCATAACCCGACCGATATGGGCGTCGACCTCGCTGGCAAGACCCAGATAGATTGAGCGAAGCGTCTGGATTACCTCGTCGCTGGGCTCCAGATCCGGGAACCCCTCCACAAAGGACGCTGGGGAGGCGGCACGGGTGGCTGGATCAAAAAACGGGTGGACCGCGCGTTCGTCCTCAACAGTGGCAAGACGGTGCGGCAGGGGCAGGGACGCAGGATTATACATCCGGTTGTAGGGGGCAGGCGCAACAAGCGGTGGATGTGGGCGTATATAGGTCAGATGCGCGAACCAATTCTGGTCGCGGTAGCCGGGCAGGGTTGCCAGAAATCGGTCGGTCAGGAATGCGGTGTCACTGTCCTCAGCCTGATACGGGGCCGGATCGTTAAGACGCGGGGCATCCCCGGTTGGGGAAACCGGTTTGTAGATGTCCCAGTAGCGGTCGAATGCGTAACCTTTGTTCAGAAGATGCGCGCGCCAAGGATGCGACATTTCCATCCGCATCTCCAACATCTCATGAAACCCGCTCATCGGGTATTCGTATGTTTGCATCGCCGGGTCGCTTGGATGGTGAACGCGAGGGTCGTGCGAGGTGTCGGTATACCCAAACAGCATCGGCAGATAACCTGCCTTGCGCATCTCCGAGGCGAGGTTCGGTGTGTCATGTCGCAAGGGGGTGCCATTGCGGACAGAGCGGTGATTCATCGCATACTGGCCGGTCAGGATGGAGGCGCGCGACGGGCCGCAGGGGTTCACTACTGTGTAGTTCTTCCGAAAGGTGACGGCATCGGCCATCAGTGCGCGAAGATTGGGCAGCGCCACATGCTCTGCTAAGGCGCCAAACAAGCAGTCGGCCCGCAACTGATCGATCAGAATGAACAGGACATTCCTGCGCTGGTCTGAACATTGGCTCATAGAGATTTTCCTCGCGGCAATTGACGCCAGATAAGCCCGAAAGTGTCTTCATGGCAAAGGGTTTTCGGGCTCAATACGGCCGGAACTGACCGCTAATGTGGGCTTTTGTGTTTTCCTGTTTGATTTTTGTGATTGAGCTGTGGTTCACTGCCCGGCAGATTCATCAGTCCTGTACAAAGGTTTCCGGGTGCCAGCAGACCAGAAAATGTCCCATCGCGAGCTTGAACTGCTAGAGGCTTTGCGGCGTCTGGGCGGTTCGGCGCGTAGTGGCGAACTGGCCAAGGTGCTGGGTGTTTCGGAAGAAACCGTGCGACGCACGATCAAGGCATTGGCCAAGCAGGGATTGGTACAACGGGTCCATGGTGGCGCCTATCTGAGTGGGCCGGATACGGCGGATAGCTTTTATCGGCGGATCTCCAAATATACCGAAGAAAAGCAGAGCATCGCCGCTGGAGTTCTGCCGCAGATCACAGACGGGATGGCGATCTTTCTCGATGTGGGATCAACCACAGCGTTTGTCGCAAAGGGACTGCGTCGCCGCGCCAATCTGACAGTGGTGACCAATTCTATTGGTGTCGCGCAGACGCTGGCCAATCACAACGGCAACAGGGTGCATTTCCTTGGCGGGGAAATCCAAAGCAATGAACGTGGCACGTTTGGTCATGTTGCCGAACAGCAGGTACGTGCATTTGCATTGGACCTAGCTGTGTTGTCGGCTGATGCGTTTTCTGCCAAACACGGCGCCCTCTACCACAGTGCGACAGAGGCCCAGCTTGCGGCGGTGGTTGCGCAGGCCGCCGAACGGACGTTGTTGTTATTGGCCCATCCGAAATTCGATGACATGGCGCCGCACCGGGGGCCGCAACCGGAGATGCTGGACCTGCTGATGACTGATGCCTTACCGGGCCGAAAGTATCGCCGTGCGTTGGAGACCTGGGGAATTGGCCTTGAACTGGCGCCGACGCAGGATGCTGACGCGGCGAGTGATGTGAAGGCAAAGAAACGGGCCCCCTCGCTGGAGTGAGCCGCGCGAACAGTTGCGC
Source organism: Phaeobacter gallaeciensis DSM 26640 (assembly GCF_000511385.1). NCBI lineage: Bacteria > Pseudomonadati > Pseudomonadota > Alphaproteobacteria > Rhodobacterales > Roseobacteraceae > Phaeobacter > Phaeobacter gallaeciensis. The sequence continues at coordinate 132,871 of NC_023137.1, forward strand.
AGACGGAGTTCCGTTGGGCGCCAAGATAAAGATCGGCAGCCGTTAGAGACTGCCCGACAGAAGGAAAAGACACGAGCCTATGGCCATATTGAGCTTTCTTACCAGCCTCGCCGGTGCTGTCATGCTGCTGCTTTTTGCGGTGCGTATGGTGCGCACGGGTATCGAACGCAGCTATGGCGCCACGTTTCAGCGTCTCCTGACCGAACAGCGCAGCCTCGTGCAGGCCAGCTTCGTCGGTGTTGGCATGGCCATCGTGTTGCAAAGTTCGGCTGCGGTTGCCTTGTTGACGTCCGGGTTCGCGGCTGGAGGGATGCTGTCCTTTGCCTCCGGGCTGGCAATTGTGCTGGGTGGGGATCTGGGCTCCGCGTTGATCATTCAGCTTTTGTCGTTCCGTCTGGACTGGTTGGTGCCGGTGCTGCTGGCGGTTGGTGGCTATCTGTTCGTCAAGGTTGAAGCCAAGAAAGCCCGTCAGATGGGGCGCATCCTGATGGGGATTGCGTTCATTTTGATTTCCTTGCGGTTCCTGCGTGAGGCCATGGACCCGATCCGGGAAAGCGCGTTTCTGCCCGCGATCGCCGAGTACTTGGCGCGCGACTACATTACCGCGTTCCTTGTCGGGGCTGCACTCGCCTTTGTTATGCACTCCTCGGTGGCGGCTATTTTGATGTGTGTCACTTTGGTGCAGATTGATGCGATCCCTTTTGCGGCTGGCCTGTCTTTGGTGCTGGGTGCGAATTTCGGCTCTGCGTTTATTCCGGTCTGGCTGAGCCGCGGGATGCCAGCGTCCGGGCGGCGGATACCTCTGGCCAATCTGGGGCTGCGCGGGACCTGGGCCGTGTTGTGTTTGTTTGGTGTCAATGTGGCGTTGCGAGCCGGTGTTCTGGGCGCGCCTGAGGGCGGTCAGACGCTGGTCTATGCGCATTTGCTGTTCAACACATCGCTGCTGATTTTGGCGCTGCCGTTTTGCGGCATGTTGCACGGTGTGCTGACAGGTCTGGTGCCGGACCCGGCGACGCCGCAGGATACCGCGCATGGGATGCCTGTTAGTGTGCTGAATACGGATGATTACCGGCAGCCCAATCAGGCGATCAGCAGTCTCAAGCGGGAACTTTTGCGAATGTCGGATCTGGTCAGCGCCATGTTCCGACCTGTTCCAGACCTCTATCAGCATGGTGACCGCACTCAGATCAGGGCGGTGCAGGCGCTGGACCGGGAGGTGAACAATTGCCTGTCAGGTATCCGAAGTTATGTGGCGGGCATGCCGAGTGAGGGGTTTGGCAAGGAAAACGCCAAAGTGGCCCGCGACTTGGTGGAATATGCCATTCGGCTCGAGACGGCCGGGGATGTGGTGGACGAACGTCTCGCCACCCTTGCCACGTCAATGCACAAGAAGGGCGTGCGGTTTTCGAAAGAAGGCTGGGCAGAGATCACCCGTATGCACGAGGTCATTGTCGCCAATATGCAATTGGCCTCCAACGTGCTGATCTCGGACGATCTGGAAAGCGCGCGTCTGCTGAGCCTTGAGAAGACCGAGGTGAAGCGCATGGAACGTGACAGCCGAAAGCGTCACTTGCGCAGATTACAGCGCGGGGCTGCGGAGAGTTTTGAAAGCTCTGATATCCATCTTGAGACATTGCGTGCCTTGCGAGAATTCAACAGCCATATTGCGGCCATCGCCTATCCGATCCTTTATCGCAACGGTCAACTACTGGAGACGCGGTTGATTCAGGATATGCCTGCGGAAGAAATGGACTGATGCCCCGTGCGACCCGTTGATCCTGAAAGCCTGACATGACGCCGTTTGTGATCGCCATCATTCTATCGGCTGCGATGCTGCATGCGATCTGGAATGCTATCGTTAAGACCGCAACAGATCGGACGACAACGCTGGGCCTGGTGGCGCTGGGCCATGTGCTCCCCGGTGCGGTCATGGTCGCGTGGTTGCCTTTGCCGGCGGTGTCGAGCCTGCCCTATATCGGTCTCTCGACTGTTGTGCATTTCGGATATTTTTACATGCTGGGGCGTGCCTATCAGCATGGCGATCTGAGCGTGGTTTATCCGATTGCGCGCGGAATTGTACCAGCTCTGGTTTCGCTCTGGGCTATGATTTTCGTCGGAGAAATACTGCCACTGCAGGCTTGGTTCGGGATTGTGCTTATTGCGGTGGGAATCCAGCTGAGCAGTTGGAAAGCACTGCGATCCGGTGTTGGGCGGGGCGCGCTATGGTATGCGCTGGGCACCGGCTTCTGCATTTCGGTGTATTCGTTGGTTGATGGTGTCGGTGTACGGCTGTCGGGGAATACCGTCAGCTATTGGGCTTGGGGTGCCTTTTTTCATATCTTTGTCGCGGTGTTTGTCATCCTGCGAAAGCGAGAGACCTTGCCGGGATTGCCGCTCAGAGTATGGGCGCTGGGAATCGCGGGCGGCCTTGTGTCGATGTGCGCCTATGGACTGGTGTTGTTTGCGAAAAACTTCGCGCCGCTTGGTGCGGTCTCTGCCCTGCGCGAAACATCGGTCATCTTCGCCGCGCTGATTGGCTTCCTGATCCTGAAAGAGGGCAATTGGAAGCGCCGCCTCGGGGCGGCTGTACTGATGGCGGCCGGGGTTGCGCTTATCGGAATGGCAGTTTGAGTGCCCCGGCGATTTTGTGAACGCTTCCACAGTGTTGCAGCGTTGACGTGAGGGGCCTTCGAGGCGCAGACTAATCCGCGTGAGACTATGTGAGAGTCAGCATCCTTGTCGAAAGGCGCATAAGTACTTTGTTCTGAACGTTGACGGTGGAGAGCTGAAACTGGCCCCATAAATGTACCTGCCCGACATTGTCTGGCCTTATCGAATTCTGAATCTGTCACTGTAGCAACAGGAGTGTGTTCCGCAGAGTTTCACCACCAAAAGCAAAAACAAAAGACCAACAGTTCCATAGGGAGAAAGACAAGATGACTGCAAAGTCCAAAGTAACCCGCCGCTCCATACTAAAGGGAGCAGGCGCGGCAGCGCTGGCAGCACCGCTCTACTCCAAGAGCGCTCTGGCCTCCTCTGGCGAGATCAACATTCTGATGTGGTCCGACTATCTGCCGCCCGAGTTCATCGCCGGGTTTGAGGGTAAGACCGGGATCAAGGTGAATTACACCGGGATCGGGTCGAACGAAGAAATCATCAACAAGATGAAGGCAACGAAGGGTCAGGGGTTCGATATCGTTTCACCCACCAACAACCGGTCGCTGCAGTGGGGGCCGCTGGAGCTGCTGAAGCCATTCGACCTCAATAAGGTCAATCTGGATGCGGTGAACCCGGCAATGGCCAAAATCGGTACGGATGCCTGGAACTTTGACGACAGCGGTGCACATTGGTTGCCGCATATCTGGGGCACCGAGGGCATCGCCTATCGCACAGACAAATGGCTGCCGTCCGGGGATGCACCGTCTTACGGCGATGTCTGGAGCGAAGAAAACGCAGGCAAAACCATGGGCCGTGCGCATTCGATGATGCTGGGCGCAGGTCTCTATATGGAGGCTTCCGGTGAAATGGAGCCGGGATCAATCTGGGCGGCCTATGACGACGAAGAGACTATGCGCAAGGTCTGGGGTCAGGTCACTGATTGGTGCGTGGAACGTAAAAACCGCATCAAGCTGATCTGGAATGACGCGGATTCGCAGAAGAATGGTCTGCTGAACGAAGGTGTCGTTGTTGGTCAGACTTGGGATGGTCCGCCGCTGGCGCTGAAATCCGCAGGTGAGCCGGTTCACTATCAGGCACCTGTTGAAGGGGCTATGGCCTGGGTCGATGGGATGTCGATGCCGGTTGGTGCCAAGAATGAAGAGCAGGTCTATGCGTTCATCGATTATGCCTACGAACAGGAACCTGCGGGCAAGGCCATCGACAGCCACGGCTACAATTCACCGGTGCTGAAGGCAGATGATTATTCCGGCGATATCTATAAGAAAAACTTCGCGGAGGCCTATCCGGGCAACAGCCTGGCCAATCTGAATCCCTGGCCTGCTGAAGCTCCCTGGTATGCAGATGTGCGTACCGAGTTCGTCAACAAGTTCAAAAGCGCCTGATTATTTGATCGCGCGATTCTATCTGGCTCCCGTTTTGTGCGGGGGCCAGCCACACGCCTGAGAGCGTTAATTCAACATATTATCAACCGGATGCTATCTGCATCGGCCGGGGGTTCGCCTCCGGACGGACGGTTGCACCGAGGGAGAGGCCACATGAGTGCTGGGGTAGGCGTAGATCTTGAGAATCTCTGGATCCGCTTTGGAGATTTCGTTGCGGTTCGCGACGCGAATGTCAAAATCAACGGAGGCGATTTCTTTTCGTTCCTGGGCCCGTCTGGCTGTGGCAAGACGACCATCTTGCGCGCGGTGTCCGGTTTTCTGGAGCCAAGCGAAGGGAATGTTCTGATCGGCGGCAACAATATGCGCGGGATTGGGCCGAACAAGCGACCAACGGCGCTGATTTTCCAGAATCTTGCATTGTTTCCACTGATGAAGGTCTGGGAGAATATTACGTTTTCGATGGAGATCAGGGGCGCTTCGGCCAAGGAACGTCGCAAGCGCGCGGATGAGCTGCTGGATATGATCGCGCTGCCGGGGCAGGGTGACAAACTGCCATCGGAACTGTCTGGTGGCCAGCGTCAGCGGGTCGCTATCGCGCGGGCGCTATGCGCCGAACCGGATGTTCTGTTGCTGGACGAACCGCTGTCAGCGCTGGATCTGAAACTGCGTCAGCACATGCGGACGGAGCTACGCGAGATTCAGCAGCGGGTGGGCATTACGTTCATTTACATCACCCACGACCAGGGCGAGGCGCTGACCATGTCAGACAATATCGCTGTGATGCGCGCTGGGGTGATCGACCAAATCGGCAATGGTAAGGCGGTTTACAACGACCCCGCAACGGCCTTTGCCGCGTCTTTTGTTGGCGAAAACAACGTATTTCGGGGGAAGGTCAAGCGGGTGATGGGGAATGAAGCACTCATCGCTACCAACCGGTCCGGTGATCTGGTTGCACGGATTTCCTCTGCCAATCAGGGCAAGATGAAAGAGGGGGATGACGCGATGATGTTCATTCGCCCGGAGGCTTTTGCCTTGGCCCCACAGGGTGCAACTGGCGACCATGTGGTCAGCGCTAAGGTCAACCATGAGGAATTTGAGGGCAATGCTTTCAATATCTTCATGGAGGGCGACGGTGGCAAAGAGTTGAAGGTTTCTATCCCCAACCTTGGCCAATCCTTTGAAGATCACACAGGCCAGACAATCACCCTGGAATACGAGACGCAGAACGCCGTCATCGTACCCGCGGGTGAACTGGCTGCAGAGTAAGGAGGCCCGGACCATGCCAAGATTCCTGAGGGAATTTTTCAATCGCAACGGCTATGGGCTGGGCTCTTTGATGTTGGGACTCGTCTTGTTCTGGACGATTGGTCTTATCATCCTGCCACAGCTGTCGATGCTCGACTTTTCATTCCGGCCAAACCTGCCGCCGCCAGAAATCGGCGGGCCGAAAGATGTCTATACGTTGGAGAATTACAAATACCTGATCTTCGGTCCCGAGGGCGGTGGTCAGGATTATAATGCGGTTGATCTGCGTGTGTTCTTCCGTACGCTGGTCGCGGCCGTCTGTGTGACACTGTTCAACCTGATCCTGTGCTATCCGATTGCCTATTATCTAGCCCAGACCAAGGGCAATCATATCCGCATCTTCGCGTTGATGCTGATCATTCCTTACTGGATCAACGAAATCCTGCGGGCCTTTGCACTGCGCATCATCTTCGGCGAAAGCGGGGTCCTGAACACCGCGCTGGTCGGGATGGGTGTGTTTGACACCCCGTTTGATTTCATCCGGAATGATATCGCGCTTTATGCAGGGCTTGGGTATGCCTACATCCTGCTGATGATTTTCCCGATCTACAATGTGATCGAAAGTCTTGACCGCAATCAGATTGAGGCGGCCCGTGACATGGGGGCCAGTTGGCCCAAGATCCATCAGCGCGTTGTGATCCCCTATGCCAAGCCTGGCATCAGCTCGGGTTGCACGATGGTCTTCATGTTGTCCGCGGGCGCGTTGGCCGCGCCGCAGATTCTTGGCGGGCCGTCATCCCTGTGGTTCACGCAGCTGATCTATCAGCAGTTCAATGACAACAGCGACTGGCCACAGGGTGCTGCCTATGCGGTTGTTCTTCTGGTGACCTGTATCCTGTTGGTTCTGGCCGTCATGCGCCTGTTCAAGGTGAACATGGGAGATATCGGCAAATGAAAAACCTCTCCTTTCTGCGCCTGAGCGTCTGGTTCTATCTGGCGATTTTCTTCGCTTATCTGCTGGGGCCGCTGGTGATCATGTCGGTCACGGCCTTCAACTCACCTGGGTTCCCGCAGGCGACGCCATGGGAATGCCTGACATTTGAGTGGTTTTCAGCGCTGTTTCAGGACGAACGTATTCTGAACGGGATCAAAAATTCGATCCTGGTCGGGGCGGGTACCGTCGTGTTGTCCGTTGCGATGGGCCTAGCAGGGGCGCTGATGCTGACCCAGATTTGGCCAAAGCTGCGGGCCACCTATTACACGGTGATCATCGCACCAATCCTGATACCCGGTGTGGTGATTGGTATCTCAACACTGGTGTTCTGGGATCGCATCAATCGCATGGTTGGGCTGGGGGCAGATAGTTTCCTGTCGAACGGTTTGTTCCTGACTATCATTGGTCAGTCCACCTTTATTGCCAGCTACTGCATGCTGGTGCTGGTGGCCCGTCTGCAGCGCTATGATATCGCGCTGACCGAGGCGGCGCTTGATTTGGGGGCAACCCATGCGCAGGCGTTCCGCAAGGTGCTGCTGCCGTTCATGAAACCTGCAATTGCATCGGCGGCAGTCCTGGCCTTTCTCGCCAGCTTTGAGAACTACAACACCACCACCTTCACCTTCGGAGAATATCCAACGCTCACCATCGAGCTGGCGCAGAAGGTGCGTTATGGCATTACGCCTGCAATCTCTGCTCTGGCGTTCATTATCGTTGTGTTGACGGTCTTTGCAGCGTTGTTCAATGAGGCGACGATCCGTCGGCGAGAACTTGTGGCGGCTGCGCGCAAGGATGCGACGGTAGAAGAGCTTGAGAGTGGGCGTCTGCGGCTTCCGGGGTTCCTGAGTTCCAACTGGGCGGCTCTCGGGTTGGTTGGGGTTGCCTGTTTCACCATCGTCATTGTTGGTACCGCGACCGTTTACAGCCCGGCCCAGTGCATTGCGGATGTCAAAGAGCAGAAGCGACTGGAAACGGAGTTGCGTATTCAGGAACTGCGCCAGCGCCGCGCCGATGAAGCTGCCCGCAGGGCTGCGGAAGAGGCCGAAAACGGTGCGTCTGATGCTGGTGGGGCAACAACATCTGAGCCCGCACCCAGCGGTGGGAACAACTCGGGCTTTGGCGGGGCCTTTGACCCTAACGCATTAGGGGGAGGTGATGCTTCAACAACCGAGGGCGAAGACGAAAGCAGCGTTCCTGCGCCCGCGACAGGTGGTAGCTCCGCCTTCGGAGGGGCCTTCGACCCGAACGCGCTCTCCGGTGGTAGCACGTCAGACGGCAACTGATACGCCGCCGATGCAAACAAAAAACCTGCCCGGGCGTTGTCCTTGGGCAGGTTTTTTATGTGCGATGTCTTGGCCGTTAGTGGTCAGTCATGCAGGTTTAGCACTGGCTAATTTTGCGGGGCGCGATCAATGCATCAGAGCTCAGCCAAGCCGGGCCCGTGCGGCAACTGTGGATCGAACAGGCGCCTGAACAGACCCAAATCGGCGCAGCTTGTGCCAACCTGTCAGCCGCCCGGTCAGGATACGCCACAGCGAACGGTAGACATTTATTATCAGAAGCTGGCGGTAGATGAGCCGGTTCAGCAGCAGCAGCAACACCATAGACCGCGGCATGGTCGGCTCTGAGCGCACGGCATAGTCGGCCATGATCATCTCCAGCAGCGGCAACGCCAGGAAGATAGAAAGCACGGCGTAATCGCGAACCGTGAAGGCATCAAAAGTGGTTCCATCAAAACTGGAGACAAACCGCACCAGCATGAGCACCAGCAGCAGGTCGATAATCGGGCCAAGCAGGGGCATGATCACCCCAAAGATAACCAGATCGGTGAGCCCGACTAACCCGACTGCGTGCCCTTTGCGGATGGTGCTGCGGTGTTTCCATGCGGATTGCAGAATACCGATGGACCAGCGCATCCGCTGCTTCATCAGGGTGCCAACAGAGGCTGGCGCTTCGGTGTAGGCATAGGCGCGCTCGGCCGCGCGGACCTCATAGCCCTGCTCCAGAAGCGATATCGTCAGATCGGTGTCCTCGGCCAAAGTCTGGCTGGAGTAATAGCCGCATTTGCGCACTGCCTCAGTCCGCCAGGCGCCAAAGGCGCCGGGGACCACCATGATAGCATTGATCGTCTCATAGGCGCGACGATCAATGTTCTGGGCAACGGTGTATTCCAGTTTTTCCAGCTTGGTCAGCAGGTTGTTCGAATTGCCCACCATGATCTTCCCGGCGACGGCGCCGACCTTGGGGTTACGCATGGGCTGCATCAGACGGCGGATCGCATCCGGTGCGACGATGGTATCGGCGTCGATCGCGACGACATAGTCAGTTGTCACATGCGAGAAGGCAAGATTGGCGGCCTTCCACTTGCCGCCATTGGGTTGGCGCAGGATCTGGACGTTAGGATTGTCTTTATAGGTCTTGGTCACCAGCCCATGCGTGTCGTCGGTTGATCCGTCGTCCACCACCAGCACCGAAAGATTTGGGTAGTCTGACTCAAGCACACTGTAGATTGTCTTCAGAATGCTCTTCTCTTCGTTGTAAGCGGGGATAACAACCGTGACCGGGGCGGAGAAATCACCTGTACGGTGGCGCAGGTCTGCACGGTCGGCCCGGCGGGAGCGGATCGCCATTACAAACAAAACAAGAGCGCGAAGGACACCAAGCAGCACCGCGAAGGGCACTAGGAATGCCACCCATGTTGCGCTATTTCCAAAGCCGGTGAAGGCAAGCGCCTCAAACGGTTCAAGACTGGCAGCCTGTCGGGTTTCATAGGGGCTACCGACCCCTGCCATGGCTTGTTTCAGTGTCAGAAACTGATAGCCGCGCGCCTTCAGTTCAGGGATCAGCAGGCGCAGTGCGCTGATCGTGTTGCTGCGGGCGCCACCGCCGTCATGTAGCAGCAGGACCTGGCCGCTGCCATCCAATGCGTCCAGCGTGTAGTCGACCAGTTGCTTGGGGCTGAGGCTGCGCCAATCGGGCGGCACGATATCGGCACCCAGAAGGTGGTAGCGTTGGTCAATGATGGTCTTAAGTCGGCGCGCCAGATCGCCCTCAAGCGGTCCGGGACCGCGCATGTAGGGCGCACGAAACACCACAGGTGTGCGACCTGTCAGCCAGGAGAAGATCCGTGACTGCAACGCCAGTTCCACCTGAACCCGCGCTGGGGACGATCGGTCAAGCCGAGGGTGAGAAAAGGTGTGGAGGCCAAAATCGAACTCGGAGCGTGCCAAGGCGTCAACGACGTTCTTTTGCTCGAACATCTGATTGCCCACCATGAAGAAGGTAGCGGGCACTTTGGCGTCGTTCAGGATATCGAGGATATCCTGCGTGTGATCCTGGGCGGGGCCATCATCGAACGTAAGAAGGATCGATTTGTCCGGAAGGGTCCCGTAGCGGTCAGCAATGACCGGAAGCGGCAGAGGATCAGTGACCGCATCGGTCACCATCAGGGTCTCGGCATCCCGTGTTATATGACGGTGGCCAAGCACCTCTTTTTGACTGAACCGCAGGAAGGGGCCAGTACCGCGATATGAGACAAAGCTGTTCAGATCAATGTCGCGTAGCGTGTCAAAGGCACTGTCTGACAGAATATCTTCTTTAGCGAGCAGCGGCCAGATGGAGGGGTCTTCCTGCCCCAAACCCCAGATGGCGACGCCGTCGATGCCGGCCTCCGCAATGCTCAGCAGCTGGCTATAATGGCTCACGGCATCCAGATACCAGATCATGTTCCGCTCGCCGCGGGTATCCATGTAGGAAATCAGCCCATGGCCTTTCTCGGGCGAATAGCCTGCAAAGGCCCCGTATTGATCCGCCTGAGACATCGCATCTGCGTAGCTGATGAACTCGGGTGCAGGTGCACCAGTCGTCCAATGCACGCCGCCGGCGGCCATGCCAATCACCAGTTTTTCCTTGGGAATAGTACTGCGCGCGCGTTCCAGAACGGTCTGGAACCAATCCAGGGGTGCTGGCGACTCTTCATATATTCCAAGTCGATAGCTGTTTTGTACCGCCGGTAGAATGACCCGATCAGGTAAGGCAACCCCGTAGGACAGGGTCTCGATCTGATCGGGGGCAATGACCGCACAGGACTCAAGACCCTTAGCCGCGAACTCATGTTGCACGCCATTCAGATGGGTCAGGGCCTTCTGCAGGTTCTGCACTTCCAATCGGCGCATATCAAAACACATGCCGGACCATCCGTGCCGTGTTGCTAGTTCCGCGGCCTTGGACCAGTGATGATTGCTGCCTTCCTCAAGCGCGGTGGCCTGAACATGCATCAAGGGTTGAATGAGATGATTGCCAAATGGATTGGTTCGCACAACGTAAGGGGTGCCAAAATCCTGATTGCCGGATTGCAGCCAGTCGATCCCCTTGTCACTGATGATCAACCACTCAGGAATAAACACGTTGATCGTGTCGCACGTCCGTTGAACGGAGTTAGAGACATCTTCCAGGTCAGCGGTGACAAAAGCATAGAGTGTTGAAGGATTATTGCTGGCGCTGCGGGCTGTGGATGATTGCGTCTGGCAAGCGTTTCTTGTTGCCGCTGCGACGCTTGGATCATCGCTGTCCAGCGTGTCATAGCCACCGTCCCCCTCAAGACTGTCGCTTTGCGGTAGAAACCGGCGCCAGTCCGAATTGACGGCATCTGTCGGGGCATTGTTCTGAAACAAAGGGCGGGCCAGTTTAAATTCGGTAATGACATTCTGCGTGACCGCGATGATCATGGCAGCAGCCAAGGCCAGTCCCAATACGAAAAACAAGGCGGCGATAAACGGGCGGGTTGCAGTCCCGGCCTTGAAAATTTGCCTCTGGGCGTCGGTCGAGGTGGTCATCTCCGCCGGCAAGATTTCGGTAGGAAATGTCTTGTGCACACGGGCCTCGGGCGCAGATGGTTTTGCTCTGCGCTTTCTCGCCTCTGGCGCCATCCGATTTTTGGTCGTCGTATGCATCACTTGCCAACCCGTTCAAATAACGTGTTACTTTTTCATTCACTCGTTTGGGGGGCAGGCGATTTTCGCCAGATTGACTTTCGCGCAAACCATTTTGATTCCGCGTCCGCTAATTAAGTTTTTAACAAAGTCCTAATGATAATTCAAGATGGGCATCGCGGATCGTTCAAGTTATGGTAAACACTGCCGGAACCAGAAAGTTGGACAACGTAATGTCGTGGAAACGCCGTGAGTTTCTGGGTTTGGCCTCAAGTGGCCTGCTAAGCACGACCTGGCCGGCCTTGGCGCAGACCCAGCGGGCCGAGGGGATCCGTGCGTTTTCCATATTACTGACCGGCGTACATCCATCGCTGCCGGAAAATGCGCTTGGTTCTCTGATTTTCGCGTTTCTGTCGCAGGGGGTGGCAGTCTCCGTCGAAGTCGCTTTCGAAGACTTCTCCAAACATACACCGGATAGGACCCATCCTCTTCTGGCGATGCTGAGTGACACCGCCTCCCAAAATCGGACATTTGTCGAGATCGTTCCTGCGTCGCGGAATCTGATGCGCAAGACGGGATATTTTAAGGCGCGGAGCCTTTGGGGGCTGCGCTCGCAAATCGACCAGTTGCTGCCCGGTGCCATGGCGGCTGCCGCTCAGCCAGCGCATTTTTCGACCGTATCGACCAATGAGCTTGAGCGCGAGTTGCGGCAGGACGGTTTGCGGACCGGGGGATGCACGACTGTGATCTATGATGCGGTTGAGGCGGCTGAACGCGAGGCGCTGCTTGGCCCTGCTGCCGTATTGATGCTGCCATTGAAGGCACGCCTGGACCTGAGGTCCGCGCAAGAGAGGATGACGTCAGGGCTGTTTTCCCAATTGGGGGATGGCACTGTTCTTGCGGTGGATGTTGCGGAATTGCCGATTGACCCTGCCCGCGCTTATGAGGTTGGTCAGCGCATTGCCGCAAGCGTTAACCGCGCGCGGCTCTCTGGGTATCTTCTGTCTGTTTTGCCGCGCGAAATCTACAAGCGGTGTTGTGGGTTCTTGCCGAACCACTCCAGGCACTATGTTGTTTTGCCGGAGTTTCCGGGCGATGCGGAGGGATACAACGGGTTGCTGGATCAGGCGCGGAGCCGGTTGGGTACCGACTGTGTGACCTTGGTGCGTGGCGGGGAGCGTCGGGCTGACGGCACATTGCTGGTCGAAACCCGCGATGGAGAGCAGCGCCGGCTTGGGGCGCCAGGGCTGGGACCTGATGGAGAGCCGATAGAAGGTCCGATTTTTCTTGCAGATGATGTCGCTCCACAACGTGGCGATGTGCGCCACCCGGATGCAGTTTTTGTTCATAAGGCGCAATCAGTCAGTCGGCTCTCTGCCAAAGTGCCGGCCGCAAACGGTATCTGCCTCAACTATCCTACAGGAATAGTTGATCCCGCTCATGAGCTTTTGCTTGAGGCACGAGACACGTTACGTGACAGGAACCTGTCGCCGGAGGCACCTGTTTTCGATGCCGCTATGATGGCTGATGCCGAGCTGGCCTATAGCTATCTTGAACAGGCGGAAATGAATGCCACCGGATTGGCCTTAACAGTTAGAAAACAGATCAACGGCAAGTCCTTCAACAACTCCGAAATCACGATGTGGGATGTCGGCAGCCTGATCCTTGGCTTGTTGGCAGCGGTTGAGTTGGAGCTGGCACCGGCTGATAGGATCTATCGCCGCATTAAAAAGATCATGGCATCGCTTCCGGTTATTCAGGATGGCGACGCAGCATATCCGCCGACGTTGATCAATGTCCGGGATGCCTCGATCGAAAGACGAGGGTTCGATGCCTGTGATTTCGCCCGGCTTACCAGCGCAGTGACACGGGCAGCGCAGCATACCGCCCTTGCGGATGCCTGTTCGCAGCTGATGAGCAAATGGCGGATTGCGGGTTTGATGCAGGGTGGTGTCCTTAACAATATCCTTAAGACACGTATCCAATCATCTTATCAGTCACATTGTGCGCACTATCAGACCCGGGTTTTGCCAGCTCTGGGCCAGTCGGAAACCCGCTCTCCCTACCGGGAGGCGTTTGTCGGTGAAACCGTTGCTGATAGAACGGTCAGCCTGCTCTATGCAGTCGACAAAATTGGCATCTTGCCAACTGAGCCGCTGTTGCTTGAATATGTGGAACTGGGGCCCTCTGCGGAATGCGCCGTGCTAACGGATGTCTTTCTGGGTGCGATTAAGCACCACTTTGACCAGACCGGGCAGCTGCTTGCGCCATCTGAGACGCCAATCGACACCTCACCCTGGTTTGTCTACCAAGGTTTCGATCTGGGCCACCAAACACGTTGGAACGTCAGCTACAGAAAAGGGCGCGAGGTGGTGTTTGAACCGGTTTCCAGCAGCCCGTATGGAATTTTCTCGACCAAGGCAGCTTATCTTTGGTATGCGGTCAGACCCTGTCGGCACACCCGTAAAATGCTGGATATGGTACAAGAGCACGCCCGGATTGATGGTTTTGGCATGAGCAGTGGATTGTTCCTTGATGGATATGCACAAATGAAAAACCATGCCGACCTCAACACGAATGGGATTGTCTTGCAGGCGCTGGCGCATCTGAAGCGCCGCACCCGCTAGACAAGTATCAGCTCACCGGGCCAAAAACCTGACATCCGCTGGCTGAAATCTCTCCGCGTGCTACCGGGTAACCACGTCGGGGGTTGAGGCGGATCGGCTGCATCCCGGTCAGCCGGTTCATGCATCTTTCTGTATCGCGAACGGAGTTTCGTTTGCCCCCGATATAAATATCAAGCCACGGGCGGCCATTCTTGCCGGTATGGCAGGGGCCATTTTGGGGCTGGTGGCCGTCACCGCAGACGTCTTCCACGATGGCATATTTGCGCAGACGCTCTATGTAGAAACGTGTGCCTGCAGGGAAATCCAGCGTCTGGCGCCCCCGTCGTATGGCATGACCCACAGCGATGGTGACCGGATCGTTGTAGGTCCCGGTTCCCCCGGCCTGACGCCGCAGGACCGGGCGCGCGATGGCAGCACTGCCAGGGGGTGTGTTATCCCAATAACTATAGCCAGTTAGGTAGCCCTCAAATCTGACTTCGGTACCACGTCGTACAAACTGGTCTAATTGACTCTTTATGTCGTTGTTGATGCTCTGTGCAGGAAGCATCCCGGCGCAAACGCTCATCACGGTCAGAGCAGCAGCGGCCACGGCGGTTTTTCTGAAAATGGAGTTCCATATCGTCGACATGACATGTTCCTTATCGAGGGCGGCCTCGGGTTCTCGCGCATGCCTTGTTCAGGCTGCGCGTTGGTGTCTCTATTGATCGCCAGGCTGGCCGACCGGTTGTCGGCTCATCTTTGTGGCGGTCGGGTTTGGTTGTGCCCTGTCGGCGGTAATTTGCGTCTTTTGGTGGCTTGAAGACCGATCCTGCAGAAGCTCGGACGCGAGGCGTTAACCTGCCCCTTGTGGTTGGGTAGGCTGATCTTCAGCGCCTTACGACTGAAGCAAAGCGGATACACCAAATGCGGCATCGCGCTCAAAGGGAGCCCGCTGGAACTGGCGGGATCTTTCCAATGGATAAGCGGATTTCAGGCGGAGCAGCTTCAGGAGGCCACTTGATCTTTTTGTCGCTTGGCAAACAGGCCGAAAAACCGTCGTCGTTTCCAGCACGATCTGAGGTGAGAGAACCTCGGTGATTTGACCAGATCTGATCCGCTGCCAGAACCGCCTGACAAGGACAGGCAGACGCCTTTGTAGGCGTCAAGGTTGGGGAGGGGGCAGAGCCACTGAGTATGTGCCTGTCTGATCTGCCGTGTGAAGTGGTGCTTGAAAAAATGTAGCACCGGCCCCCATTTTTTTGCGTACCTCAAATGGCCTGGGTCACCATCATGGCGCCTAGAACCAGGCGGAGCGGTCGATATCCGCAGTACTAGTAGGGGCGGTTGCTGTCGTTTTGTATGTATCATTCAACCCTCCTGCACCAAATGCTGCGGTAGCCTCGCGCCCGTCAAAATCGGAGTGGGGTATGAGGCTTCGGTGTCCAGACTGGCGGGGGAAAATTAAAATCAGCCTTAACCGATGCGATTCGAGGGCAAGGAATTACAAACAAATTGATTCAACGGCGGGTAATCGCTGACAGTCATGACTGCGTTGGTACGTTGTCGCTGCATGGGCAACAATCTGTCCGAATCGAAGATGGTTTCGGTTTCAGATCGATTCGAATCCGGGCATGAGGTGAGGCGCCGAATGGTTTGGAGGGGCTTGCCCGCGCCGCCTTATCAACGGCGGGTGAGGGAGTGGTCTGGAACGTAGTCAAGCACAGAGAGCAGCATTCAGAACGGATGCGTCATCTTATAAAGATGTGAAATATCAGTGTCTTGGAAACTGGTGCTGCTGGAGAGAATTGAACTCTCGACCTCTCCCTTACCAAGGGAGTGCTCTACCTCTGAGCTACAGCAGCGCCGGTGAGGGGGCTTTTAGGCATAAACGAACTGGGGCGCAAGAGCATTCTGGACGGTTTTTTCACACTCCGGTACAGAAGACTTATGGCAGAGAAGAAAACAGTAAAAAATGGTGGGTCTGCGCCTACGCGCGAAGATCGGTTGAAGGCCGCATTGAAGGCGAATATGGGCCGACGGAAGGCCCAGGCGAAGGCGCGTTCGGTCAAAGATGACGTCACCGGCGGTCCGGCAGATGATCCCACAACAGGCAGTTCTAAGGAGTAAGGGCAGATGGATTCGATTTTGGTGACCGGGAATGGTCCTCTGAAGGGGCAAATTCCCATCGCAGGTGCAAAAAACGCCTGCCTCACGCTGATGCCCGCAACCATGCTGAGTGAGGAGCCGCTGACGCTGACAAATGCACCGCGCCTGTCGGATATTCGCACCATGACAACGCTGTTGCAGTCACTGGGTGCCGAGGTTTCGACGCTACAGGATGGTCAGGTGTTGGCCATGTCGAGCCATGACATCAACAATCACACTGCTGACTACGATATCGTGCGGAAGATGCGGGCGTCGATCCTTGTGCTGGGGCCGATGCTGGCGCGTGATGGTCACGCTGTTGTCTCGTTGCCGGGCGGCTGCGCCATCGGCGCGCGTCCGGTGGATCTGCATCTGAAGGCGCTTGAGGCGCTTGGGGCGCAGCTGGATCTGAAGGATGGTTATGTGCACGCCAAGGCGCCTCTGGGCGGATTGAAAGGCGGGGTCATTGACTTCCCGCTGGTCTCCGTCGGCGCCACTGAGAATGCGCTGATGGCTGCGACATTGGCCAAGGGGACGACCGTCATCAATAACGCGGCGCGTGAGCCGGAGATTGTCGACCTGGCACAATGCCTGCGTAAAATGGGTGCGCAGATCGAAGGTGAGGGCACATCCACCATCACGATCCAAGGTGTAGATCGCCTGCATGGTGCCACGCATCCGGTTGTAACCGATCGGATCGAATTAGGGACCTATATGCTGGCGCCCGCCATTTGCGGTGGCGAGGTGGAGCTGCTGGGCGGTAAGCGATCCCTGATCGAAGCCTTCTGCGACAAGCTGGAGGCGGCCGGGGTCGAAATTACCGAGAATGAGAACAGCCTGACGGTACGCCGCGGCGATAACCGGGTAAAAGCGGTAGATGTGGTGACCGAACCGTTCCCGGGCTTCCCGACCGATTTGCAGGCACAGATGATGGCGCTGATGTGTACTGCTGAAGGGACCAGTGTCCTGGAAGAAAAGATCTTTGAAAACCGGTTCATGCATGCGCCGGAATTGATACGTATGGGCGCCCAGATTGACGTTCAGGGTGGTCATGCCACAGTAACGGGCGTCGAAAAACTGAAGGGTGCGCCAGTGATGGCGACAGATCTGCGGGCCTCCGTCTCGCTCATCCTCGCAGGTCTTGCGGCTGAAGGTGAGACAACCGTTAGCCGTGTCTATCATCTGGATCGTGGGTACGAACATGTGGTGCGCAAGTTGTCCTCCGTCGGTGCCAAGATTGAACGGATCCAGGAGCAGTAATGTCAGATGCAACCTTCGACGACGGGCGTGAAGCGCCGCTGAACCTTGGCGCGCTTGGCGCTGAGGATCTGGAGATTATTGCCGCGCTTGCGCAGGATGCGGTGTTTCCGGTGACGGAGATCAGCTGGCGGCCTGCGGAGCGGCGATTTGCACTGCTGTTGAACCGGTTCCGCTGGGAAGACAAAGAGGCCGCCGAACAGCGTGGTCGCCCTTATGAGCGGGTGCAGAGCGTACTGGTCGTCGATCAGGTGTTGTCGGTGGCTTCGCAGGGTGTTGATCGGAAGGAACGCGACCTGATCCTGTCATTGCTGTCGCTGAGTTTTGAGCCGGGATCGGATGGCGACGGGCATATTGTTCTGACCCTTGCCGGTGATGGGGCCATCCGGCTTGACGTTGAGGCGGTTGAGGTCACCCTGCGCGATGTGACACGTCCCTATCAGGCGCCGTCTGGGCAGGCTCCTCGGCACGAGACATGATGCTGCGCCAGTTGGTGGGCGCTGATCTTGCTGATCTTCGTGTTTTGTGGCGCGAAGGTCTGACCGCATTTCCGGCCTCTTTCTTGATGAGTGCAGAAGAGGCGGATGGCATCCCGGATGCGAGCCTGATCAAAGGGTTTGAGAGCGGCGCCTACTGGGGCGCGTTTCTTGACGACCAATTGGTGGGCTTTGCGGTTTTGCGTCAGGGCGGACTGTCGCGCCTCTCGCATACAGCGGATCTTGGCCCCTTCTACATCTCAGCCGCCCACCAGCGTCAGGGGTGGGCCAAAGCCCTTTTGGCGCGGGTCTTGGATCAGGCCCGCGCGCGGGGGCTGAAGCAGGTGGAATTATGCGTGGATCAGGAGAATCATCCTGCGCGGAGGCTTTATGAAAACGCAGGGTTTCGTCCGTTTGGCCTGCGCCCGCGCTCTGTGGTCGTGGATGGCCAGCCGCGCAATGATGTGCTGATGCTATGCCCGTTGGATAATGCTCTGGCGGCAGATGCAATCCCGTCGCTCGCGCGGCAGGCGCTTGACTGACTTCAATACGTGCAACCATCTTGAGACTGCGGGCAGGGGGCTATATTGCAGGCTCAAAGGAGAGCCATAATGCCCGTTTTTCTGAACGCGTCCGATGCTGATTTTGATCAGGCGTTTGCAACCCTTCTGGGAGCAAAACGCGAAGACAGCCCCGATGTGGATGCGGTGGTCGCCGACATCATCGCGGATGTGCGAGCCCGTGGTGATGCGGCACTGATTGAGCTGACCGCGAAATTCGACCGTTTGCCGTTGACTGTGGATCAACTGCGCATTTCGGACGCTGAGATTGATGCCGCGATTGAGGACGTATTGGCTGAGGAGCGCGCCGCGCTGGAACTGGCGGTGGAGCGTATCCGCGCCTATCATGTGCGGCAGATGCCCCAGAACGCCGAATGGCAGGATGACGCCGGGGCTTCACTAGGGTGGCGTTGGTCGGCAGTGTCGGCGGCTGGTCTCTATGTGCCGGGTGGTCTGGCGAGCTACCCGTCATCGGTTCTGATGAACGCGGTTCCGGCGAAAGTGGCCGGTGTCGAGCGGCTGGCGGTCGTGGTCCCTACCCCGGATGGACAGATAAATCCGCTGGTATTGCTGGCGGCCCGCCTGTCCGGTGTCGATGAAATCTACCGTGTCGGCGGCGCGCAGGCAGTTGCGGCTCTCGCCTATGGCACTGAGACTATCGCTCCAGTCGACAAGATCACCGGCCCCGGCAATGCGTTTGTCGCGGCGGCAAAACGGCGCGTGTTTGGAAAGGTTGGCATCGATATGATTGCTGGCCCGTCGGAAATTCTGGTTATTGCGGATAAGGACAACGATCCCGACTGGATCGCGCTCGACCTTCTCAGCCAGGCAGAGCACGATGAAAGTGCACAATCGATCCTGATTACGGATGACGAGGCATTTGGCCGCTCTGTGGCGGATGCGGTAGAGGCGCGTCTGCAAACACTGGACCGCTCTGCCATCGCCGGACCCAGCTGGCGGGACTACGGTGCTGTGATCGTGGTGCCTGACCTGGATGTGGCAGCTCAGCTGTCCAATCGTATCGCCCCCGAGCACCTTGAACTCTGCGTCGCGGACGCCCGTGCGCTCAGTGAGAAAACCGTTCACGCTGGCGCGATTTTCCTTGGTCAGTACACACCCGAAGCGATCGGGGACTATATCGGTGGGCCGAACCACGTGCTGCCCACCGCTCGGTCGGCGCGGTTTTCGTCGGGTCTTTCAGTGATGGATTTCCTGAAGCGAACAACGCTGAGTGAGATCACTCCCGAAGCATTGCGCGCCATTGGTCCTGCGGCTGAAACGCTTGCAAAAAGCGAAAGCCTGGAAGCGCATGGGTTGTCGATCCGGGCCCGGTTGGATCGTCTGAACCGCTGAGACCTGTGCGAGATATGTTAGGGTTTCCTCAAATATGACTGTGGCAAGAGGCGCATCGTTGCGGCACAACTGTGCTCTGCGGATTGCCGTGGCACCGACCATCAGCTAGTCAGTTGTCTGTATAACTCGTGCACAGAGATTTGACCCATGAGCCGCATCAGCCAAATTGACCTTGATGACCGCAACCTGCCCCCGCCGACGCCTGAAATTGAGCAGGAGCGTCGGGTCGCGATTTTTGACCTGATCGAGGACAACAGCTTTGCGCTACCGGCGCGTGGTGAGCGAGCGGCGCCTGAGGGGCCCTATCATCTGGGGCTTGCCATCCGCGACAAACGGCTGGTCTTTGATGTTGCCTCCGAGGCTGGCGAAAAGGCGGCGGAATTTCACCTATCTCTGTCGCCGTTCCGTCAGGTGGTCAAAGACTACTACCAGATCTGTGAGAGCTATTTCACGGCTGTCAAAACTCTGCCGCCCAGTCAGATCGAAACCATCGACATGGCTCGCCGGGGTATTCACAACGAAGGCAGTCGCGTGTTGCAGGAGCGGCTGGAGGGCAAGGCGGAAATTGATACTGACACGGCGCGCCGTCTCTTCACTCTGATTTGCGTATTGCATTTTGGAGGCTGAAGCGTGAGCGAGTTGCCGCAGTCGATCCTGTTCTGCTGTGACCACAACGCGGTCAGATCCCCGATGGCAGAGGGGATCATGAAACAATTCTATGGCTCCGGCACCTATGTGCAATCGGTCGGCGTCAAGAACGACATGGAGATCGACGGCTTCTGCATCGCGGTCTGTCAGGAGATTGGCGTGGAGCTGTCGCGTCATCGGTCACGTTCCTTCGACGAGATGGAGCAGTGGGGGGACGACCTATCCTCATTCGACCTGGTGGTGGCACTGTCCCCCGCCAGTCAGCGCCGGGCGCTGGAACTCACGCGGTTTTTCCACCTTGATGTCGAATATTGGCCAATTATGGACCCAACTGGACTGGGGGAAACCCGGGATGCCAAGCTAGACAGTTACAGGCAAACCCGATCCCAGATCATCCAGCGTCTGACTGAGCGCTGGGGCAACCCGTTGGAGAAAAAATGAACAGCACCGTCACCCGCTATTTCGCGGCATTCAACGCAAAAGATACCGACGCCATGCTTGAGTGCTTGTCGGACGACGTGGCCCACCATGTGAACGAGGGCAAGATCCGCATCGGCAAGGCGCTGTTCGCAGAATTCTGCACCCACATGAGCCGCTGCTATGATGAAACCCTCACCGATATGGTGGTGTTCGCCAACGAAGATGGCAAACGCGCGGCCGCTGAGTATGTCGTGAATGGCACCTATCTTGAAACAGATGCAGGGCTACCGGAGGCGCATCAGCAAACCTATCGCTTGCCTGCCGGGTCGTTCTTTGATCTGGAAGATGGCAAGATCACGCGTGTGACGACCTACTATAACCTTGCGGATTGGATGGCACAGGTCTCAGCCTGATGGGGCTGCGTCTGCAGAGCCTGCGCGGCGCAGCGCTGGCGCAGGTGATGGACGAGGTCGCCCGCCTGCGGATCGCTGTATTCCGGGATTGGCCCTATCTCTACGATGGTGATCTGGCTTATGAACGCAGCTATCTTCAAAGCTATCTGGACAGCGATCGGTCTGTGGTGGTCGGCGCATGGGACGGGGAGCGGCTGATTGGTGCCTCGACCGGTGCGCCTCTCATTGATCATGCCGAGGATTTTGCAGTCGCTTTCGCGGGGACAGGTCTGGCGCTGGAGGATGTTTTCTACTGCGCCGAATCTGTTCTTTTGCCGGAGTATCGCGGAATGGGCTTGGGGCATCGGTTCTTTGACCTGCGGGAGGCGCATGCCAGGGAACTTGGCTATGCGGTTTCGGCATTTTGCAGCGTGCAGCGACCGGCTGACCATCCGGCCAGACCGCTGAACTATCGCGCTCTGGATGATTTCTGGCGCAAGCGCGGTTATGAACTCATGCCCGGCGTGGTCGCCGATTTCTCCTGGCGGGATGTGGGAGAGGTAGACGAGACCCGAAAACCGCTTCAGTTTTGGTCTCGCCGTTTGACCTGACACCAACAGACAGGATGTATTATGAAAATTGCCACTGCTGCCTATCCCCTCGATTGGTTCGATGACTGGGCCGCCTACGAGGCAAAAATCACGCACTGGGTGAAAGAGGCTGCTGGGACTGGTGCGGATCTGCTGGTCTTCCCGGAGTACGGCGCGATGGAACTGGCAACGTTGGACGGCGCCGAGGTTGCAAGGGATCTGGAGAAATCTCTGCACGCGGTCTCCCGGCGTATGCCGGATGTTGATGCGCTGCATTTAGGTCTTGCGGCTGAATTCAGTGTGCACATCCTTGGCGCATCCGCGCCGGTATTTGATGGCGACACACGTCCTGTGAATCGCGCGACCCTTTATGCGCCGAATGGACACAAGGGGGTTCAGGACAAGCAGATCATGACCATGTTCGAACGCGACCCCTGGGATGTGACCGGTGGAGATGCGCTCAAGGTATTTGACACTGAACTGGGAAAGATCGGCATCCTAATTTGCTACGACAGTGAATTCCCGCTGCTGGGCCGCGCGCTTTCAGACGTGGATGTATTGCTGGTGCCGTCCTGCACGGAGGCACTGGCAGGCTACTGGCGGGTGCGCATCGGCGCCATGGCCCGCGCGCTTGAAAACCAGTGTGTTTCAGTAATGTCATCCATCGTCGGCCCCGCTGACTGGTCCGAAGCCGTGGACCAGAACACTGGTATGGGCGGTATATTCGGTCCCCCTGACACAGGATTCCCGGCAACTGGTGTGCTCGCCGAAGGGGTATTGAACAAACCGGGCTGGACCTATGCTGATGTCGACCTCAAGGCAATCGCCCAGGTGCGCCGGGATGGCATTGTTCGCAACCGGACCCATTGGCAAGAACGCCTCGAACCGGGGAAAACCGTCACAATATGTCCCATGCGGTGATTGCGCCCTTGAAAATCAGGGAAAAAGCGCTCATTTAAGCGCACATCCCGCAGACTCGCGGGAAACCATCATTATGGAGATAACATGGCCAAGGAAGATACGCTCGAATTTCCCGGTGTCGTGAAGGAACTCCTGCCCAATGCGACGTTTCGGGTCGAGCTGGAAAACGGCCATGAGATCATCGCACATACGGCAGGCAAGATGCGCAAAAACCGCATCCGCGTTCTGGCTGGCGACAAGGTACAGGTCGAAATGACCCCATACGATCTGACCAAAGGACGGATCAACTATCGCTTCAAATAAGCGCTGGTATCCATCAAGTAACAAAAGCCCGGCCTTTGCCGGGCTTTTGTTTTGGGGCGCCTGCAATCGACCAGGTGTCATTTATTTGAGCGCAGCCACTGCGATGACCAGTTGGGGTTTTTCAGCTTTGATGAACCGGATATGACTGGGCCAAAGCCAACATTAAGTGCAGCCCGGCTGCGCCATAGGACAAAAGGGCCAGACATGGCATTCATTCTTGGATCGGGCAGCCCGCGCAGGCTGGAGTTGCTGGCCCAATTGGGAATCACCCCGGATGCGGTTTGCCCGCCGGATATCGACGAAACGCCAAAGCCGAGGGAATTGCCGCGCCTTTATTGCGCCCGCATTGCCCGCCAGAAAGCTGAGGCTATTTCTGCCGCTGCAGAGGATGTGATCCTCTGTGCTGACACAACTGTCGCCCTTGGCCGTCGGATCTTAGGAAAACCTAAAGACGCTGCAGAGGCCGCCCAATTTCTGTTGGCCCTGTCCGGCCGCCGTCATCAGGTGATCACATCTGTCGCCGTACGACGGGGGGATCGGATCTGGTCCCGTGATGTGGTGAGCGCTGTGAAGATGAAGCGGCTTTCTGATGAAGAGCTGAACGGCTACCTCGCGACCGGAGACTGGCAGGGCAAGGCGGGCGCCTATGCCATTCAGGGACCTGCGGGGGCGCTTATTCCGTGGATCAATGGATCTTTCACGGGAATTGTCGGCCTGCCACTGGCCGAAACGTCTGCCCTGTTGCGCGGGGCGGGCTGGACACCAAACAAGGAGGCCGCCGCATGAAGGGCCGTACAATCATTCTCGACCACATCGACGGACGCGAAGCCGCGGCACTCATGGTGGATGGCCAGCTTGAGGATTTGCTGATCGACAGCGATGCGCCGACCCCTGGTACGGTTTACCGTGCCCGGGCCGATCGACCCGTGAAGGGACAGGGGGGGATGTTCCTGACAACGCCGGATGGCCCTGCTTTTCTACGCCAAGTCAAAGGTCTCGCACCGGGACAGGAGTTGCTGGTCCAGCTAACCGGCTATGCTGAAGCAGGCAAAGCACTGCCAGTCTCGCAGAAGTTACTGTTTAAAAGCCGCTACGCCATCATCACGCCCGAGGCTCCCGGTCTCAATATTTCTCGCTCTATCCGTGACGAGGAGGAGCGTGATCGGCTATTGGAAGTTGCTCATGACGCGATGGGTGACATTGCCTATGGTCTGATCCTTCGATCCGCCTGCGATGGTGCTGATAGCGCCGATATCGAAGAAGACATTCTCGCGATGGTGTCGCTGGCGTCTCAGGTGCTTGAGGATGCTGGTTGCGGGCCAGAAGTCCTGGCGGAGGGCGATACTCCGCATCTTCTGGCCTGGCGTGACTGGACAGATCCGGCAGATATAGAGCGTGACGCTGGCGGGTTTGAGCGTCTGGGCGTGCTAGACGCCTTGGAAACAGTGCAGGGCATTCGGGAACCTCTCAGCGGTGGCGCGTTTTTGTTCATCGAAGAGACCCGCGCCTTGGTTGCGGTGGACGTGAACACCGGCGCGGACACCTCGCTGGCCGCTGGGGTGAAGGCGAACATGGCCTGCGCCAAATTCCTCGCCCGGGCCCTACGCCTGCGCGGGCTAGGGGGGCAGATTGTGATCGATCCTGCTCCCATGCCCAAGAAGGATCGTCGCGCCTTTGAAACGGCCCTACGGGCCAGCTTTCGCAGCGATAGCGAAGACACGGTGTTGGTGGGGTGGACCACGCTTGGTCACTTTGAATTGCAACGCAAACGGGGCCGCATCCCGCTGAAGGAGGTCTTGGCGTGAGCTGCCCGATTTGCGCTGAGGAAACTCAAAAGGATTACCGCCCGTTCTGTTCGCGCCGCTGTGCTGACATTGATCTTGCGAAGTGGCTGAACGGCGCTTACGCAACCCCGAGTACGGACCCGGAAGACATTGAAAACGCTCTGGAAGAAGCCGCAAATTCCCGCGAAACGAAACATTAGCGAATTTCTTTGAAAAAGCCTCTGGACACGGTCATGCACACGTCATAGAAGGCCCACACCCAAGGCGAACAGCCTTCCCGTGCCCGGGTAGCTCAGGGGTAGAGCAGTGGATTGAAAATCCTCGTGTCGGTGGTTCGATTCCGCCCCCGGGCACCATTTAATTCTTTGAAATATAAATGGTTTTCATTCATTTGGCTTGATCTCCTTGTCAGGGTTTGACGGTTTTTTCTGTGGGTTTGACAATTTTGCTTTCTGAGCACGGCGCTCATATTCCCCTTCCCAAACTTGCATAGTCTTTCGGTTCTTTCGGGCCAAGGCTGCGTTCTTGGAATAGTGCAGCCCCATGACCTTCGAGTCTTGCGCGAGCAAATCAGAAATCTCACGCTCGTCTTGCCCCGCCTCACGCAGCCAAGTTGCCATGGTGTGACGCAGTCCCTTTGGGGTTAGTCCCGGGGCAACCTTACCAGCCTTTTCAAGTTTTTTCCGAAGCCGCTGCCATGCGCTGGCAAAGCCATCGTAGGTCCAAGGCGTGCCTTTTGAACTCGCAAGCAGCGTTTCTGCGTTGTTTACTGGTGCCTTCTCTAGCTCACCCTCAAGAATGCCGCTGATCGGGATCGCAGCGCCGACATTCGTCTTGTTCCGTCCTTTCCAAATGACACCATCATCTACCTGATCTTTGCGAAACTCGAGCGCGTCGCTTGGATCTTGACCAGTGCAGAAAATCATAGCCAGCGCGGCGCGAAGTTGAGGGGATGCTGCCTCAAGAACGGTCTGGACCTCGTTGAAAGTCCATGTTCTGTATGCTTCAGGCGTGCCTTTCGGGCGCGGCTTCTTGATCACACCTTCCGCAAAATTCCTGGAAATCAAACCTTTAGGGATGCAGAACCTAAAGACCTGAATGAGAAAGTTGCGGACACGATTTGCCTTATCCCAGCTGTGTTTTTTGGCCAGCTCGTCATGAATGGCTGCCAGCAAGGGGGTATCTAGCGTTGTGACAGGCGTATCGCGAATATTTTTCAGTACTTCAGCGCACATTCGGTATTCGCGCTTTGTTGCATCAGATAACTCTAAGTAATGTTCTTCTGCGAAATAGGCGGCGAAGAGCCCTCCGAGAGTTCCGGGCTTGGGCTGAAGCTCTTTCATGGCCTCAGCTGCGGCAGAAATTCTGGCACAATCTGCAAAGAACTCTACGGAGCCAAGCGGAGATTTGGTGAGGTCAACCTTCTGATTAGTGCCGCGATGATAGCAACGCATTTGTCCATGCCGATCGGCAAAAATCTTAAACCCCTTTACACGCACGAAGGTCATTACAGGCGAGCCAATATTTCGCTTCGAGTTGCCGTCTCTAAACCGACCTTCAAATTGTCAAGCCACTTGTCCAAGTCGACTCGATCATATTGCTTGTATTTCGGTGGAATGAGTACCGGCTGTACCGGGCAGAATGACTTGAAATGTTTCACAGCTAACCCGCAGTAATGGGCAGCCTCGGTAGCGTTCATCATGCGTTTTTCGATTACGTTTATGTTCAGGCTCGTCGTGCCCATGTGATCCACCTTTCGATTTAGAACAGGTTTCTGAACGGTCCAAGCGCTACCGCGCGTCAGATCGAGGGGCGATACTTGAGGTTTCTGGAGCCACCATATTGCGGTGCAGAAAATCGTCGATGGCGTCTTCTGGCGTGAAGTAGTTTGAGCCAATCTTGACGTGCTTAAGGTCTCCAGATGCAATCAAGTTTCTTATCCGCTTTTCGGGCCAACCGCTTATTTCGGCTAACTCTCTGGGGGAATAAAGCGTCACTTTCTGCATCTACGTGTCTCCTTGCAAACTGTGATAACAATCGGCATACTTAGGGCATGAACGGCCAAATGTGTGCACGTTTGATAACATCATGAGTCATTCGATAACATGTCAACAGATACTGCAAACTTCGGTCAACGAATGCGAGAAGTGCGACTGGCATGTGGGTATTCGCAAGCCAAGGCTGCTGTTCGACTGGAAATTGCAGACCGAACTTACAAATTCTACGAATTAGGAAAGAGAGAAATGCCTATTTCGACGGCGCTGAAGTTTTGCAACGAGTTTGATGTTGAGCTGAAATGGCTGGCTATGGGGGAAGGGCCAAAAGTGAAACTTCAACAGGAAAACCTGGTGGAAGCAGTAGCACTGGCGGTCTTGCAAATGCACCGGGAAAAAGATCTAAACCCGCCGGCAGAAAAAGTCGCTAAGCAAATCAGTTTCGTTTTGGATCAGTGCACGGCCAAAGGTACTTCGCCGATCGATGAAGCACGCCTACTCATCGAAGTTTTATAAGAATTGGAGGCGTACTTTGTCAGAAGTGTCTGATTTAGAATTGCATCTCAACAAACTCTCCAACACGCTGAGGTTTATTGGTTTGTTGGTTTCTACGATGGCCGTTGGCGTATTCATTGGGTTGTCGTCTTCAGGCTTAGAGGGCGAACGAGCCTTAGTGCTTTTTTTATCCGCAATGGGTACTGCGGGGCTTTGTGCCATATCTTTTGGTGAGATGGGTTGGCGTCTCATCCTTAAGCACGGTGTCTCGGAGCAAAGGTTTTTCTACTTTTTCAACAGTGACAGAAAGAAATTTGAGTGAACAAGATTGACGAAACTCACTCGAACTTGCGTTCTCGTCCGTTGCTAAGATGGGCGGGGAGCAAGCGTTCCGCGTTGCCCGAGTTAGGAGCTGATGCACCTGCACAGTTTGAGCGCTATATTGAGCCATTCGTCGGCTCTGCGGTACTGTTTGACTATTTGAGACCTGAGAAGGCGCTTTTGTCGGATCTGAATACAGACCTAATAAACTTTTACCGGCAGGTTCAGACGGGATCTAAAGAAATCTACAATGCTGCGTTGGCGATACCCAGAGAAAAAGAGGTGTACCTAAGCGTTCGAGAAAAATTTAAAACTGAACAGAACCACCAAGAGCGTGCGGTTCAGTTCTTCTACTTGAACCGAAATTGCTTCAATGGGCTATATCGAACCAATAAGCAGGGCATGTTTAATGTTCCTTTTGCAGCCAGCAAACCGAGTTCGTACCCCACGCAATCCCAGTTTGAAGACTTTGCAACTAGATTGCAGTCCGCCGATCTGAAATGTGGTGATTTTTTCGACATAGTATCGGAGAACGTTCGTGCAGGCGATTTTGTTTACCTTGATCCACCTTACCTTAAATCTGAGGGCCGAATTTTCTCTGAGTACGTGAAGGGCCATTTTAGTCGAGTTGACTTGGACAGGTTGCGTCAACTGCTTTCGATAATTGACAATGTTGGCGCTAAGTTCATTTTGTCGTTCATTGATGATGAAATCATTTATCCTATCCGGGACTTGTGGCCATATCGAACCTACTCGGTCCAACGAAATATTTCAGGGTTCTCAGCAAGTCGAAAGAAAAGCGGCGAACTTTTAATAAGAAATTGGTGAAAATGAAATTACTTGTTGTTTCAGATCTGCATTCTTTTCAAATGCCGACCAAAGTGATGCCGTCGCTTGTGAATTTTGGTGACGCAGATAGAAATGGTAAAAGCGACCCTCTCTTAGGTTTACGTGAAATGCTATCAAGCGGAAAGGTCGCACGCCCAGACATATTGCTTTGCGCAGGCGACATCGCGGACAAGGCTGATCCACTCGCTCTTGAAAGAGCCTGGACAGAGCTTTCTAGCATTCAAAAAGACTTCCAGATTCCGCATTTTGTTGCGACATGTGGAAATCATGATTTGGACACTCGGCACAAGGAAAATAAGTTTGATCCTCGTGGTTTTTTGAGACGGTTGACGCCAAGCTTTCCGTTGCCCGAGTACCAGAAGAATGATGTTGAGCATCTGAAGTACTGGTCCAATAATTTTTCGATAGTTGAGGGCGACAATTGGCGCGTTTTGACGATCAATTCATGCGCTTACCATGGATATGGAGACGATAGTCAACCAGAGCTCACTCGCGGTCGGATCAGCGATATTACTTTGGACGAAATCAAAGAAGAGCTACAAGCGCTTGGCTCTGATCTAAGGCTGAAATTCAACGTATGCCTCGTTCACCATCACCTTAAAGAACAGCACAGCGACGCATATGCAGATGAAAGTCGAATGCGAGGCGCTGAAAACTTGTTGCAGTTATTGGCGCGCGCCGAATTTGGAGAATGGTTTGTAGTACATGGCCATGTGCATCGCGGAAGCCTCTACTGTGATGGTGGGAACTCCGGACCAATAGTTTTGTCGTGTGCGAGCTTTTCTGTTTCACTTCAGGGTGATCCTACAAATCCGGGCGTAAATCAGTTTTACTTGGTTGAATTTGACCCGCCTCAAGGGGGGCGGCATCGCATCAAGGGTGCTGTTCACGCTTGGAATTGGGCTGCATCCTATGGATGGGATCCTGCGGAGAATAAGCCTGGTTGTCTTGCTGGTCGAGCTGGCTTTGGTTTTCGAGGCGACCTTCCATCGTTTGCAGAAAAGTTGGCTGAAAAAGTAAACGAGTGCGGTCGGTTGTCATGGAGCGACGCAGTATCTCAGTTCACTGAATTAAAACACTTTTTACCTCTGGACTTAGAGAACCTCGTCGGCGAACTCGAGGCAGATAGTGCAATTGTTGTCAGTCGCCAAGGTCAAGGCATTCGGGAGATTGTAAAAGCATGACTATCGATCAAGGAAGATACGATACTTTTAATGCTAAGCATCGTACCCCACAGGAAGTAGCAAGTACCTTCGTTAACCCGTCAACTAAGCTAAATAGACTCTGTGGGCATTTTCATTCTGTCCTTACAGGGCCCAGAGGGTCTGGAAAAACGACGCTGCTGAAAATGTTAACGATGCCTGCATTGGCCAGTTGGAAAGGGGAAAAGGCTCGTGACTTTAAGTCTAACGTAGACTTTGTCTCGGTCTTCATTCCCGCCGACAGAAGTTGGCATGGCCAGATAAAAGAACTGTCGAGGCAAGTACCAAGCCAAGCTGCGGCTGAGGCCTTGGGGAATGCAACATTCACAACCCACATCTTTCGAGCAATTGCGAAAGCTTTTGCTGATTGGCAGTCTGAAGCAGTTTGCCAAGATGAGTTTCTTGCGTCGCTGACCCCAAAGCTGTCGTTCGAGCAAGAACAGGAGGTGGTTAAAGGGCTTGCTGAAGACTGGATGCTTAAGCCCGCAGCATTGACGTTTTATGAATTGAGAGAAGCGTTGTCGAAACGCCTCTCCGTCATCGGTTACTTGAAGAACAAAGCTTCCTACGT
Organism: Phaeobacter gallaeciensis DSM 26640; assembly: GCF_000511385.1. NCBI lineage: Bacteria > Pseudomonadati > Pseudomonadota > Alphaproteobacteria > Rhodobacterales > Roseobacteraceae > Phaeobacter > Phaeobacter gallaeciensis. The sequence continues at coordinate 162,989 of NC_023137.1, forward strand.
AGGTGAACGAATTTTTGAAGAAAGCGACAACAGCTTTCTTTATCTCAATTACAGAGAGGGTATGAGGCGGGCTCACGATCTGCATAACCACCACTCTAACCTTCCAGGGCGACGCTGGCTGTTCCTATTTGACGAGTTGGAAGTTGCTCCGTCCACGATTCAAAAGAACTTGTTTTTCGATCTTCGAGGCGCAAATGACGATGATACGCAAATTTATTATAAACTTGCGTTGGCACCATATAATCACTACTTTGTAAGATCTGATCCGGATACGGATGCTTCGGTGAACAATGACTACCGAAGAGTAGACCTAACATTCCCGCAAAAACTACAAGCTGTGGAATTTGCAAGTGATCTCTGCGAAAGCCTCGTAAAGAGTGCGGGTTTGCAGGGGGATTTGCGATCTATTTTTGATAGCTCGGACTTTACATTTGAAGATTCTCTGGATGAAACGGGCGGTAAAAGAGCTAGAAGCAAATACAGTTCAGACTCGGAACTTGGAAAAGTCTTCATTGAACTATCCCAAAAAGACAGGAGTTTTGAAACTTACCTTCAAAGAAAGAAAATCGACTTCAATCGTATCGAAGAGATGTCTGAGAATGACCTTGCTTCGTCGCTGCGCAAGGCTCGGAACATAGTCATCGCCCGAAATTTTTTCACACGCCCTGTACGAAACGGTTTTGCTGCGGACAAGTTATCCAGTAGGTCCCGCAAAACCTACTCTCTTTACGCAGGTATGCCTTCTCTGCTTACGCTAACAGAAGGTAACCCACGAGCGTTGATCAATCTAATCAGTCCGCTTTTAGATCAAATTGTGTCCTCAGAAGGTGGTGAGAGTGTAGCTTTAGAGCTCCAAGCCGCTGAAATCGAAAGGTCGATCCGGGTAATGAGATCCCTTCTTAGGGCAATCCCAAATTACAACAAAAAGGGAGAGACAGTTGTAAACTTGCTCGATCGGATTGGGCAGGGGTTTTACTCGGGAATTGTCGCAACAAAATTTCGCGATCAAATACCGTTGTCCTTCCGCGTGGACCATGGGCACTCCCCAGATGTTTTCCAGTGCATAGCGAAGGCTGTGAACATAGGTGCGTTGATACACATTCCTGAGAAGGGTACTGATCAAGTTCTTACCTCGATCGTGGGCGAACGTTTCAGGCTAAATTACCTGTTGGCAGCATACTATAAATTACCGTTGAGCCTCGATCGTGAAATTAGCCTCACATCCTTGTTTGAAGCAGGCAACCAAGTCGAGCAGGGAGTCCTCGATGTCTAAAAGACAGTTTAATCTAAACACGTTCTCAGATGATGACCTCGACGCGATCGACATTATCGTATTTACCGTAGGATACGAGAAGAGGTCCCGTCATGTGTTTGACTGCTTTTCGGAACGTTCGAAAGAGGCGTTCGCGTGCGTATTTGAAAACGGACGCGAGCTAAGTTTTGACGAAAATCTTAAGAACGCTAGAGCCAAAGGGGCTATACTTTTCGATGAATCGACAAGCCTTAAGTCTGCCATTGAAAATCAAAACCCAGAGTCAAGGACACTAAGCGGGAAGAAGATTCTGGTTGATGTATCATCCATGAGCCGAACAGTTCTTTCTTCTTTGTTAGCCGAATTTTTGGATGACGATTTTTATGCAGGCGTAGAATTTGCGATCGTTTATGCGGTCGCTGAATTTACAGAGCCTAAAGATCCGTCGTTTGAGTTTTTTGACTTCACTCCACTTCCACTTTTTTGTGGGTGGACTTCGGCGCCAGAGCGTCCAGCTGTCATGGCCATCGGGCTTGGGTACGAAGCTGATCATGCCTTGGGTGCCTTGGAATACCTGGACCCGAGTGCAACTTTTTGCTTCTTTCCAAAGGGAGAAGACGAGAGGTTTGAGCAGGCTGTTCAGCATGCAAACGAACCGCTTCTGTCCCAGATTAAACCTGAACGCGTAATTAAGTATCCTGTTTCTGATCCACTGTTCACTTTTTCCTTGCTAACTTCTTTGATCAATACGCTTGGAGACAAGGCTCGATTTGTTCTTGTACCGATGGGGCCAAAAATATTCGTTGCTCTCAGTTTGGTATGTCAGCGCATATATGGAGACGAAATCTCAGTTTGGAAAGCGAGTGGGCACTCTTTGGAGGCACTGAAGGATGTTGAAGCAAAGGGTCCTCTTTCTGGATTCTGGATTAGCCGGGCCTAAATTGCCGTGAGACAGCCGCAAATTCGTGTCTCAACCCAAATTCAAAGTGCGTTAGCCAAGGGCGACCGATTGATCTGTTCGTCACCGCTGGACAGGTCAGCGACTTTATCGGCGCGCGGGCGCTGTTCAGTGGTCTACCAAAGGTCGATTGGCTGCTTGGGGATCGCGGCTAGGACACCGACTGGTTCCGAGAGGCATTAAAAGACAAAGGGATGCGCGATTTCATCCCTGGCCGTAAGCAACGTAAGGCCCCGGTCAAATACGATAAGCGCAGGTACAAACGCCGCAACTGTATCGAGATCATGTTCGGCAGGCTCAAGGACTGGAGGCGCGTCGCAACCCGCTATGACCGCTGTCCAAAGGTATTCCTGTCAGCAATCGCACTCACGGCAACCGTCATTTACTGGTTATTAATCCTGACCCTAGTCATGATACCAATTCTTATCATTTTCCTCAGTTTTTGGGAGGATATATTTCAGAACTTCCTTCATTGATGGATCATTCCTGAATTCATTAACATGGTAATGATTCATGGCGACGTGACCAGACTTAATTCTCCGAGCGAATATTCTAAAGCTCGGGTGCTCGCGGCTTCCCGTGACTGCAACCAAGTTCCCCTTTAATTCGTCAACTGCATCTTGCCCATGTGAATGTGGATAGTGGTCATGAAAGCTGAAGAACTTCAAACCTTGCGAAGAGTTACACAAAGCGCAAAAGTTTGGCTCATACGCAAAAATAATTCCACTGTCTGTCTGCGTTACCTTATTTCCCCCGAGGTTAAAGTCGACTGTTTCAGACAGTTTGTAGACCCCGTTTTCCTTTTCGACTTTTAACAAAGTCCTTACAAAATGTTTGCCGTCATCGATCTTCCATGACCGGCGGAATAGCTCATAGTTAAACCGAAAACCTTCTAGGACATCTTGATCAAAACTACGATTTAGTGGGCCGAACCTTTTAAGAAATGCATCTAAGAACCTTTCATCGTCGGTACTAGTTCTCGCCCCTCCTCTATGGGGCGAAAGCATCCGATACCTTTCATCACCTCTACTAAGGAAATCGTATATAGTATAAGCATAACTATATGTTTTCATTCCACCTTCGCATCTGTAACGGGTATATGTTTTTAGAGAAAACTCAGGTTCTTCGCGGAGCCATTTTCTTAAAGCATTATACACCTCACCATCTTTAATGCCGAACCTTGTGTGCAGCTCTTGCATTGCAGTTTGTAGCTGTTTGCGTTTTTCAGGGCTTCCATCGTAGTGCATTACCGTTTCCGAGTTTTAGACATTCATCGCCATATGTGGACAATGGGTGACACATATGGGTTGGATTGTGTCATCGATTGTCCGCATTTGTCCAGATGCGACTGTCATATTTGATGTGTGAAAAACTTTTTAATTCGGAGAGAAAATGCATACCATCGTTCTACAATCCGCCATTGTGCCGGTATTGCTAGTTGCGCTTCTGACGCTTTCGGCAGCAGGTTTGTTCACATTCGGGATTCTTGTCGTAAGAGAAGCCTCTTTCTTGAAAGATATGGCACCAATCCTCTTCAAGTATTTTGACCGAGAGTGGAAACGCGCAGTTTTGTGCGGGGCAACGACATCCGCCCTAGGGATGGTGTTGGCAGGTACCGCATTTGGCATTTCTGGTGCCATTTCTGCGCCACTGCTTGCAGCATTTAGCGCTGTGGGAACCGTTTGGGCAGGCCTATATCTAGACGAAAAAAGCTGGACACTACCGATGATCATCGTTGCGGTTTCAATGGTCGCGCTTTCAGCTTATTTAGCATACCTGTCTAAGGTGTAAGCACAAACCTCTCCCGATGCTGGATGTCGGGGGAGGTAGCTAGTCGCTTTGCGCGTACCGCACATTGGAATAACCCATACAGCTAGTGCAAACAAAATACGGACATCTGTCAAACGTGCAACACCTGACACTTCGGAATCGATCCCTCCGACCGCTGTGTTATGGACATGCGGCGGTTCGGGCCTATTGCTACCTTTGGCCGTCAGAATAACTCTCGGAACAGGCCTGAGCCGCGCGGTAAACCAGTGACGGCTTTACGGGCACAAATAGATCGCCGTCCAGCTTTAATAAGACCGGGCGGTATCCGATATCGAGAATAGATGGGATCTTGCTTAGAATACTCATTGCATTAAACGGGTTGAACGCTGTCAGTGGCCACCATTACTAGCTGCCCAACCTTCAACTCCTTAGCACAGCCTTCCACTTCCGTGAGGAAGTATCCTTGGTCTCCCGATTTCCGAATGTTCCGCATATATCCGTTACCGTCAGCATCCATGAACAAACAACGGATATTGCTGTAGTCACCCCAGACGCCCGCAATGGCAATCAGGGGAATGCCGTCGGGTAAGCGGTCCACTTTCTCAAACTCGCGGTAGTCAATGCCGTAATCGCGGGCTTGGTGGTAGCTCATGGTGAAATGATCGTGTTCGAATGTCATTGTTTTTCCTTCTAAATTACAGCCCGAGGCCATGACTATCGCCTCGTTCAAGTTGCCGTTCGTTCAGCTCTCGTTCAGCTGTTTCTCGGCGGCTCTCACTAGCTTCAAGCTGGCTTGCAAGTTCTCTTCTAGCGTCGCGTAGGTCTCTTCCTCGGTCAGCAAGTCGGCCAATGTTTTCACTGACAAGAGATGTGATTTCATGAGCAGCAGCACGCATTGCACCAACCCATTCAGCTTCTTCTCGATCCCGTCCGTCGAGCGTGTCTCTAAGCCGCGCAATTCCTGTGCTGAGGTTTCGCAGGCCGCTACCAATCGCTCGACGCAGGCCAGCAAGTCGCGTTCCAAGGCTGTCAGGGGCTGATCCATCTAGTTTGCCTCCACCTTGATGCAGGAAACCGTCTGGCCTGCCATCGTGCAGCTGCGAATGCTCGCTGTTTCCGGCGGCAGGATCAGATAGGTCGCCCTCTCGTGCTGTACTGTCTGCAAGCCCAGCGTCTCCAGCTGCGTGCGACTCGTCATCTCCGACAGCTGCCAACTCCAGAAGAGCGTCAATGCCAGTGTTGCGACCACCACCAACAGACAAGCCAAGCTCGCTATCCAGGGCGAAATCCGCATCAAACGTCTGATCGTGTTGATGTGGTCCTGCCAGGCCCTCCCGCTCCAATCCAGAAATGTGCTGGTATCGGTCTCGATTGTATCCCGCGCGAGCCTCGCACTGTCCTGAATATCGCTCCTGAAGCTCTGCAATTGTGACGCCATCAAGTCGGCGTGCTCTTTGCGGATCGCTTCCAGGTCCGCGTTCAATTTCTCGGCTAGACGGTTCGGCTTGCCAGTCGTCATGGAAAATTTCTCCTTTCAATCGCCAGCGTTCCCCCGTGTCGGGGTCTTTGGCGGTGATGTAATTTTTGCTAGCGCGGGGAATGTCGAAGCCTACGTCGGTCAGTGCATCAATCATGCTGGCGCGGTCGCTGATGGTGCCGACACTGATCTGATCCAAAATCCATTCGTGTAGCTCTTCGCGGCCCTGTGCTCGCGTAGGGGCTTCAACGGTGGCTTGGACCTCCTGTGCGCGGTCCAAATCCACCGGATCAGCCCAGCCATGCGTCTTGTTCATCAGATCGCGCAGGCTGTCATAAGCGGTTTGATAGCCGGGAGGCGCAATGTTGAGGCTTTTGCCTGTGGTCAGCTCCAAGCGCGGCGTACAGAAATGCAGTTCAACGCGGTCTTCGTGGCTGTGCCGGACCCAGAGCATATCGAATTGCTCGCCGTCCAAGCCAGCAAAAGCCAGTTGCTCAAAGGCGTCCATGACTTCGGCCTGCTGGGCTTCAGTCGGGGCATCTTCGCCGGTAAAGCTGATGACGCCCGCACGGTAGGTCCATTGATTGCGACTAGCATCAATCAGAGCCTCGGTGCGGGCAGGATCGCCGCGCAGCACTTCGGGCAAAGGATCGCGTGTGACCGTCATAGGCTGGCCATCGGCATCGCGGATCAGATCGCGATTGGCGTCGTAGGCCAGCACCTCACGCGCGACGAGATAGCCTACGGGACCAGTCCCCGCGCCTTTGCCGTTGGAAAAGAATTTGATCAACATTGCCGTGCCTCATCGAGGATCAGGGCAAGCTGCCGTTCGATCACAACCAACTGGCGGGTTAGTGCCAGCGCATCCAAGTCAACCTGACCAGCCAGAAGCGCCCGGTTCACAAACCGCGAAATCTGGTTGAGGTTGCCGCCGATGCGTCCAACGGCCAGCACAAGCGCAGGATCAACACGGGGTGCTGGCTTGCGACGACGAGCTTCTGTCAGTCCCAAAGCTTCACGCAGAAGGGTCGCGGCAGGCACACCCGCAGCTTGGGCTTTGGCGCGAAGCTCGGCCTTTTCAGCAGCGCTGCACCGAAAGACGAAGGTTTCGGTGAGCGGTGCTTTGGCGTGGGGCGTGCCCCCGCCGGTGGGGTTCGAAGGGGAGGCTTGCCACCTCTCGCAAGGTTCCGTGTCAGCAGCGCCAGCGTATGACATGGGTCGCCTTGCTCTTTGCTCAGACCGCAGCATGACAAAGCTCCTGCTTCGAAGGTACAAACTGGGTCCAGCCTGAACTGATTAGCCAGCTACGCCACTCGGGCCAATCGGTCTTGTTGGTTGGCGGGAACTTGGCAGGCAGCCAATATCCGCGTTCTCCGTTTTCGATGGTTTCGGGAAGTACCCGGTCGATCCATGCGCCAAACATTCGTTCGGTGAATTGCTCCCACTGGCGGCAACCGAAAGATTGGCGCGAAATGAAAACGGCTTGCGAGCGGTCCCCGCGCGCCGAGTCGGATGGCCCTCCATCCGGCAGATCCGGCTCAAGCGCGGAGTTTTGTTCTTTGGATTGTTCTATCTTTATATAGGAAAGATCACCCATGCGCCCTTTACCTATCGCCGATGAGCCCTTTTGCCCTTTTGAAAGACTCACTGGTGCACCCTATTTCTTCGGGCGAAACGGGATGATTTTAGCGGGAGCGCGAAAGTCATATTCGGTGTGATTGCCAGCGCCGCGTCCTTCCGAGCGAAACAGCCAACCGAATTCAACAAGCTGCTTCAGGCAGCGTTTGATTGTCGCAAGCGACATGCCCGCTAGGAACTCATCCAGAGTTTTAAGAGAAGGGTTCAACTGCCCGGTCTTGTCGTTGGCAAACTGTACAGAGAGCGCAGAGGCAACTGCCTTCGTTGACGAATTGAGGTCTGCACTTTGAAGAACAGCCTTCAACCATTCAAAACGATTAAGCTTAGGCATGTGTACCTCCCGCGATTGCGGTGGGGTGATCATTTTGGTAGGCTGATGAAGCAGAAAGATTTGCAATGCCGTTGAGGTGGGTGGCCGCCCCCCAGCGGTTTTTCTTTGGCCAGATTGTCGTGTGGGCAGGTTTGACAAACAGCGGCTAAGTTTTTGATGTTTGGTAGCCGGTTTGACAGCCTGAGCGGAGCTAAGTAGCTGTAAAGTGATAATTAATTCTGGATTGAAAATCCTCGTGTCGGTGGTTCGATTCCGCCCCCCCCGGGGCACCACTTTTATCAAAGAAAATCAATGCATTAGCAGTGTGGCCGTTGTTGCACCTCATTGGTTGATTGCCCGGGACTGCGTTTATCATAGCGTGGTTGAAGCAGATCTTCCAAGGCTCTGATTTAAGCCGAATGTGGAGCGAAACGCTGCTGCAGTGATCTTCCAAACACTCGCTCAATAAGTTTTTGCGGGATCGACTGAGTTTCGAGTATGCAAGTTGCCATTGCTCGGCGTGGGTCAAAAGGTTCAACTCGCGTGTGGACATCTAGGCTCCGGACACATTAAATTACAGCCAGAACAGGACGGTAGATGCGAGAGCGATGGCCGAGAGGAAGACCTTCGGGCACCTGTCATAGCGAGTGGCTACACGGCGCCAATCCTTCAGGCGCCCGAACATAATCTCGATCCTGTTACGGCGTTTGTAGCGGCGCTTGTCGTACCGGACAGGTTTGTCGCGCGATTTTCGACCCGGAATACAGGGTTTTACTCCCTTGTCCGTAAGGGCTTCGCGGAACCAATCGGCATCATAGCCGCGATCACTCAGTAGCCAATCAGCCGATGGAAGGCTATTCACCAAAGCTCTGGCCCCCATGTAATCGCTGACCTGCCCTGCGGATATGAAGAAGCGTATCGGGCGTCCGAGACTATCGGTAACGGCATGCAACTTCGTATTCATGCCCCCCCTTGCTGCGTCCGATCAGTCTGCCATGCCCTCTTTTTCAACTGCAGGCTGGAGGCCGTGCGGTGCGCTTTGAGGTAGGTTGCGTCGACCATGAGGGTGTTATGATCGGTTCCCTCCGCAGCGAGCCCGGTCATGATCCGAGCGAACATACCCATATCGCTCCACCGCTTCCATCGGTTGTAGAGGGTTTTTGGTGATCCATATTCGCGAGGCACATCAGACCAACGCAACCCATTGCGATTAATGAAGATAATTCCGCTCAAAACACGTCAATCATCAACCCTCGGCTTGCCATGGCTCTTCGGAAAGTAAGGCTGAACGCGCGCTATCTGTTCGTCAGTCAGCCAGAATAGATTGCTCGTGATATACCCCTGAAACTCAGGGGCTTGAAACACGCAGCCAAGATGGCGGCAACCAAACTAATGGGTCCAGAACCTAGAAGAGAAGTGCTGGCGCTAACTGACGTTTAGGAGCGGCTAGACTACTGTGCTTGCTTCCTCTGAAAGTATCTCGAGGAAGGTTCTGCCGACACGGTTCAGCTTGACGCCCCTGCGAACAGCGGTTTGAACTGTGACGGGGCGATCAAACCCACCATTGGCGATATTCTTCATTCGCCCCCCTGCGACCCAGTCCTTGGCAAAGTATGATGGAAGATACCCGACGTATCGGTCTGTCAGTATCAGTAACGCGATCGCTTCCATTTGATGACCGATTGCGTTTGAGGGTAAATTGCGAGTTTTCGGTGCGACCGTGTCCTCGTTTAGGTAGGCCCGCTTTGCAAACAGTGAGTTGCGTAGCTGCTTTTCCTGCTCTTCCGGGCAGTCAATGGCAAACAGTGGATGCCCAGAACCACAATAAAGGCAAACGGTCTCTTTGCAGATATCGTTGTAGACCAATCCTGGCTTTGGGGAATGGAAGGGGCCGATCCCGATTGGAATCTTGCCGTCAAGTACAGCGAACTCAATGTCATTCGGGGCGAGAGAGTGTAGCTCAATCCTTACATCCGGTGCCATTGCTGTGAATTTAGACAGTGAGCGGACAATTGGAGCTGATTTATTTGAGGCCCAGTTTTCGATGACGCCCAATGCAAGATGACCGAAAAGACGACCACGCGATCCATCAACCGTCTCTTGAAATTCCCCGAGTGCGCCGAACAATTTTTGCGCCGCCTGGTAGACTGTGTCTCCCTTTTCGGTGACGCGAAAGCCGGTTCTCCCACGGTCACACAGCCGCATCCCAAGTCGGGTCTCTAATTCTGATATTTGCCTGGAGATCGTTGACGTTGAAACGTTCAGTACAACCTGCGCATTCGAAAAACCCTCTGCATCTACGACGACGCAGAATACCCGTAAAAGATGAATGTCGACCTTTGAAACCTGCCTTGCAACCATAGTGACCCCAATGATAGCGCCGTTAGCGCCACCTTGATTGTAATTTTATACAAGTTCAATCCCGATTATTGTAATTTAATGCACTTGGAAAGCGGGCACATTAACGTCTGGAGGGGGTCCGACCGTGACGCAAATCGGGTCAGCTTCGACGGAAGGTATCAATAATAACAAAACGACAACTTGGAGAGTGAGATGAAGAGACTAGCGACTTGGACGACGGGTGCAGTGTTGGCTACGCTTGGAACAGGTGCTTTAGCGGCCGATGTGGTTATCGGTGTGCCGAACTGGCCATCGGTTCGCGTAACCGCGAATGTCCTCAAGATCGTGCTCGAGGATAATCTTGGCCTTGATGTTGAACTGCAAAACGGCAGCAATCCGATCGTCTTTGAAGCTATGGATTCCGGGGCCATGCAGGTCCATCCAGAAGTCTGGTTGCCCAATCAGACCAATCTTCACAACACGTTCGTGAAGGAAAAAGGCACTGTTGCCATGAACCCCAATGGGATACCGGCAGATCAGGCCATGTGCGTCACCAAAGGAACTGCTGAGCGTACCGGCATTAAAGCTCTGTCTGAGCTGAGTGATCCTGATATGGCGGCCAATTTCGATAGCGATGGCGATGGAATGGGGGAAATCTGGATTGGTGCCGCAGGTTGGGCGTCAACCAATGTCGAGAAAATCCGTGCCAAATCCTATGGGTACGATCAGACAATGACGCTTAAGGAAATGGACGAGACCTTAGCGCTCGCTGAGGTCGATGCTGCGACTGATCAAAATACCAATGTGGTGTTCTTCTGCTATACGCCGCATCACATGTTCCAGCTGTATGATCTGGTCCAATTGGAAGAACCGCCGCATGATCCTGCAAAGTGGAATGTTGCGCAGCCCACTGATGATCCGAATTGGCTGGAGAACTCCTCTGCGGCGATGGCCTGGGATAAGGCTTACCTGCATATCCACTATCAGGCTGCTATGGATGAAAGCGCGGCCGCAGTTCTTTCCAAGGTTAACCTGACTTCTGATCAAGTTTCAGCGATGGTCTACGCCTTGATTGTCGACGAGATGGATGCGGAGGTGTTTGCCCGCAAATGGGTTGAAGAGAACGCGGACCAAGTTGACAGCTGGCTGAACTGATTTCTGTTCTTTGTTACTTGCGCCCCCGCGCGGATCTTTGACGGGTGGGGGTGTTCCTCTGTGCGGTGCTCTTTGGGTACTGCATAGTCCAATATATCCAACAGGTTGATATCTATGAACGATGACGCAGTCATACGTCTAGACGGAGTCTGGAAAGTCTTTGGCGAGCGCGCCGAGGAAGCGATGGAGGCCATTCAACAGCGAAATCTTAGCAAGGCAGAAGTGCTAGGTGAATTTGGTTGTGTGATCGGTATCGCAGATTGCTCCTTCGAGGTGCAGAAGGGCGAGATTTTCTGCGTTATGGGGCTGTCAGGCTCTGGTAAGTCCACCATGGTGCGACATATCAACCGGCTGATTGAACCTACTGCGGGCGATATTCAGGTTCTGGGCCGGGATGTACTGGCACTCAACGCTGAAGAACTGCGCGAGATGCGCGCGGTCAATTTGGGAATGGTTTTTCAGCATATGGCATTGCTGCCGCATCGCACGGTGCGTGACAATGTGGCGTTCCCCTTACAGATCCGTGGAGAGTCTAAATCTCGCCGCTGGGAGGTCTCACAGCGCTGCCTGGAACGGGTGGACCTGCAAGGATATGAAGATCGCTTTCCCCGAGAGTTGTCAGGCGGCATGCAGCAAAGGGTGGGCTTGGCCCGTGCTCTTGCATCTGACCCTGACGTTTTGCTGATGGATGAGCCGTTTTCGGCCTTGGACCCGCTCATTCGCAGACAATTGCAGGATCAGTTTATGGCGCTATCGGCGGAGCTGGGAAAAACCACAGTGTTTATCACCCATGATCTGGATGAAGCTATCCGTATTGGCACACGGATCGCCATTATGAAAGACGGGCGTATCGTACAGATCGGCACACCTGAAGAAATCGTAACTGAGCCTGCTGACGACTACGTTAGAGACTTCGTTGAAGGGATTTCAAAGCTCAAGTTGGTTTTTGCCCATTCAATCATGGTGCCGTTGGCAGAGTATCAAACAAAAGACTGGGAAGATCTGGCGGTCAGCCCGCGCGCTGCACACTCTATGGATCTAGACACATTGATTGATATCTCGACAGCCACTGAGCAGCCAATCGTCATCACTTCGGATGATGGAACGGATGTGGGTGTCATTGATAAGCCAACTCTTCTTAAAGGTATCCAAGGGGGCAAAGCATGACCGATACAGGATTGGAAAGTGGTCCCAATGCCAACAGCACGACGGTCGCTGATTTTGTCGAGCAGAACACTGGGTACTACAGTGAGGCCTTCAAAGAAATTCAAGACACGACTGGCTTTGCATGGTCGTGGAATACTATGGCGGCGGTGTTTGGCCCCCTCTGGGGGGCCGCGCGCGGGGTCTGGGGTTTTTTCTGGATCTTTCTTGTCCTGGAACTTTTTGCGCTGGTTCAGATAGGGCGAGGACTCTGGGGGGAACTTGGTGCTGACCAACTTGCCAAACTTGAGCGTGCTTTAGGGAATATCGCCAAACGTGAGGCACAGGCCGCTGAGTTGCTTGCTGCTGGAGATGCAGCGGGGGCTGATGCGAAACTGAAGATCGCAGAAAACCTGAAGAAGGTAGCCGCCAGGGCGCAGGAACAGGCTGATTTAGCCGCAGCTGAAGCAACCATTATCTTATTGACTGGATTGGCGATTCTGGCCTTGGTGAAGCTGATCGAAGGGCTTTACGCCAATGTTGCCTATGAGGCGCATTACCTGAAGTGGCGGGCGGATCAGGATAGTCAGCAGGTCGGCATTAAAACGTCCAGCACGGTTTTCGGTGCGATAATGATGCTGGCAATCATGCCACTTACTCTGTTGCGGTTCACGGTACGGGCACCAGATGAGATCCTGACCAAGCTCACAGGTGGGTTTATCGGTGGAACTATTCCGGTAACGGAGTTCCCAATTCAGCGCGAGTATTTCTCAGCCCTGTCTCGGAAAGGAGATGCTGCATTCGATTGGGCCGCCGCGAATTTTTCGAATACGTTTGATGGCATTACAGCGGCAATCCGTTGGTGTCTGGACGGGTTGGAAACCCTGCTGTTACAGACACCATGGCCTGTCGTTATGTTGGTGATCGTGGTCATGGCCTACCGTTTGGCAGGTCCACGGATCGCGATATTTACAGCTGCATCATTGGCCTATCTTGCGTTTATGGGCCTATGGGAATTGTCGATGATCACGGTAGCGCTGATCGGGGCTGGGGCGATGCTGTGCATTATTATCGGGGTGCCATTTGGTATCTGGTTCGGCAAATCAAAGCGCGCTTACGCCGTCGCCGAGCCGGTTCTAGACTTTATGCAAACAATGCCCGCGTTTGTTTATCTGATCCCAATCATTGCGTTTTTTGGTACTGGCAAGCCGCCAGGTGTGCTGGCTACGCTGATCTTCGCGATGCCTCCGGTGATCCGGTTGACGGCACTAGGAATGCGGGGCGTACCCGAAGCGACGAAGGAGGCGGCAATCGCCTTCGGATGTTCCCGTCGCCAGTTGCTGTTCAATGTTGAGTTGCCGCTTGCACTTCCGTCCATCATGACCGGGATCAATCAGACCATTTTGATGTCGCTGTCGATGGTGGTGATCGCGTCCCTTATCGGTGCTGATGGTTTGGGGGCACTGATCCTTGAATCGCTGCAATACGCGGCCAAGGGTCAGGGCCTTCTGGGTGGGTTAGCGATCCTGCTCTGTGCGATGGTGATCGATCGGATTGCGCAGGGCAGTTACCGCAAAAAAATCGGTGAAAACTGACACCGGAACCATTTCTCAAATTGCATGACAGTCGTTGCGAAAGGAAACCCGATGTCGGATCCGCATCTGAATGCGATGATGGAAAACCTCTATTGGTGGGGTATTCCGACCTTATTCCGTTGTCCAAACCTACCCGTGGATGGTCAGGATATTGCGCTGGTTGGCGTGCCCCACTCTGCAGGTAACGGAACCACGGAGCGTGATCAGCATCTCGGTCCGCGCGCCCTTCGCAATGTGTCATCGGTGCAGCGGCGTATGCACAGTGGCTTTCAACTGGATCCCTGGAGTGCTGCTAAGATTGTTGATCTGGGCGATGTCCCGTTTCCAAAGGCCAACGATAATGAGGACTGTATTGATCAGATCACCAATTTCTATCAGCAGATCGATAAGGCTGGTGTGCGGCCAGTCTCTGTGGGTGGGGATCATTCGATCACCGGGGGGATCGTTCAGGCGCTTGGGCGTGGAAAGATCACAAACGGTGAGCCGGTTTGCTTTCTGCATCTCGATGCCCACACCGATGTCTTCACCAAAGTGGACCACTTCTTGGGAGCGAAGAAGTCTGCAGCCCATTGGGGGGCTTATCTGGCAGATCAGGGTAAGGTTGATCCAGCCCATTCCATGCAGATCGGCATAAGAGGCCATGCCCGGACGCTCGACTGGCTGCAGCCATCCTATGAATACGGCTACAATGTTGTGACGATGAAAGAGTACAGGAGGCGAGGTCTGGCTGACGTTGTGGGGCAGATTACCGAAGTACTGGCTGGTCGCCCCGTCTATATTACATTCGATCTGGACTGTCTGGACCCGACGATTGCACCGGGGGTTTCCAATATCGAGGCTGGTGAGAAGGGTTTCGACATTGATGAAGCCGTGGGTTTGCTACATGCGGTGCGTGGAATGAATATTGTCGGCGGGGATATCGTTTGCATGATGCCAACCAAAGATAGCCCCAATCAAATAACAGCACTGACTGCCGGCGCCATCATGTTCGAAATCATATCAATGATAGCTGAAAATAATTTATCTAGAAGAGAGGCTTAGGTTTCATGGTGTCCTTGCCGATAGATTTCTTTCATCCTGTATCTGGGATGGAGATGCCCCGGTTTGCCGGTTTGCCGACCTTTATGCGGCTACCACATGTGACCCTAGATGATCCGATCATTGATCAGGTTCAGCTGGGCTTGGTTGGAGTGCCTTGGGATGCCGGAACAACCAATCGACCGGGTCCGCGCCATGGTCCGCGACAGCTGCGTGACCTTTCGACCATGATCCGGTCTGGGAACCCAGTGACAGGCATCAGTCCTTTCTCGATGATCAATTGCGCAGACCTTGGCGATATCGCGCCCAACCCGGTCGATATCATCGACTGCATGGAGCGTATTAGTGCGTTCTACGCGGGTCTGAAATCTCGCGGTATCTTTGCGCTGACCGTCGGTGGTGATCACCTCGTTTCGTTGCCTGTCCTGCGAGGATTGACCGGTGGCGAGCCGGTGGGACTCATTCAGTTTGACAGCCATACCGACCTTTTCGACAGCTATTTTGGCGGAAACAAATATACTCATGGCACCCCCTTTCGCCGTGCAATCGAAGAGGGACTGGTTGATCCGAAGCGGATGGTGCAGATCGGCATCCGGGGCACGGCTTACAACACCGAAGATGTCGAGTGGGGGGAAGCACAGGGTGTGAGAATTATTCGAATTGAGGAGTTTTTTGATCGCGGTGTCTCGGATGTCATGACTGAAGTCCGAGAGATTGTCGGTGATCAGCCGACCTACTGCACATATGATATCGATTTCGTTGACCCGGCGTTCGCGCCTGGAACGGGGACACCTGAGGTTGGTGGACCGAATAGCTTTCAAGCCCTGCAGGTGGTACGTGAACTGGCGGGTGTTCAGCTTGTGGGCGCCGATCTGGTTGAGGTGTCCCCTCCGTTTGACACAAACGGAAATACCGCCTGGCTTGGGGCGTCGATCCTATTTGAGTTGCTCTGTGTCAGTGCTGGAGCGATTTCGCGACGATGAGCTACTACGACAGAATTGTTTCTAATGAAAATCCCGACTGGGGAAAAGCCGCTTGGCCTGATCTCTCGGATGCATCGCACGGGCAGGATATCTGGTTCGTTTAGGCGTGTCGTCTGCGCGGGGCCCCTCGGACTGAATAGCGTCATCTAATGGGTGGCCAAGCTCTGATAACCTGACAGATTCGTCTTGGATATCTTGAGCGATAACATGGACGATGGCGCCCTCGCGCTGAAGATAACCCGTGATGCATAAGAGGCGCCCACCCATGACAATGCGTCGAAAACGCTCGTAAATTTTTTTCCAGACCACGACGTTGCAAACGCCTGTTTCGTCTTCAAGGGTCAAAAATATCACGCCAGAAGCAGTTCCGGGTCGTTGCCTCGTAATGACAAGGCCGCCTACCGAGACACGTTGCAGGGGAGCCTTTATCAGTTGGTCGTTGCAGGTCAGACCTGGAAGAGCTGGGCGTAGCAGCTCCATCGGGTGTGCCCGCAAACTCAGGCGCATGGACACATAATCTTCGACGACTTCTTCCCCTAGGTGCATTCTTGGCAGCATGACATCCGGTTCGTTAATGGCCTCGCCGTCCAATTGATCGTTGAACAGAGGTAATGGTGCTGGTGTCGTGATGGACTTCACCTGCCAAAGTGCGTCCCGCCGCGAGATTCTCATCGACGAAAAGGCATCGGCTTCTGCCAAACGTTCCAGTGCTATAGGCGCCAGGCCTGCACGTAGCCAGAGATGTTCGGGATCAATATAGCCATTCCCGCGCGCTGCAATGATCCAGCCTGCGTCATCTTCCTTGAAGCCTTTAATCTGGCGAAATCCCAGACGTAGAGCCAAGGTGCCATCCGGGCGGCGTTCGAGTGAGTTGTCCCATTGGGACTGGTTTACACAGATCGGGCGCACCTCGATGCCATGGTCGCGCACATCACGGACAATCTGTGCCGGTGCATAGAAGCCCATGGGCTGGGAGTTGAGCAGAGCACAGGCAAAAATGGCCGGATGATGACATTTCAACCAAGCTGAAACATAGGCCAGCATGGCGAAGGCTGCGGCATGGCTTTCCGGGAAGCCGTAATCGGCAAATCCTTCGATTTGACCGAAACATCGTTCTGCGATTTCTCTGCTGTAATTGTTGTTGAGCATGCCTGCGATGAACTTGTCGCGATATTTGCCGATCGTTCCCATACGTCGAAACGAGGCGAGAGATCTGCGCAGATGGTCGGCCTCTTCCGCGGAAAAACCCGCGCCAACAACCGCAATTTGCAAGGCTTGCTCCTGAAACAGGGGCACCCCCTCGGTGCGTCTTGTAACCTGTTCGAGTTCAGGTCCGAAGGGATCTGGTTCCTCCAAACCGTTCCGCCTTCGGATATAAGGTCTGACCATATCTCCCTGAATGGGGCCGGGGCGGACGATGGCGACTTCAATAACCAGATCATAGAACTTGCGCGGGCGCATCCGGGGTAAAAAGTTCATCTGTGCCCGGCTTTCGACCTGAAATACCCCCACCGCATCCGCTGCACAGAGCATATCATATGTTGCTTCATCTTTCTGTGGGATGGTCGCGATACTGGGGGTTATGTTCTCATGTTGCTGCATCAAGGCAAATGCCTTGCGAATACAGGTGAGCATGCCCAATGCAAGGATATCCACCTTAAGAATGCCCAGTGCGTCGATATCATCTTTGTCCCAACAGATGACCGTGCGATCTTCCATTGCGGCATTCTCAATCGGAGCCAGTTCATCCAGCCGTCCGCTTGTTATGACAAAACCACCCACGTGCTGGGAAAGATGGCGCGGGAAACCGATGATTTCGCCGATCAGGCGAATGGTCTGCATCAGGCGGCGGTCTTCAAGATTGAGCCCCAATTCCCGGATGCGCTCCAGATCGACACTGCCATTGCTCATGCCCCAAATCTGTCCTGACAGACCTGCCGTTACATCTTGGCTAAGCCCCATCACCTTTCCAACTTCGCGAATGGCGGCCCGTGTGCGAAAGTGAATAACTGTCGCGCAGAGGCCCGCACGATGGCGACCGTATTTCTGGTAAATCCACTGGATGACCTCTTCGCGCCGCTCATGTTCGAAATCCACATCAATGTCTGGTGGCTCTCCTCGGTGTTTTGAGACAAAGCGCTCAAAAACCATGGCGATCATATCGGGGCTGACATCTGTAATACCTAAGAGATAGCAAAGGATGGAATTGGCCGCAGACCCGCGCCCTTGGCAAAGTATGCCTTTGGACTTGGCGAATTGCACGATGTCATGAACGGTCAGAAAATAGGCTGGAAATTCGAGATCTTTGACTGCTGAAAGTTCTTTTTCCATCAGCTTTATTGCGCGATCCGGCGGGCCATCCGGATAGCGCCGCTTTAACCCTTCTTGTGCGAGGCGCTCCAAACGGTCCTGTGGTGTTTCCCCTTCGGCCTCCTCATGAGGGTATTCATAGGACAGCTCGCTCAGATCGAAATTACATCTGCTGGCAATCTCCGCAGTGCGACGTAGTGCGGCAGGATGATCTCGAAAAATGCGTGCCATATCGGCACAGGCCTTCAGGCGGCGCTCCGCGTTGGGCAAAGCCCGGGTCCCGATGTCGTCAATGTTGATATTTTCACGCATGCAGGTCAGCACATCTGCAAGTTGCCTACGGTTGGCCCGATGCATCAGTACATCGCCGACGGCAACCATTGGAGCACATGTTGCCTGTGCTAATTTTGCACAAGCCGTCAGATAAGCCTGATCGCTTCCGTCATAACGAGGGGCCGCGCCTAGGAACACATGGTTCGGAAATTGCCTTCCGATCTTCTGAATATCCGAAGCAGCGTTGCTCAACGTCTCTTTGGGTAAGGCAATCAAAATCATACCCTTGCACGCGGCAATCATGTCCTCAGCGTAAAGCACACATTGGCCTTTTTCGGCGCGCCGTTTTCCTAGGGTGAGCAGACGTGTCAGTCTTTTGTAGGCAGAACGATCACAGGGCAGGGCGATCCAATCCACAGCACAATTCTGTACTATCAGACGGCAGCCAACGATGAGCTTTGGGAAGGTGGGTGTCGTGGGTTTGGGGAGAGCGGATGTATGCCCGATCTCTTGCCGGGACGACGAGTCGACCTGGTGCTGTGATCGGATCTCCAATGCGCCCTGAGGATCGCGCTTCAGTTCTTTTAGCGCACTCCAGGCACGAACAACCCCCGCAAGTGAGTTGTGGTCTGTAATCGCAAGTGCCGAGAGGCCCAACTCTGCCGCCCGTACGATAAGTTCTTCGGGGTGGGAGGCACCGGTTAAAAAGGTGAAATTCGTGGTGACACATAGCTCCGCATAATCCGGCGCATCAATGCGTTTGGCCAACATATCGCGCTGGAATGCTTCGACAGGACGGTGGGTTCTGTTCACTTCAATCATGCGAATTCTCCCTGAACGAACCAGCCAGGGTTCTGAGGCGTATAAAATAGCCAGAGACGCCTTCCCTGCATCGTTTCCACTCGCCAATAATCGCGCATACCGGACCGCCAATTGTCGTCTTCCAGCCACCATTCGGGAGTGATGCGTTCAGGGCCGATCATGTGGCCTGTGGTCAATGAAATCCGGCGCCAACGGAAATGGTTTGGGGGATAGGGGCCCTTGCCCGCAATCGGTTCGGGTGGAAATAGGCAGAGCGGGCGTGGGTTCTTACACATCCAGCCACTGGCTGCGTGTGAATAGGCCGCCGGTGAAACGATGAAACTTCGCTCTGGAATATGGCTGTCAGCTGGGAGAAAGCGCTGAATGTTCTCAAGTCCGATCCGTGTTCCGATCCGCGTGATCAGGTCCTCTAATCGGTCGTCCCCGTCACTTGCGACGTGAGACATTTGTTGCGTCGGCAAGGCTTCTGTCTGGGTTGCTTCGAGGCGCAGTTGATCAATGCCAAAGCCTGCATCAATTTCAGCCACTCCCTTTTCGAACAGGGGGAGGATCCTTTGGGGATCATGCAAAGGGCGAGCCAGACGTAATTCCACCTCTTGTTGATCTAGATCTACGCGCCGCAGTGTAATGACAAAGACGCGTGCACCCATTTCATGGGTTTTCAATTTGGCGCAGAGCTGTGTCAGCAATCTTTCTGTGCCAGCCATGACATCACTGAGAAGACCGATTGGCTCTGGCAATGTCATACGGACGCCGTAGTGAGGTGGAGCTGCCAGTGGAGTGATTTCTTCAGCTTGGTGGCCTAAAGCCTGATCAAGCCTCATCAAAACATTGGTTCCAAAACGGCGGGCCAGCGGAGCACGAGGCGTTGTTGCGAGATCTCCAATCTTACGCAGGCCCACTCTGACCAGCGCTGTTGTTGTTTTCTCATCAAGACGCAGGGCTGCAACGGGCAGGTGCTGAAGAGCGGGCAACATATCTCCGGTCGCAGCCTGCCCCTCGCCGTAATGCGCCAGGGCCCAAGCCGCCCCGCGCGTATCAGCCAAGCCAATTTGCGTCGATAGACCGGCCCGCATCAAACCGCTGCGTATAGCATTCAACATACCGGTCTCCCCCCCGAAAAGGTGGGAGGATCCACTGATATCGAGCACTAAACCATCGCGCCCCTCTAGGCCCACCCACGGGCAATAGCGGGTGGCCCAGCGGCGGAGGGTCAGCAAAAACTGTTGGTCCCGGTAAATGTCCGCTTCTGCTGTTTGAAGGTCTGGACAAAAGGCACGGGCATCTGAGTGGGCCATGCCCTGATGCAAACCTTGTCGCGTGGCTTCTGCATTGAGGCAATAGAGGCGGTTTGTGTTGCTGTGTTTGATCGTAAGCGCAAAAGGACCGGACAGTGGGTACTGCCGAAGAAACCGGTCACTCGCGAACCGGTGAAACCATATCGACACGACGCGACGCGCGATTCCATCGAACATGCCAAGATCCATTTGTTCCTGATTTGTTCTTAATAAGTCTCCAGTGAAAATGAGTCGAGTCTTGTGCCTGAAATATTGGATCGCAGCGCCAGCGAGTTTCGGCAGCATTGCTTCCCATGCCTTCGGGAATAAAGCAAAGCCCGGTGGTGTTTCCGGCCTTCGCCGCAAGCTGGAGCCGTCGCCCGGCCGTCAGACTGAGTGGTTTGCTGATGTCGGTCACGACCAGAGCGACAGCGTGCTCCTGTAGTGCCTCTTCTGCGCAGGCGAGGCCGTCGGTCTGATGCTTCACATTTACGACCAATAGCTGAGAGGGGTCTGTAAACTCCCCCAAACCCAGCGGATTAATATGTTCCAGACGGTGGCTCTCACGTATCCACAATGCAGGGCCGTGAACCCGGGTCAGCAAGACAGCAAGAAACCCAAAGCTGCCTGGACCGCATACCTCATGAACGCGTCCGCGTTTAAGAGGAAAATAGGGAAGGTCCAAAGAGGTCATAATCGATTTATATCGCGTTCCGCAGTTATGCAAAAGCCAGAGCCCGACAGGAAGTCATGCCAGAAGCCATATGCAGGAGAAAACTCGTTTCACGGAGCGGCAGGTCCAGTGCCAGGAATGCCTTCCTTCCAGAATAGGGTGAAACCTCCTAATTAGAGACTATCCAGAACCTTCTCCGCGCTTATGAGGTACTCTTGTTGCTTGTCCGCGGACATTCTGTCCCAGGTTCGATAGGGCTGCATCAAGCGGGGGTTCTTTGATAGTTTCTCACGGTTTCGGATCAGGAAATCCCAATAAAGCGGATTGAACGGGCAGGCCTTGGGGCCGGTTTTCTGTTTTACGTCGTAGGCACATGTCGTGCAGTAGTTCGACATCTTGTTGATATAATTGCCGCTGGCGGCATAGGGTTTGGAGCCTAAGAGGCCACCATCGGCGAATTGGCTCATACCGATGACATTTGGGGCTTCGACCCATTCATAGGCGTCGGCATAGACGGACAGATACCATTCGTGGACCTGATGCGGGTCTACCCCTGCCAGCATTGCGAAATTTCCGGTAACCATCAGGCGCTGAATATGATGGGCATAGGCTTCGTCCCGGGTTTGGGTGATGGCGGCGGCCATGCAGGCCATATTGGTCTCTCCGCTCCAATAAAACTCCGGCAGATCTCGCCCTGCGCCGAGGGCATTTTCGGAGGTGTATCCAGGCATCTTCAGCCAGTAGATCCCGCGCATGTACTCGCGCCAGCCGATAATCTGACGAATGAAGCCTTCAACGGCGTTGAGTGGAGCATGGCCCTCATAATAGGCGCGTTCGGCCCGGCGGCAGACCTCAAGCGGATTGAGCAAGCCGATATTGATGTATTGAGACAACAGAGAGTGATAGAGAAACGGTTCTCCGTCCAGCATCGCATCCTGATAATCACCAAATAGCGGTAGCGCCGCGTCGATAAAATGATCAAGTGCTTTGAGAGCCGCTACCCTGGTGACCGCGAACCAAAACGGTGTCAGCCGCCCGAAATTTCTGGGAAACCTCTGTTCCACCAATTCCAATACGTCTTGCGTGATACGATCCGGATCGCAGCGCACTGGTTTGGGCATGAACATATCGTTCTGCGCTGGTTTGCGGTTCTCTGAATCATAGTTCCACTTACCACCCTCAGGGGTATCACCTTGCATCAACAGGCCGGTTTTGCGCCGCATGTCGCGATAGAAATATTCCATGCGCAGCTGCTTGCGCCCCTCCGCCCAGCTGCGAAACATGTCGTGGCTGGCCAGAAATCGGCTATCATCAAGCATGGTCAGCCTGGCCGGTCCGGACCATCTGTTCAGCGCTTCTTTGAGGCGATATTCGCCGGGTTCAGTCACCAGCACTTCGGCAGCGGTGAACTGCTCCAGAGCCTGGTCCAATTCACCTATAAGGCTGCCGGAATTGTCTGGGTCACCCAAGTGGACATATTGCAGGTTCCAGCCCGCAGCGGTCAGCTCATCTGCAAAGTGCCGCATGGCAGAAAAAACAAAAGCGAGCTTCTTCTTGTGATGAGGGACATAGCTTGCCTCCTCTGCGACCTCGGCCATCAACAGGCGATCTTTTTGGGGGTCCCCAGCTTGAAGTGAAGGGAGATCATGTGACAGTTGATCGCCCAAGATTAGAATGATCCGGCCTGACTCACGGCTGTCTTGAGGTGTCGTTTGCTTGGTCATGTCCGATGCTCCGCTGATCTGCCAGCAGATAGCGTAACCGGGGAAGCTGACAACGCCTGAGCGGTTGAGACATAGTGAGATGCGGCGGATAATCCTTTTTAGAGCCTAATATTCTGAAACCGCGGAGCCTCGCAGTTTTCCTCCCGCCTCAGGAGGCTTGGCTATAGCGCACGCCCTCCGGTTTATGGGCATCAAACGCGCTGGCAATAATCCGGGTCAGCGCGCGGCCTTCGGGCTCAATAGTTAGGGCATCATCCGTCAATGTGACCAGATCGCCATAGGTCGCCGTAACGGCTGTCAGATCTGCGGTCAGCTGTTGGGTCTGTCGCCCGAACCGATGCTGCAGTTCGCTACGGTCCAAACGGAAGTCGCACATCAGCATCTCGATGGCCCGGGCGCGCATCTTGTCGATCGGAGTGAGCTGATGACCGCGTGCCCCGGCCAGATCACCTGCCTCGATCCTTTGAATATATGCAGCGGTGGCTGCTGCATTTTGCACGTAGCCCCCGTCGAAGCGCGAGATTGAGGAGGCCCCGACACCGATCAGTGTCGGGCAATGATCATCTGTGTAACCTTGGAAGTTTCGCCGCAGATGTCCGCTATTGCGGGCCAAATTCAATCCATCCTGCGGTCGTGCAAAATGGTCGATGCCGATACTCGAAAATCCGGCAGTTTGGAATTTTTTGGCGGCCAGTTCTGCCAGATGATACCGTGTCTCATCACCAGGCAGGGCGGTATCATCAATCAGCTTCTGCCGTTTGGCCACCCATGGGACATGGGCATATCCAAAAAGAGCGACCCGGTCCGGCGCCAATGTCAGCACCTTGTCTACAGTATCTGAAATACGCGCGGCATCCTGATGCGGCAGGCCGTAGACAAGATCGGTATTCAATGAGTGAATGCCTGCGGCACGCAGATCCGCAACGCAGGCGGCAGTTACGTCAAAAGGCTGGATCCGTCCAATGGCGGTCTGCACTTCCGGATCAAAATCCTGAATGCCGATGCTTGCACGGTTCATACCTTCTTTCGCAAGCGCATCGATTTTGTCGCGATCCACCATTGTGGGGTCAATCTCGACCGAGAATTCCCAATCAGCCGTCGGAGGGATTGCAGATTTTATTGATTGGGCCAGTCGGTGGATGAGGGCTGGAGGCAGGATTGTTGGTGTGCCGCCGCCCCAGTGCAGACGGCCCATTTGCAGCCCTTCGGGTAGAGTTTCAGCGATCAGGGAAAGCTCTTTTTCGACAGTGCCGATATAGCTTTCCACGGGACTAAGGGTTTGCGTGCCCTGGGTTCGGCAGGCACAGAACCAGCACAACCGCTCGCAAAATGGGACATGGATATAGACCGAGACAGGGACTGCAGGATCCAGCGCCGTCAATTGGGCTTTTTGGAAGGCAGCAGCCACCGCCGTGCTGAACACGGGCGCGGTGGGGTAGGACGTGTAGCGGGGCACGCGGCTGTCAAAAAGTCCCAGCGCGCGAAGGCGGTCAATCTGTTTCATATCGCCAGATATGACCGATTCCGGGCAGTGTGACTTTGCGCGAAATCAAATCTCAGTAGGGCAGGGGCGAGACGCCGATTACCCCTTCGTGCAGGTGCAGTGTGCCGATCCAGAGCAGCAGACCGATCGCAGTGCGCAGACAGAGACCCCGCAGATGGTGTCGCCGCCAGTTCGGATCACCTATCGGCTTGAGTGAAAACAGCGCAGTATGGGCGAAATATGCTGCCGCTCCCGGACCCAAGGCAGTTGTTGCTTTGGCGTCGAAGAGCAGGATCGCAGCGCTTGCAAGAAATAAGGAACCGCCAAAGACGATGGCATGAGCCAGATCGCCATTGGCTAGAAGATGTGACAACGACCAAAGCAGCAGAGCCAACAAGAGCGGGTGGCGGCTCAGCGCGGCTCGGCCAAGGACATTCTGCGCCGGATCGGCGTTGCGGTTTCCTCCCAGCGTGTAGGGTGTGTCCACCCCTAAGCCCCAGACGGCCAGTACAAAGACCACGGGCATGGTCAGCATAGGCGCCCAGCGGGTCCAATCGAGAGGCGGCCAAAGCTCGACATAGGGCGCCTGCGCCGCCGCGACGATCACCCAGCCAAACAGTACTAGCGACAAGAGCCCGTAGACTGAGAAATAAATCTTGCGGCCCAGGGATGCGATCAGCCGCCCGCGCAGACCGGCGAGCCGGGGAAGAAAGTGACTGACGGTGAACATCGTCATGGCGAGGGCAAAGCCGGTCCAATCGTTTGTCATCTATAATGTCCTAACCCGGCGAATACGGTGTGACTGCGCGCGGTTCATTCTGTTTACGTCTGCGGCGGATCTACAGTGTGAACCGCATCTGGATGCGCCATCGCGAAGGCCGGGTTCTCAGCGCATGTGGCCTCTATCATCATGAGACGCGGCAGATCATCTAAAGCCACCCCCCAGCGGCGCGCGTTGTAGAGCTGCGGTATGAGGCAGAGATCCGCAAGCCCCGGATGATCGCCGGTGCAATAGGGCGCAACCGGATATTCCTCCAGCAGTGCGTTGAAGGCAACAAGCCCCGGGCGAATGAAATGTCGCATCCAGTCCGCAGGCATGTCGACAGGATGCGTGGCTGGGACGGCAGCGGACCCTTTGCAGAGACCACTGGCATGGCGGGCAACTTTCAGATTGCAGACCGGATGCAAGTCGACGGCGATGGCATGAGCCAAGGCTTGAGCCACCGCCCGCTCCGCAGGGGGGCGAGGCAGTAATTCCAGATGCCGGGTCTGGTCAAGGTAGTCCAGAATAGCCAGTGACTGTGTCAGCCGCAGCCCGTCGATCTCCAGCACAGGCACCAGACCTTGGGGGTTGCGGGTCAGATGTTCGGGGCTGACCTGCTCTCCCTTGACCAAATCGACCGTCACGGCCTCATAGGGGATACTCGCCAAGTTCAGCGCGATGCGGACCCGGTAGCTGGCCGATGATCGCCAATAGTCGTATAATATCACGTCAGACATTCCGCTTCCCCTACATTGCGATTGATACAGATCGCAGTACAGCCCGTTGGCCTAAACGTTGTTCAGCTCCTTGGCATGCAGCCAGTTGGCGTGTTTTGGGGCCTTCTTGGTCTTTGACCAGTCCTCCAGCATGTCCCACTTCACGGCGTTGAGGCGCTGGAGAAGCGCCTCCTCTTCTGGGTCGGGGCAGGCCAGCTCAACCCGATGACCGTTCGGATCGAAGAAATAGATTGAGTGAAAGATGGAGTGGTCGGTCACACCCAGCACCTCAACACCGTTGGCCTCCAGATGGTCTTTGAACTCAATCAGTGTGTCGCGGTCTTTCACCTTGAAGGCGATGTGCTGCACCCAGATCGGTGTGTTGCGGTCGCGGTCCATTTCCGGCTTGGTGGGCAGCTCGAAGAAAGCCAGGACGTTTCCGTTGCCTGCATCCATGAAGATATGCATGTAAGGATCAGGCTCATGGGTTGAGGGAACATGGTCCTCGGCGATCGCCAAGACAAAATCCATGTTCAGCATCGTGTTGTACCACTCTACCGTCTGCTTGGCATCTTTGCAGCGATAGGCGACATGGTGGATTTGCTCGATCTTCATGTGTCAGTCTCCCCTTGCGGTAGCGCAGCAGCTGTCAACGCTTGTGTCAGGATTGCGCGTTTCCCAATATGGTTCGCCAGCACCAGGACCAGACGCGCGTTTAGCGCATCGCTTTCGGCTTTGGTCAGCCCCTCATGGGCCGCGAGAAGATCGGCATAGAAATCATCGGCCCTTTCGATGTTCGGGGCCAAAATTAGATTTTCGTGATCGGTATTACGAGCGTTCATGCCGAGGCCTCCTTGCCAATCGCGCGGCGCAGGGCAGCACGAAATTGGTTTTCGTCAAATGCCGGGCGCCGCGCCGCCACATGCTGGTCAGGGCGGATCAGATAGACAGCACTTGTTGCATCACCGAGATAACGTTCGCGCAGGGTTCCGGTCTTGTCGTCTTTGGTCGACAGAGCCAGCCGCGTCACCGGGATACCCGCCTCCTCAAAGCTGTCGGGGGCATCCGCGTCGATGGTCAGCAGGGTAAACCGGTCTGCCAGTTTGGGCAGCAGATATACGTCCGCTATCGACACATCAGGACAGGGGCTACCGGGCTTGGTGCACTGAGGCCCATGTAAGGCATCCGCTGAATTCAGCGCCGACCTCTCATAGGTGCAGGGCAGGGACAGGCGCCCCGAATTCACCAGCGGGCGGGCAAAGGCGTGATGCTCGGACAGATCCAGAACTGCGTCCCGCATGATCCGGCTCATTTCCGATTTCGGTGTGATGAAATCGGTGGAACGGGAGGAGTTCAGGATATTTTCATCTGCACCATGGACGCGCTCTTTGTCATAACTGTCCAGCAGGCTCTCGGGCGCCTTTCCCTCCAGCACCAGTTTCAGTTTCCAGCACAGGTTATCTGTGTCCTGCAAACCGGAATTGGCTCCCCGCGCGCCGAATGGTGAAACCTGATGTGCGGCATCGCCGGCAAAGAGCACGCGACCGTGACGGAATTTCTCCATCCGGCGGCATTGGAAGGTGTAGATTGAGACCCACTCCAGCTCGAATTGCACATCCTCGCCCAGCATTTCCTTAAGTCTTGGGATCACGTTCTCCGGGCGTTTCTCACGCTCCTTGTCGATATCCCAGCCCAGCTGCAGGTCGATCCGCCAAACACCGTCAGGCTGTTTGTGCAAGAGTGCTGATTGCCCCTTGTTGAAGGGCGGATCAAACCAGAACCAGCGCTCTGTCGGGAAGTCCGCATCCATAATCACATCGGCAATCAGGAAGTTGTCCTCAAACACCCGGCCAACAAAATCGAGCCCCAGCATCTGCCGGGTTGGCGAGCCCGCGCCATCGCAGGCAATCAGCCAATCCGCCTCAAGATTGTAAGACCCTTCGGGCGTGTCGATCTCCAGCGTGACGTGATCCTCATGGGTGCCTATGGCAGAGACCTTGTTGCGCCCGCGAATTTCAATCGGGGCCCCGGCAGCCTGAAGCGCGTTCGCCCGCTGAACCAGATACTCTTCAAAGTAATATTGCTGCAGATTGATAAAGGCAGGCTGCGCATGGCCGCTCTCCGGCAGCAGATTGAATTCATAGACCTTACGGTCATCAAAAAACACCTTGCCCAGATTCCACTGCACGCCTTTTTCCACGAGCGGGCCGGAGAAGCCGAGACGATCCGCGATTTCGAGACTGCGTTTGGAAAAACAGATGGCCCGGCTGCCGAAGCTGACCTTGTCATTCTCGTCGAGAACCACGACACCAATTCCCTGTTGGGCGAGATCAATTGCGGCGGCCAGACCCACAGGACCGGCGCCGATCACGATGACCGGGTGGCGCACCGGGGCGCCTGTGTCCTGATCTTCGCTGCGCTGATAGGGGTACATGGGAACTTCAAAGATCTTGTTCATCTGGTTTCCTCCCGAAACTACATGCCCTAGGGCAAAACTCTCCCATGTACCGGCAGAGGTTGCCGGTATCGGATAAGAGCCTGTCATAAGTTGCCCCGGCACGACACGATCTGGATCAAATCTCCCCAAATGTGTCTTTGCCGGGCCTTGGATCTTAGTCCTGAAGCGCCTCCCACATCTCCAGATCGCGCTGGGCGGTCCAGATGCGCGGGGTATCAACGCCGCGGGCCTCATCATAGGCGCGCGCAACGTTGAAGGGCAGGCAATGCTCATAGATCGCATAGTCTGCGAACTTCGGATCACATTCGGCCCGCACTGCGTCCCAGGCCTCTTTCAGGGTGCCGTTGCGTGCCGCAACCTTGGCGGCAGGGCGGTAGGTGCTCTCAACGAAATCACGGGTGTTCTCAATGGCAGCGTTGACCATCTTCTTGCCAACCAGCGCATCACCGCGGCCTGGCGCGATGGCGTCGACGTCATAGGCCTTGATATTATCCAGCGTCCGGCTCCAGTCGCCGAAATGACCATCGCCGCAGTAACAGGCGGAGTGGTATTCAACGATGTCGCCGGTGAACATCACGTTCTGGTCCGGCACATGGATCACAGCATCACCTGCGGTATGAGCGCGGCCCAGATGTTTGATGTCGACCCGGCGATTGCCAAGGTAGACAGTCATGGCATCACTGAAGGTGGTGGTCGGCCAGGTCAGGCCGGGGATGCTCTCATGGCCTTCGAACAGACGTGGAAAGCGCTGGAACTCACTGTCCCAGTCCTCCTGCCCACGTTCAACGACCATCGACCGTGCCTTATCCGACATGATGATGTTCTGAGCGCCAAAGGCGGAAGCGCCCAGCACGCGGACAGCGTGATAATGCGTCAGCACCACATGGGTGATTGGCTTGTCGGTCACGGACCGCACGCATTCAATCACCTTGTTTGCCAGCCGCGGTGTCGCCTGCGCCTCGACAATCATCACGCTGTCATCGCCGATGATGACGCCGGAGTTCGGGTCGCCCTCGGCGGTGAAGGCATAGAGCCCCTCGCCGATCTCATCAAAGGTGATCTTTTTTTCGGTCATGTCCCCTTGGGACGCAAAAGCTTTTGCCATGGTGGTCTTCCTTATCTTGCGTAGGGGTCTTCAAGCGCGGGCAGGACAGTGCCAGTGCAGTCGCCGAATCCGATGGTGTAGCCGTCGCCTTTGGCCGCGCCTTTCAGGGTCAGCGTATCGCCATCAGCGATGAAGGACCGCTCCTCGCCGGTGTCCAGCGTCAGCGGCTCCTTGCCGCCCCAGCTGAGTTCCAGAAGAGATCCCCGGCTTTCCTTAGTGGGGCCGGAGATGGTGCCGGACCCCAGCAAGTCGCCTGCGTTCATCGGGCAGCCAGAGGTGGTGTGATGTGCCAGTTGCTGCGCCGCGGAATAGTACATTTCCTTGTAGTTGGTCCGCGCGATGGTTGTGGCCTCTTTGCCTTCCGGTGCCAGCGTTACTTCAAGGTCGATGTCATAGAGCATCGGCCCGCAGTCCTTCAGGTGGTCCAGCAATTCCACCTCGCGCTCTGGTGTGTCACAGCGGAACGGTTCCAGCGCCGGTTTTGTCACGATCCAGGGGCTGATCGTATTGGCCGTCGCCTTAGCCTGAAATGGTCCCAGCGGCTGGTATTCCCAGGCTTGGATATCACGCGCCGACCAGTCGTTCAGCAACACATAGCCAAAGATATGATCGTCTGCCTCCTGCACTGTGATGGGACCATCGGAGGGGGTGCCGACGATAGCACCCATTTCTAACTCGATATCGAACCGTGCGCAGGGCGCCCAGCGGGGTGCGTCGTCGTTCGGCCCCTTCAACTGGCCCCAGGGGCGGCGTACATCGGTGCCGGACACCACGACAGAGGACGCGCGACCGTTATAGCCGATCGGGATGTGCAGCCAGTTCGGCGGTAGTGCGTTTTCCGGGCCGCGGAACATCGTGCCGACATTGAAGGCGTGGTTCTTACCTGCATAGAAGTCAGTGTATTCGCTGACTGCAAACGGCATGTGCAGCTCGGCATCGGCAGCGGGAACCAGCAGGGGTTCCAGCTTTTCCTGCTCGGCAGCGCCTTCGGACAGCAGCGCGGTCAGACGGTCGCGCAGCGCGGCCCAGACGGCCGGGCCTTCTTCCATCAGGTCGTTCCAATAGGGCACGTCGAACAGCGGCGCATCGCCCAGCTGGATCAGTCCGGCCTCCTCGGCGGCCTGCATATCCAGAATCATGTCGCCGATCGCCACACCACAGCGCGGATCATCGCCGTCGACAGAGAACACCCCATAAGGAAGGTTGTTCAGCGGGAAGGGGTGGGCCGCACTATTTGCAGAGGGGACCCAGGATTTCATCAAAGGCATGCGTGATCCTTTTGTTTGGGAGCCGCTGCTCCAGTCATCTTTCCCGAAATACTCCGGGGGTGAATGCGGCCCTCAGGGCCGCAGAGGGGGCAGCGCCCCCTTTTGCTTACTTTTTGCCAGGGGTGCCGTCGAATTTCTTTTCGATGTCGGCCCAGCAATCTATGTAGTCATCCTGCAGTGGTGCCTCATTGGCGGCAAATGGCGTCAGATGCTGTGGGAAGCGCGTCTCGAACATGAAGGACATGGTGTTGTCCAACTTTTCCGGACCCAAGTTTGCGTTGGATGCGCCCTCAAAGGCGTTCCTGTCTGGGCCATGCGGCAGCATCATATTGTGCAGGCTGACACCACCGGGGACAAAGCCCTGTGGCTTGGCGTCATACTGACCATAGATATTGCCCATCAGCTCGGACATGATGTTCTTGTGATACCACGGCGGGCGGAAGGTATCTTCTGCCACCATCCAGCGTTCCCGGAACAGGACGAAATCGATGTTTGCGGTGCCGGGCTGGCCCGATGGGGCGGTCAGCACGGTAAAGATCGACGGATCCGGGTGATCAAACAGGATGGCCCCAACCGGGCAATAGGTCCGCAGGTCATATTTCATTGGTGCGTAGTTGCCGTGCCAGGCCACCACATCCAGCGGTGAGTGACCGATTTTGGTCTCGTGGAACTGGCCACACCATTTGATGGTGACGGTGGATGGCGTCTCACGATCCTCAAACGCCGCCACTGGTGCCTTAAAGTCGCGCGGGTTGGCCATACAGTTGGCGCCAATGGGACCTCGGCCGGGCAGCTCAAACTTCTGCCCGTAGTTTTCGCAGACAAAACCGCGACAGGGGCCATCCAGCACTTCGACCCGGTAAACCAGCCCGCGTGGGATGATGGCAATTTCCTGGGGTTCGAGATCGATGACGCCCAGTTCGGTCGCAAACCGCAGACGCCCTTCCTGCGGAACGACCAGCAGTTCGGAATCCGCAGAATAGAAATAGCTGTCCACCATCGAGTCTGTGACAAGATAGATATGGCTTGCCATGCCAACTTGGGTGTTCACGTCTCCCGCCGTGGTCATGGTGCGCATCCCCGTGAGCCAGGTCAGCCCCTCTGTGCCATGGGGCACAGGATCCCAGCGGTACTGACCGAGGCTGATCACATCCGGGTCCACGTTCGGGGCAGACTTCCAATAGGGCAGATCAATCTTGGTATAGCGATGAGAGTGTTTTACCGAGGGGCGAATGCGATAGCACCAGGTGCGCTCATTCTGGTGGCTTGGGGCAGTAAAGGCGGTGCCACTCAGCTGTTCGCCATAAAGACCGTAGTTGCATTTCTGCGGGCTGTTCATCCCCTGCGGCAGGGCGCCGGGCAACGCTTCTGTTTCAAAGTCATTGCCAAATCCGGGCATATAGCCCGCGTGAGGCCCGGCAAGAGACGGGGCCTGGATCATTTCATGGGCATCGACTTTGTGATTCATGACGCGCTCCTTTTGGTATGCTTAGTTTCGGTAATAGTTGATTTTGTAACTAACAAGGGATAGCTCTGCCCTATGGATGAAAAAGATGACTTCGCTTTGCAGGATTTCTTGCCGTATCTGCTCAACCGGGCGGCAGAGGAGTCCTCGCTCGAGTTTCAAAAGCACTACAAGAATCGCTATGGAATGCTGCGTAATGAATGGCGAGTGCTGTTTCACTTGGGCAATTACGGTCGCATGACAGCAACTGAGATCGGCCAACGTGCTAAGATACATAAGACGAAGATCAGCAGGGCGGTTGCGAAACTTGCAGAACGTCGTTTTGTGCTGCGTCATCGCGATGAGAAAGATCGTCGGGCCGAGCACCTGGAACTTACGTCGCAAGGTGAGGCGGCTTACCGAGACCTGAGCACGCAGGCTGCGATCTATGACCGTCAACTCGCAGGTCGTCTCAGCGACGGGGAAAGTGCGGCGCTGCGGCATATGTTGCGCAAACTTGCAGGAATTGAGCCATAGACATCGCCGGGCCAAGGCCTCAGATTGGACCGGGACCACAATATGAGGCCGTGCATAATGACGGATGCTGCTTCACGCGCCACGCCGATAATCGACTGGCTCACTGCTGAAGGGCTACGAGGGGCCAGCCGTCAGGAGATGTTGCAGGGATTCTGCCAGAGGCTCGCCGATACCGGGGTACCTCTGCTACGCTTCCATCTCGCACAGCGCGCCTATCATCCGAAATATGGTGGTATTGGGTTCAGCTGGACGCGGGCCGATGGGCTGTCGCATGAGTTTTACGAACACAGCGATACCCCACGGGATGAATGGCTCTACAGCACCTTCTATTACATGTTGGAACGCGACGTTCCGGAGTTCCGCAGTAGGCTGGCGGGCCATGTTCTAGAGAGGTTTCCAGCGTTGGCGCAGTTCAAGCAGCGTGGGGCCACGGATTACTTTGCTTTGGCAAAGCGGTTCGGTGATTTCGCTGATGCGCCTTTTGACCCTCGGCGCCCGGGCGAGGGCATTTTGTCCTCTTGGTCGACCGATCATCCTGAGGGGTTTACAGAGACAGACCTGGCCTTGATCCGCCAGATTTACTCACATCTGGCATTGGCGCTGCGCGCGGCGTCTGCACAGCAGATGGCCAAAGATCTGCTGCAGGTCTATCTGGGCCGCGACGCCGGTCAACGGGTTTTGTCGGGAGAAATTCAACGCGGATCTTCCCGCCAGATTGATGCGGTGATCTGCTACTTTGATCTGAAAGGGTTTACCCAGCTGGCAGAACAAATTCCGGGTGCTGAACTGATTGATATGCTCAACGATTACTTCGGTTTGGCTGTTGAGACGATCCAGTCCCATGGCGGGAATATTCTGAAATTCATGGGTGATGGCATATTGTCCATGTTCGACCTTGGCAGCATCGACGAGGATGCGACTGCTGCCCTAGCTGCAGCCAGCGCGTTACAGGGGAAAATTCGCAAGCGAAATATGCAGCGTTCTGCGCAGGAGGTGCCAACTGCGGATTTTACTTTGGCGCTGCACGCCGGCGAAATTCTATATGGAAATATCGGTTCTGAGAATCGGCTGGATTTCACAGTTATCGGACCAACCGTCAATCTGACGGCTCGGATCTCAGGTATGCATACTTCGGTTGGGCGCAGCATTATCGTATCTGAGCAGGTGCAAA
The DNA here is from genome assembly GCF_000511385.1 of Phaeobacter gallaeciensis DSM 26640. NCBI lineage: Bacteria > Pseudomonadati > Pseudomonadota > Alphaproteobacteria > Rhodobacterales > Roseobacteraceae > Phaeobacter > Phaeobacter gallaeciensis. Next base: position 196,672 of record NC_023137.1, read on the forward strand.
AAGCAGCTCAGCCGACCAACCATGATCTGGTCTCGTTGGGTCGCTATATGCTGCGCGGTGTCGCGGAGCCGGTGGAGTTGTTCACGATCTACGAGGGGTAATTACTGCGGCTTGTTGGGGCTGGAATTCAGCGAAAGGTAAAATTTGCCATAATTTTCGCATTTTTCTCCCTTAGTGCTGAGAGCAGGAAAGGGTGTGGTCAGTGAGGTTCGTCGAAACCTCGCAACGCGTCACCCCGGACAGCGACGGAGCAGCAAGGATAAGATGCAATGAAACTGACACTGCGCATGACCCATCTGACAGCCGCGGCGGCGGTGTGGCTTGCAACTGGTCCGAATGCCTTTGCAGCGGGGGAGTGGCCGGATGCGGGCGGCCCCGGGAACGGCAACGGAAATGGCTGGGGCAATGGCTGGGGAAACGGTTGGGGTAATGGCGGTGGCAACGGAAATGGCAACGGTGGTGGCCAGACGGTGCCGGAGATTGATGTCAGCGCAGGTCTGCTGGCCGTCGCGGCCGTTGCAGCAGCACTGCTGTTGACCTGGGAACTGCGCCGCCGTCGGTCCGTAAATAGCTGACTCTACCGCAGGGTAGGTCGTCAGAGGAAACCGGGCCTAGATCAGGGCCCAGTTTCCCGTGGCAAAGGCGACATAGGCGATCAGCGCATTGGCCACCATATGAGCCAGTATCGCCGCAGAGAGACCACCCCCGCGCAAATACAGCGCACCAAAGATGGCGCCAGCCGCCATTCCCAAGGCAAAACGGTCGTGCATCAGGCCAAAGAGGGCGCTCGTTATGAGAAGTGCGATAACGGCCCGTAGAATCTGACCTTGTCCTGCCATGCGACGCAGCAGATATCCGCGAAAGAACAACTCTTCGATAATCGGGACCAGAATGATTGTGCCAAGCAGTCGTGTCCCTATCCAGAGGGCATTTCGTTCATCCGTGATATCGCCTCGGCTGATATCGGGTGTGGACATGACGATCCAGACAGCAGCAATTGCGGCCCCGGCGGCGATGTCAATTGGCCTTGGTCGATACGCCAACTGGCGCAGGGCAGGCCAGAATACGAACACTGCGGCGGCCATCATCGCCGCACGCAGCGGGTATCCTTGCGCAGGATCCGCCCAAATCGCGGACACCAGCACACCGCTTAACATCATCACGATAAATGGGATGATGGAGGCAAGCAGCATATCAGCGCGCATCGGCGGCAGTTCAGCCGCAGCTGCGGCCAGCGCCTCCGGATTGCTCTGCAACCAGCGAGAGCGATGCGCAATGGCCAGCACCAGCAGTGCCAACAGCGTGAACATCAGCCAGCCGGCGTAACTGTGGAAACCGTTAACGGCGTGCTCCGGTGCAATCCACGCACCGATCAGGATCAGGATGGCAATACGTACAATATTGAATGCCCAGCTGAGCAGAAGCGCAGCAGGGAACAAGACCAGCCAGTACCGCGTCTGACGAATATCGCGTCCCATCAGCAGCGCATATAGCCCCATGAATGTGGTCACGAGCGCAAAGCCCTCTACGCCCGAGCATGGTTCGCCGATTTCCACCAGAAACCCGTCAACCCGGATCAGATGCAGCGCCGCATCAGACCAGACCGTTGCGCCAGAGGCCTCCAGTACCCATGTCACCAGAATGAAGGTCACCGAGGTCAGCGCCTCGATGTTCCAGATGGGTTCCATCATGCGGGTGATGTCCGGCATGACCAGCGCGACCATAAGCGCAAGCGTCAAAGAGATCCCACAACCGCGCAACCAAGTCAGCCACGCGCGTAGCGGCATGAGCGCCAGTAGCCCCCCCAGCCCTGCAACACCACCACCTAGGCAGATCAGAATAAGGGTTGGTGAGATCCAGGCGTTGATCCCGGCCGGACCAAAGAGCAGTAGCGGGACAAGTGCGATTATTAGACCCGCAAGGTTGAGCGCCAGCGCTGAGGGGCGTCTCTGGGCTCGTCCTATGGCTGCCGTCAATGCGTGATATGCGCTAGGCATCAGGATCAGATAAAGCCCGAGCACAGTTAGAAGGGCCAACAAGCGCCCAGCGATCGAGCGGACAGTTGTGCAGGCAAGATCTGCGCCGGTGAATTTGCAATGCACATTCGCCAGCAGTTGATAGGCCACCATAATGACAAACAGTTCAGCAACTGCCAGCCCAAGGATCAGGACCAGCCGACGCCCGCCGCGCTGCACGATCGGTCCGGCTTCACCGGTGGTGGGGTGGTGGTCAGATATCGACATCCACGCCTGGCAGGTTCAGCGATTTCATCATGTCGCGCAGTTCCTGGCGCGCGGCGACGTTTGAGATGTTGAGCTGTTTGACGCCGATATCTTTGAGGTCCAGCAGCGTCAACCCACGCGGGAACAGTTCACGAAAGACCACCCGTTCGGAAAAACCGGGCGCCACACGAAAGCCGATCCGCTTGGACAGCATGGAAATAGCGCGTTCCATCTTTTCCTTATTGACCATGCGCTGGGTGCCAACACGATTACGGATCACGATCCAGTCAATCGGCTTCAACCCGGCTTGGGCCCGCAGCTGCCGCGCATTCCAGACCATTTCGGAATAGACGGACGGGCCGGTGATTTTCTCACCCTTCTGGTCGGTATGGGCCAAAAGGTCGAAATCGACAAAACTGTCGTTCAGCGGAGTGATCAGCGTGTCTGCTAGAGAATGGGCGACTTGGCTCAGGCGGGTATGCGATCCGGGGCAGTCGATCAGGATGAAATCATTGCTGGGTTCCAGTTCGGAAACCGCAGCAGACAGCCGATGATCATAGACATTTTCGCCCGGTTGCAGGCTATCGGCATCGATTTCAGGTAGCTCGTGCAGCGCAACCAGTGGCAGCTCCAGCGCTGCTTTCTCCATGAACGCCTTACGATTTTCCAGATAGCGCCCGAGCGACCGCTGTCGAAGGTCAAGGTCCAAGGCGGCAATTTTATACCCCAGCCGGGCCAGCGTGGTTGCCACATGCATGGAGACGGTGGATTTGCCCGCCCCACCTTTTTCGTTGCCGACGACAATAATATGCGCCACGTTCACTTCCCCCAATCACTGCGCGAAATACTGCGCATCTTGGGCTAACTATACTGTCGGGGCGAATCGATGGGAAGCGCGATATCCGCAGGTTAGGGCCTGATTTAGGCTCTGTAGTTTCCCCAGGGCGAATTTGCGCAATGAACATGGTCGCCGGAGTCGCAACAAAAAACGCCGCCCAAAGGAGCGGCGTTTTCCGAAAAAATAAGACCAGGTTGGCTTAGAAGCCCAGACCTTCGTATTTCTTCTTGAACTTGGATACGCGGCCACCGGCGTCCATCAGACGGGTGGAGCCACCGGTCCATGCGGGATGCACGGTGGGGTCGATGTCCAGCGCCAGGGTGTCACCCTCTTTGCCCCAGGTGGAGCGCATCTTGAGGATGGTGCCATCGGTCATTTTGACGTCGATGAAGTGGTATTCGGGATGGGTGTCTGCTTTCATGATACCACTCCTTACGCTTTGGCTTTGTAGTTTGTATCTTCTGCAATCCGTGCGGATTTACCGCGACGGGCGCGCAGATAGTACAGTTTCGCGCGACGCACACGGCCGCGGCGAACGACAGTGATGCTGTCGATGTTGGTCGAGTGCAGCGGGAACACACGCTCCACGCCTTCGCCAAACGAAATTTTGCGAACGGTGAACGAACCGGCGATGCCGGAGCCATTTTTGCGGCTGATGCAGACGCCTTCGTAGTTCTGCACGCGCGAACGGCTGCCTTCGGTCACTTTGTAGCCGACGCGGATGGTGTCACCGGCTTTGAAATCGGGGATCTCTTTCCCCAGGGCGGCAACTTGTTCCGCCTCCAACTGTGCGATCAGGTCCATCGCAGGTCTCCTATAATTGCTCGTGGTTTTGCCCACGAAGTTTTGCGCGGTTGCGAGAGCTCTTGGTCTTCACCGGGTCCCGCAGATAGCAGCCCGCCAGAGATCACTCCGTTCTTTCCTAAGCGTGTACCGTGCGCACCCTAAATTGCCGAAGAAGACGGGTCAGGGATTTCATAATGCAACAGAACACAGGTCCATAGACGCAAAAGCGAATCCAGACAGGCGCCTTCTATGCCTGTTTGGTCAGCGGATCAAGAGGAGAGGCCGCGTTTAAGAACCGCAAATCCCGCCTTCGGATCGTTCAGTCTGACGTCTTGCGGTCCTGGTGGGCCTGCCAGAGATCAGGACGGCGGGCTTGCGTGATCTCTTCACTCATTTTCTGCCGCCACTCTGCGATTTTACCGTGATGGCCGGACATCAGCACATCAGGAATGCTCTGTCCTTTCCATTCCGCTGGGCGGGTATATTGCGGATGTTCCAACAGGCCGGAGGAAAAACTCTCCTCTTCGGTCGAGGCCTGATTGCCCAGCACACCGGGGATCAGCCGAACAGTGGCGTCGATCATCGCCTGCGCAGCAATCTCGCCGCCGGTCATGACGAAATCCCCTAGGGAGACTTCCTGAATGCCGTAGTGCTGCAACACCCTCTCGTCGACGCCCTCGAAACGACCACAGAGCAAGGTGACCCCGTCGCAACGTGCAAGATTCTGCATCAAGGCCTGATCCATGCGCCGCCCGCGCGGGGACAGGTAAATCAACGGCCAGTTGCCAGAGGTGCCCGCCATCGTATGCTCAATCGCATCTCCCAGTACGTCTGCCCGCAGCACCATGCCCGCTCCCCCACCTGCCGGGGTGTCGTCGACGTTGCGATGTTTGCCGATACCAAACTGGCGCAGATCAACCGTATCCAACTGCCACAGACCCTCTTGCAGGGCCTTGCCGGTCAGGCTTTCGCCCAGAATGCCGGGGAAGGCAGTCGGGAACAGCGTCATGATCTTCGCTTTCCACACACCGGCGAGATCTGGTGTCGGTGTTATCAACTCGCGCGGCTTGAACGAGGGGCGAATGGCCTTGCGGCCGTGAGATTTGTTTTGTGCACTCATGAGACGCTGTTTAATCCAGTTAGAACGACACGCAATAAAAAGCTTTGGTGTTTGGATGAATCCGGAAATGGCCCCCAATGTAACCGACCGTGAGTATCAGGCCGCAATCGAGGATGTGCAGGCGCGCGCCAGAGCGTTCTGGCCGCGTATTGCATCGGACCTTGGTCTGGATGCCGAAGGTGCCCGGTTTCGTCAGCTTCTGGTGAACAGCCGGTATCAGCATGTTCGTAGCGTTCAGGCGGTGAAAACGGCAACCGGGCAACACTATGTTTTGAGAGCTGCGTTTGATGAAGCCAACGCCGTGTGGCAATGCAAGTCTCTAGACAGGCATCAACAGGCGTCGGAGAGGCTGAGCGCAGTCCCAGGTGTGTCATCACCTTCGATATTGTGGCGCGATCGGGATCGCGTTGTTGTGTTGATGGATTTCGCCGAGGGTGACACAGCGTACCGCGCACTATCGATGAGTGAGTACGGGTTTGGTGAGCGAGCAGATGTGCTTCGGCGGATAGGGCATGCTGTTGCTGCGCTTCACCGTGTATCGGACGTTGGAGAACGAAGGTTTTGGCCCAAATCATTTTTGAAACAGGTTTCAACTCGGGCAGAAGCTGTTCGGGCGGGGCAATTTCAAGTCCTGAAACCCAAAAAATTCCTAGGACTATGTGCGTTGCTGCATCGCGCTGGACGTTCTGCCCGCGGGCAGGTTTTTCGCGGTGCGGTAGAACACGGCGATTTGCATCTGCGTAATATTATGATGTCCGACACCGAGGTGTCCTTCATCGACTATTCAAACCACAAGGGGATTTTTCCCCAACGGGACATCGCAGATATTTGGCTATCGAACTGTCCGGATCACCTGGCACCTAACGGACGTCAGCCCGGTTTCGGCGGTATTGCCAGCGCGGATTGGGTGGCATTCGAAGACGGATATGGCATGCAGCTGACAGCTGATCCGCTCTTCCGGTTTTTCTTCATCTGGCGTCTGTTCAAACTGTGGTCCGCTCTGGCAGCGAGGCCATCGGATCAACACCGGCGCACCACCGAAGTCGTGGCCGGTGCTCAAAATGTTCTGGAGCAACTGTTGGCAGCTGAAGGCTGACGGGCTCAGAATACGCCATCCGGCGGGTCTGCGATGATGCGTCCGCTTGCAAGATCAACCGTCGGTACAGCCGCCAGCGTGAACGGTAGCAGCACGGTTCTACTCTCCGCTGGGAGAGTGATTTCCAAAAGATCGCTGGCGCCGTGGTTCTGGACCGATTTTACGGTCCCCAGCAGTGTCCCGCCGGTATCACAAACCTCAAGACCCATTAGATCGGTGTGGTAATATTCATCATCCGGGAGATTTGGTAGCCGCTCTCGTGGTGCAAACAGGCGGATCCCCTTCAATGCATCGGCCTGCTCCTTGGTCTCGATCCCGCCGATACGGGCGGTAAACCCGTTCTTGATGGCGCGGACCAAGGTGATCGTATAGGTTTGGCTGCCGTCTTCATTGCTGAGCGGCGCATAGTCTTCGATGTCTTCGGGCATGGCGCAGAAGCTCTTCAGCCGCACTTCGCCCCGTACCCCGTAAGAGCCGGAAATTGCACCCACGCAAATCTGCTCAGTCATTCTGTCCATCCTTTGCAGAAACGAGCAGCAGTCCAAGTGCCGCCTGCGAGTCCACAGCGTTCTGTTTGGTAATTGCGTTCATAGAGAACACCTGCGGTAAAGGCGATCAGAACAAAAACCGCAAGCCGGATCAATCGCCACATCTGTGGATTACCGGGTTTCGACCGGCAATGCGTTGCGGCGGGTTTCCCAGCCCAGCTGTTCCAGTTCCGGTGTTTTGGACATCCGCTCCGGGTGGCCAACGCAGAAATATCCGATCAACTGCCAGTCGGCCGGAACATCCAGATCCCGGTTCAGCTGTTGCGGATCAAGGATCGACACCCAGCCCAGCCCCAGACCTTCGGCGCGCAGGGCGAGCCAGAACAAGGTCACAGCAGTGACGACAGAGTAGCGGCGCATCTCCGGCATGGTGCCAGCGCCGAGCTTGTGCCCTTTGGTGGTGGAATCATCGCAGTAAATCGCCAGCTGAACCGGTGCTTCGCGCATGCCGGACAGTTTCAGCTTGGCATAACGCTCAGCTTTGGCTTCGGAAAAGCCTGCCAGCGCGGAGGCATTTGCGGTCTCGAAATTTTCAAGTGCGGCGGCCCGGGCTGCGTCACTTTCGACACGGATCACCCGCCAGGGTTCGCTGAGCCCGACCGAGGGCGCCAGCTGAATGGTGTCGAGACAGCGCGTAAGCACTGCCTCGTCCACCGGATCGGAGCGAAACCGGCGCACATCGCGCCGGACGCGCATCAACAGATCAAGTTGCATGCGGAAGTCTTCAGAGAATGAATTGTCCCGCATGTTCATCAACTTACTCCGCGTCTGCAGTCGCTTCAGCAGCCTTGGCTGCTTTTTCTTCGGCGCGCTCCTGAGCTTTCTTGCCCGGGGTGCCTTTCTTGGGGTTGTTCCGCTCCACCTTAGCGCGAACGCCAGCAGCTTCCAACATCCGAGCGATACGATCTGTGGGCTGAGCGCCCTGATCCAGCCAGTGCTGCACGCGCTCCATGTCCATTTTCACGCGCTCTTCGCTGTCTTTCGGCAGCAGCGGGTTGTAGGTGCCCAGCTTTTCGATGAAGCGACCATCGCGCGGCATGCGGCTGTCAGCAGCCACAATGCGATAGAAGGGACGCTTTTTCGAGCCGCCGCGGGCCAGACGAATTTTCATTGCCATGGGTTCAGTCTCCTTTAATGGCGTTTACAGGGATATCCCTGTTATTCCTGGTGTTTCTTATGGTGTCGGATGACTTCCTGAATGATGAAATTCAGGAAAGCCTTGGCGAAATCGGGGTCCAGGTCGGCCTGTTCCGCCAGGTCTTCGAGCCGTGCGATCTGCGCGGTTTCGCGCGTCGGATCGGACGGGGGAAGGTCGTGTTCAGCCTTGAGCTGGCCCACCGCCTGGGTGTGCTTGAATCGCTCGCCCAAAGTGTAGACGAGAATAGCATCAAGGCGATCAATGCTCTCGCGGTGGCCTTTCAGCAGCGTCGCTGCACGGGCGACGGGATCTTGGGTCTCTGTCGTCATTTCTGGCTCCACGAGGGAATGAATGGGACGCGCGTTGCGCGGCTGTGGATGATGGGATCAGTCAAGCGCCCAGCCCTCCGGTTTGAACAGGGGATCTGCGTAGTGGCTGATTTCCATCTCGATCCCATGGACCAGCTGGCTGTCCTTCAGCGCATTCGGGGCCGGGTGGCGATAGACAGCGTCACTGCCGTCAATCGTCGCAGCATCGTGATCCTTCTGTGCGCCCAGCCGTTCTGCCAACCGGATCGAATCCAAATTCTTTGGATCAATATAGCTGACCGCACCATCCCAGCCGAGCGTATTGTAATAATAGTTGCGCGCCGCATGAGTGGCTTCCAGCGCATAGCCTTTACCAGCGGCGTCGGGCCAGATGATCCAGGCGATTTCGCGTTCGGGCCAGCCTGCGGGCATCCAGCCTCCGGCCATCCCGTAGGTTTCCTCGGTGATCTTGTCGTGGATCATCCACATGCCAAACCCGCGCACCTGCCAATGGCCGATCTCAGCCGCGTAAAGCATCCAAGCTTCGTACGGGTTCAGTGGACCGCCCATGAAGCGCGCGCGATAAGAGCTGAAGGTTGCCTTGAAGTCGGGATAATCCACGGCTTCGGGGCCCCGAAGAACCAGACGTTTGGTTTCGATCACTGGGATGGACGAGGGCATCAGGCACACCCTACGTTGCTGAAATAACGACGAAAGGTCATTGGAGACGCCCGGTTATCACAGGTTCGCCCAAGAGACGCTGGCGAGGCTGATGCCGCCAGGTTCGCATGTTGTTGGCCGGGGCCAGGCGGAAAGACACCAATTGCTCAGGGCGGGCGCCGATGCGCTGCGCCAGAGCGATGGATGCGGCGTTATCTTCCGGAATGAAAGACGCGATATTGCTCCAGTTTTTCTCACGGAAGAGCCAGTCAAGAACGGCTTCTGCCGCCTCGCTTGCATAGCCTTTGCCCCGCGCATCCTCTGTCAGGTGCCAGGAGAGTTCGGGTTCGGGCCAGCCTTTGGGGAACCATGGGCCGATCATGCCGACTGGGCGTCCGGTGCTGCGCTCGACCAAGGCGAACAACCCATAACCGCGAAGGTGCCAGTGGCCAATGATGGTTGCAATCGACCACCAGAGCGCATCTGGATCGTCAGCTGCATCAATGAAGCGCGGGGCGCCAATCCGCAAAAAGGCATCATGCGCGTCGAAACCGGCCTCCGCAGGGGACACCAGTGTAAGCCTCTGCGTCATGAGGCTGGGAAAACGATAACCCGTGTCTGACATTACCACATCCGTATCAAACCCTGCGGCACAGGCCGCAGCGATCTGTTTATGCATCAAAGACGGTCTAACCATGCCAGATGCCGGAAAAGAATGGGTTAAAGCACCGCCCAAGCGTGGCAGAGGCGCCACAGCGGCACTGGTAGGGTAGCCTAGGTGACAGGCAAGAGAGAGATCCATCATGCGTAGGCCTCCATCCCGCCGTCATTCAGGCCATTGGGTGATGGATGACGCCAGATTTGCACCTCACCAAAGCGCTCGTGCTTAAAATACCCGTCCTGCCGTGCACCAAGCCGTTGCGCCAACGCGCGCGAGCCATGGTTATTGGTGTCGATCAGGCTTATCGCTGTCGTCCAACTCAGCACGTCATACGCATAGTTGCGCGCGGCGCGTGCGGCCTCGGTTGCATAGCCTTTTCCACTGAACCCCTCGAAGAGGTCCCAGCCGATCTCAGGTTCAGGCCAGCCATGGGGGAACCAGAGGCCGATTATCCCGGCCGCTTGTCCGGACTGCTTTTCCTCGACGGTCCAGCGCCCATAGCCGCGCAGCTGCCAATGACCAATCTCCAGACCAAGCTGACGCCAGACCTGCTCAGCACCCATTTGCCCACCAACGAATTCCGCCCGATCGGAGGCAAAAAAAGCGCACAGCGCCTCGAAGTCCGCGAGCGTAGGCGCGCGGAGGATCAGGCGATCTGTCTCAAGGGTGGGGATGGCTACGGTCATGAATTTACTTCTTCTTGCCCAAACCGCTCAGACCGCCGGGCAGGCCCATGCCACCAAGGCCGGGTAGCCCGCCAGGCATACCGCCCATGCCACCGGGCAGCCCCTTGCCGCCGCCCATGGCTTTGGCCGCTGCTTCCAGCGCTTTTGGGTCCATCTGGCTCGGATCCATTCCAGCCATATCGGGCATGCCGCCGCCTTTGCCGAACATGCCTGACATGGCTTGTTTCAGCATCTTGCCTTTGCCCATCTTGCCCATCTTCTTCATGACGTCGGCCATCTGACGGTGCATTTTCATCAGCTTGTTGAGGTCGGAGACCTGCATACCTGACCCTGCGGCAATGCGTTTCTTGCGAGACGCCTGAAGTAGGGCAGGATTGGCGCGTTCTTTCTTGGTCATCGATTGGATCATGGCGATCTGCTGACGCAAGACCTTGTCGTCAAAACCGGATTCTTCGACCTGTTTCGCCATTTTGGCCATGCCGGGCATCATCTGCATCATGCCCTGCATGCCGCCCATCTGGATCATTTGCTCAAGCTGCATCTTCAGGTCATTCATATTGAAATGACCCTTCATCATGCGCTTCATCATGCGCTCGGCCTGTTCGGCCTCGATGGTTTCCTGGGCTTTTTCAACCAGTGCAACGATGTCGCCCATGCCAAGGATACGACCCGCGATTCGGTCGGGCTCGAAGGTCTCGATAGCGTCCATCTTCTCGCCCAGACCGACAAAGCGGATGGGTTTACCGGTGACCGCGCGCATCGACAGGGCGGCACCGCCACGGCCATCGCCGTCCATCCGGGTCAGGACAACACCTGAGATGCCGATCTTGGCATCGAATTCTTCGGCCACTTCGACCGCCACCTGACCGGTCAGGCCGTCAACAACCAACAGAGTTTCGCGGGGGGAGACGACGTCGCGGACGTCTTCGACTTCCTGCATGAGCACTTCGTCGATCTGCAAGCGCCCGGCAGTGTCGAGCATGTACACATCGTAGCCACCCAAGGCGGCCTGCTGTTTGGCGCGCTTGGCGATATCGACCGGTTTCTGACCCGGCACGATTGGCAGTGTGTCGACACCGATCTGGGTACCCAACACGGCCAACTGATCCATCGCAGCAGGGCGATACACATCAAGCGACGCCATCAGGACGCGCTTGCCTTCTTTATCTTTCAGACGCTTGGCGAGTTTACCGGTGGTTGTGGTCTTACCCGACCCTTGCAGACCAACCATCAGGATGGGGGCTGGCGGGTTGTCAACTTTCAGCTGGCCTGGATCCTCATCGCCGCGCAGCACATCCACCAGCGCGTCGTGGACGATTTTGACAACCTGCTGGCCGGGTGTAACCGATTTGGTCACCGCCTGGCCTGTAGCCTGCTCCTGTACACGTTTCACGAAATCTCGGGCAACTGGCAGCGAGACGTCAGCCTCCAGCAGGGCCACGCGGACCTCGCGCAGAGCGGTTTTGACATCCTCTTCGGAGAGTGCGCCCTGTTTGGTCAGCCGGTCAAAGACACCGGATAGGCGTTCGGATAAATTTTCAAACATGCCTTCGGCCTCCTATGCCGGTTTCAACGTGGGCGCCCCACATGTAGGGAGCAAAGGATCCATGCGCAATCACCCCCACGGGCGTAACACGCTGGTGGAGGGCGATCCCTGGCAAAGGCGGGGACCGGAAGACTGTAGCGGCTCCCGGATTTGGGCCATGCGTTACGCGTTTGGCCGCAATGAGTCAACCCGGACCGCTTGGCCAGGAAGGGATGGCTCGCTGCCATGCGCTGAGCGCAACGGTTGACGCAAGGCACTGCGGTGGGGGAGTATCAGAGTGCGGGGTACGTCTATACGCGTGCAAGCGCCGTCGCATTGCAGGTGCGTGAACAGCACCTATACGATGGCTCTTCGGTAGATGTCAGACATGAACAAAAACATGGGTCAGCCAAGCCCCCACTGCTGAGGCAGCTATTCTCAAGGCATCTGGTGCGGCATTCCTGCCGTATTCCTTCATCGGGCGGCTTTGCAGCCACAGAAGGATCAAGACAGATGCGTGTATTTACACTTATTGGCCCCTCTCATTCCGGAAAGACTGAGTTGGCAAAAGCTCTGGCGACACTCCAAGAGCCAGAGCAGAAGCCGCAGCAGGCCACAGGTGTTGCGGAGTTGAGAGCGTTTCCGTTCATGGATGAGGCCTGGGGCGTGATCGATATTGCCGGCGGGGTTGAGAACTTGGCGACGGCGGGGCCAGCGTTGGCAGCCAGCGATGCGGCGGTTGTTTGCGTGTCGGCGGACCCATCTGCGGGGGTTTTGGCTGCGCCTTATCTCAGGATGGTCGAAGAGGCGGGCATCCCCGCCTTTCTTTTTATCAACCGTATGGATCAGGCCGCCGGGCGGGTGGCTGATATCGTTGCCGCGCTGCAAACCTATTGTCGGCACAATATCGTCCTGCGTCAGATACCCATGCGCGCGAGCGGGGAGGTGATCGGGGCGGTGGATCTGATCTCAGAACGGGCGTGGAAATATCAGGAAGGGCAGCCCTCAGCCCTGGTGGCTTTCCCGGATAGTATCCATGCCCGCGAACGTCAGGCGCGTGGAGAAATGCTGGAAGCACTGGCTGACTATGATGACGATCTGCTGGAGCAATTGATCGAAGATCGCAAGCCGGTGACAGAAGCGATCTATGACGTGGCCACCCGCGTCTTGCAGCATAACGACTTGATCCCGGCGCTTTTGGGGTCTGCGCTTCATCGCAACGGAATCCTGCGTCTGATGAAATCCCTGCGGCATGAGGTCCCCGCGGTTGAGGTCGCAGCACAGCGGTTGGCAGGGGACGGGCAGCCTCTGGCCGTGGGGTGTATCGGAGACCTCGTTAAACATCTCGGCAAGACGGTCGTCGTCCGCGCGCTGAGCCAACCGGTGGGAGCGGGGGCGCAGGTTGGAGGCAGCAACCTTGGAGCGATGACGCAGTTGAGGGGGGAGCGTACGGCTGCGAAAACCGGCACAAGCGCGCCTGCAGCCGGGCGCGCTGCTGGCAATGGCCGTAACCCATCCCCCGCCGGTTCGGGCCCCTCCGGTTCGTGTGACCTTGCACCGGGGGATATCGCGCAAGTAGTGAAATCGGACCATCTGAGCCTTGGGTACGCCTATCTGGAAAACCGTGCCGCGCAATTGCCGCGGTGGACCCAACCGCGCCCGTCGAGCTACCAGCGGATCATCGCGCCTATGAATGACCGTGATGATGTCCGGCTGACGGCGGCGCTGGAGCGCATTGCTGAAATTGATACCGGGATGCTGGTCGAACAGGATGAGATCAGCGGGCACGCGCTGCTGCACCTGCAAGGGCCGCTGCATCTGCGCCGTATCCTGGGGCTGTTAAACGACTCGTTCGGTATCGAGGTCGGAGATAAACCTGTGCCGCCCGCCCTGCGGGAGACCATCACGCGCCCGGTCACGATCCATCATCGCCACCGCAAACAATCAGGCGGAGCAGGCCAGTTTGCAGATGTGGTGCTGAGCATCGCGCCAGCCGCGCGCGGGTCGGGTTTCCACTTTACCGATGAGGTCAAAGGCGGTGCGGTGCCCAAGGGCTATATTCCGTCAGTAGAGGCAGGCGCGCGCGAGGCATTGAAGGCGGGCGCCAATGGTCATCCTGTTGTTGATGTGCGGGTGACTTTGAAGGATGGCAAGCATCACTCCGTTGACAGTTCGGACTATGCGTTTCGTACGGCGGGCAAATCTGCGGTCCGCGAGGCTCTGGCAGAAGCAGGGTCCATGGTGCTGCAACCTATCATGCGGGTGGAGATTCACGTTCCTTCAGTCTTTACCGGTGGGCTTGTCCCTGTGGTCAGCGGGATGCAGGGGCAGATTCTTGGCTTTGCGGCCCATCCTGAGGCTGCAGGCTGGGATGTTTTCGAAACCTTGCTGCCGGTCGCGGCTCAGGAGCAGCTCTGTAGCAGCCTTGCCAGCGCAACCCGCGGTACGGCCTGGTTCTCGAGCGGGTTTGACCACTACGAAGAGGCACGGCGCATGTCGCCTGCGGCTAGCTAACAACAGTCAGGGAGCGGGTGGGATGTTGATGTTGCCCCTTGTATCTTCATGCGTTTCTCAGTGATCTGCGGGCAATATCAGATGTGCAGAACAATGAGGCCGCTATGGACGCATCATCTCAGTTTCAGGACAGCCTGCCTGTTTCTTCCGACATGCTTCTGGCGCAGCTGGATGCATGGGGCATAAAATACCGGCTGCACAGTCACGTTGCATTACGCACGGTCGAGGACGCGAAGGCGGTTGAAGCTGGCTTCATGCAGGCAGGGGAGCGCGCGCTGCGGCTCAAGAATCTCTACCTGCGGGACAAGAAAAAACGCAATCACCTGGTCAGCCTGGAGCAGGACCGCGATATCGATTTGAAATCGCTAGCGGCCGATCTGGGATTGGGAAAACTGTCATTCGGATCTGCGGAGCGGCTGCTGGAAATACTTGGTGTGCGCCCTGGTGCCGTGACTCCATTGGCTATGGTCAACGGGGTCAATCAGGATGTGCACTTCTATATGGACAAGGCCGCGCAGCAGGCGGAAGTGATCTATATGCATCCTCTGGTAAATGATCGCACCGTCGCGCTTACGCGGCAGGCATTTCTGGATGTGATGGACCGATTGAACGTTACGATCATCTGGGTCTGAAGTGGTGGGCCATCTTGTGATCACTGCGCAATTCTGAACCTTTCTCTGGCTAGGGCCTGCGGAATGTGCATGGTTGCCGTAAGTGAGACGCAGGCAAGAGGTGATCATGGAGAACTGGGACGAGGTACGCACCGCCTATCAGGTGGCCCGGATGGGAACTGTGAGCGGGGCCGCTGAGGTTCTGGGGGTCCATCACGCGACAGTTATCCGTCACATCGATGCGATCGAGGCGCGTCTCGGCGTCAAGCTGTTCCAGCGCCATGCCCGTGGCTACACCCCGACAGAGGCCGGTCAGGATCTGCTGCGGGTTGCGCAGGCCACGGATGATCAGTTCGGTCAGCTGGTTGGTCGGCTCAAGGGGCATGGGGATGCGGTATCCGGCGAATTGGTCGTGACCTCGCTATCCTCAATGTCGACATTGCTGGTGCCCGCGCTTACGGAGTTTCAGCGCCAGCATCCTGAATTGGTGATCCGTTTCCTGACCGGCAGTCGCCTGTTCCGACTGGAGTACGGGGAGGCGCATGTCGCGATCCGGGCGGGCTCGCCGCCGGAGCAGCCGGACAATGTGGTCCAGCCCTTCATGCAACAGCAATATGGGCTCTATGCCAGCGCGTCGTATCTTGAGACCTATGGTCCACTCAAAGGGGTGGAAGACATGCACAATCATCGTTTTATCTGTAACGATGATATCGACAGCCGTGCGCCTTATTTTCGGTGGTTGCGTGCAAATGTAGCTGAAAGTGCGCTTTCTTTTCGCTGCGTGACTGAGGTGTCCATGCAGGACGCTCTGCTTGCGGGGGCTGGTATTGGCTTTCTAACCCGGTGGGAAGCCGCCCGGCACCCGGAACTGATCCAGATGATGGAACCGCTTCCAGAGTGGGCGGGCGAATTGTGGCTTGTCACCCATGTTGATCTGCACCGGACGACCAAGGTGCAGAGCTTCCTCAGCTTCCTGAAAGCCGAAGCCAAGGCCTGGACCGCATGACACCGAGCTATCGCGGTCATCTCGCAATGCTGGTGTTCTCGGCCTTGGTGGCCGGATCGTTTTCGCTTGGCGCGATGGTGGCCAATGACATCGCTCCCATGGCTCTCAATGCTATTCGGTTTGTGATCGCCGCAGTGGTGATTGGTATTGCGGCACAGCTCACCCATGGCCTGCACCGCAAAGATTTTGAGGCGCCTTGGCGTTTCCTCGTGCTGGGTGGCCTGTTTGCCATCTACTTCGTGCTGATGTTCTACGGATTGCAAACCGCCGCGCCAGTGAGTGCGGCTGCGGTATTTACACTTACACCGGTTCTGAGTGGGGTTTTCGGATGGATCCTGCTGCGCCAGATCACGACATGGCGGATGGCGCTGGCGTTGGCGATTGGGGCTGTAGGGGCAATCTGGGTGATTTTTCGCGGCGACCTGTCGGCCATCTGGGCCTTTGAAATTGGCCGTGGAGAGATGATATATTTCTGGGGATGTGTGGTCCATGCCGCCTATACGCCGATGGTGCGCTTGCTGAACCGGGGCGAGCCCGCGGTGGTGTTTACCTTCGGAATGTTGGTCGCGGGCGCAATAATCCTGTTGGTGGTCGGCTGGGGCGACATTCGCGCTACGGATTGGACCGGGCTGTCACCGCTTGTCTGGGTGGTCCTGCTCTATGTCGCGCTGATCGCCAGTGCCGCCACCTTCGTTCTGCTGCAATATGCAACGCTTCATCTGCCCTCAGCCAAGGTCATGGCCTATACCTATCTGACGCCAAGCTGGGTCATCTTGTGGGAAATTGCGCTGGGCCGTCCGGCACCTAGTGGCATCGTGGCGCTGGGCGTGGTTTGCACCATCTGGGCGCTTTGGTTGCTGCTACGGGAGGGGCGCAGCGCAGTGCCGAATATGCAATCCGGCTGACCCGCTTCACTCGGAGGAGGGGTCTGCTGTCGGGCTGCCGAGTTCGGTTTCCAGAAAGCGCTCGAAGGCATCCAGATTGACGGGCTCGAACTGACCGAACCCCTGCATCCAGACGGAGGCGGACCGCATGGCGTCCGGCTGCAATTTGCACCACTTCACGCGGCCATGTTTTTCCTGCGCAATGAGGCCTGCTCGTGTCAGGATCATCAGGTGTTTGGAGATCGCGGCGAGCGACATTTCAAAGGGTTCAGCGACATCTGTGACAGCCATATCGTCCTCCAGCAGCATTGTGAGAATGCTGCGCCGGGTTGGGTCCGCTAGGGCGGCAAATACGGTATCAAGAGGATCGCTCATGCCGACACACCTAAACCGCAAGATGCGGGTCGACAATCCCAAGCCTCTAGCGGCATACAACTGGCGATGACGGCAGAGCGCGAAAGAGACATAGTATGGCATTGAAATATTGGGCGGCGATCTTTGTACTCGGGATCGGCTGGGGCATGTCCTTCATGTTCAATGCTGTATTGCTGCGCGAACTGGGCCCTCTGTCGGTGTCCATGGGGCGGGTAGGCTTCGGTGCGTTGGGATGTTGGATCTATGTCGTGGCGGCGCGTAAGCAGGTGCCGGACCGACCACAGCGTTGGCTGGCGCTTTTTGGTTTTGGTGTGCTGAGCTATGCGGCGCCCTTTGCCTTCTATGCGCTGGGACAGCAGCATATTGCCAGCGGCGTGGCCGGGATCCTTAATGCATTTACCCCGGCCCTTGCCGTTATGGTGGCGCATTTCTGGCCGGGTGGAGAACGGGCGACCTGGCAGAAATCACTGGGCGTGGTTTTTGGCTTTCTTGGAATTCTGGTTTTGTCGTGGCCGCTGCTGCAGGGCGGTCGCCAGTCTGAAATCTGGGCCGTGCTCGTTACGCTTTGCGCGCCGCTGTGTTACGCATTTTCGGTCAACATTGCCCGCCAGTTCCGTGATATTGATCCAGTGGTCCTTGTCGCCGTTGCCTTGACCGGGGCCACTGCGGCCATCACGCCGCTGGCGATTTGGGCTGAAGGTCTGCCGGTGATCACCCGATTGGAGACTTGGGGTGCGTTGTTCATTATCGGCTTCATCCTGACGTCAGCAGCTTTCATCCTGTTCTATTGGGTTTTGCCTCGGGTCGGACCAACCAATATCACCTTGCCAACGCTGATTGCACCGGTTTCCGCCTTGGCGATGGGGGCCTGGATCTTGCAGGAGCCACTCAAACTGGAGCACCTGACAGGGATGAGCCTGATCCTGATCGGGCTGGTGCTGATCGATGGTCGGCTGCTGCGTAAAATACGGCGCCGACCGGCCCTCCGATAAAATCAACCTTTTGGTTGAATATGGATTTTGACCGGAAAACCCTCGTTTGCTCTGGAGACGTGCAGGAGGTGATGCGATAGGCCTCAGGCATAACTTAATAGTTACAATGAGTTGCGTCCGATGTCGCAGGGCTTTCAGGGTTGTTGACTCTGAGGCGAGGACTCCTTAGCACCGCAACAGAATTCACGTGAGGATGGCGACCGTGTCACAAGAGCCAGACAAGCAGCGCTTGGCGCAGCTAGAGGCCAAGTTGGCAGAGGCGCGTAAGGCCCAAGAGCCCAAGCCGCGCGTGGATGAGCATTATTCGACGGCCAATCAGGCTTGGCGGATGGTGATTGAGTTGGTGGCCGGTCTGATGATCGGCTTTGGTATCGGATACGGGTTGGACCTTCTGCTTGGGACCATACCGATCTTTCTGGTGCTGTTCACGATGCTGGGTCTGGCGGCCGGGGTGAAGACAATGCTCCGCAGCGCGCAAGAGATCCAGGAAAAGAAACTGGCCGAAATGGCCGAACAAGATGCGCAGGACCGGGACTGATCCCCCGGCGACAGGAGAAACGGGACAATGGGCAAACTAATCTTTGGTGCAGCTTTTCTGCTGGTACTTGCGTCTGGGCTGTTCTTTGCCCCCGCTATTCCGGGCCTCCAGATTCACCCGACTGACCAGTTCCTGGTCAAGCCGCTGGGTGGCGCAGCTGAATTGAACTTCTACACTCCGACCAACGTGACCCTCTGGATGGGGCTGGCGATTGTCGCGATCTTCGCGCTGATGGTTCTGGGTTCCGCAAAACGCGCGATTGTCCCATCGCGCATCCAGTCGGTTGCTGAACTCGCCTATGGCTTCATCTATAAGATGGTCGAAGATGTGACCGGCAAGGACGGTCTGAAGTTCTTCCCCTACATCATGACCCTGTTCATGTTCATCCTGACCGCGAACATGCTGGGCCTGATCCCGGGCAGCTTCACCACCACATCGCATTTTGCCGTGACTGCAGTTCTGGCCATGCTGGTGTTCGTGACTGTGACTGTGACTGGTTTCGTGCTGCACGGAACTAAGTTCCTGGGCCTATTCTGGGTTGGCTCCGCACCGCTGGCTCTGCGCCCGGTGCTCGCGATCATCGAACTGATTTCCTATTTTGTGCGTCCTGTCAGCCACTGTATTCGTCTTGCAGGTAACGTGATGGCGGGCCATGCGGTTCTGAAGGTATTCGCAGGTTTTGCAGGCGCATTGGGCCTGTTCAGCTTCCTGCCGATCTTTGCCATCACCGCAGTCTACGCACTCGAAGTTCTCGTGGCCTTCATTCAGGCCTACGTGTTCACCATTCTGACCTGCGTGTACCTGAAGGACGCGCTGCACCCGTCGCACTAAGACGCGGTCAGGTCCGAACAATAAGATCCTCAACTTCCAATCGTAAGGAGATACACAATGGAAGGCGAACTCGCACACATCGGCGCTGGCCTGGCTGGCATGGGTACTGGTATTGCTGCACTGGGTGTTGGCAACGTTGCTGCTAACTTCCTGGCAGGCGCTCTGCGCAACCCCTCCGCGGCTGCTTCCCAGACCGCAACCCTCTTCATCGGCATCGCATTTGCAGAAGCTCTGGGCATCTTCTCGTTCCTGGTCGCTCTGCTGCTGATGTTCGCCGTCTAAGACCCTTCGGAACCATTTTCCTTACGGCCGGGCGGTGTGGATGACCGCGCCGCCCGGTGTAACGGCAAGTTCCCTAGGAGGACGACATGGCAACTCAGACGCAGGACGCAGGTCACGGTGCCGCAGAGGCCGCCCACGGTTCGGGCGGTATGCCGCAGCTGGACTTCTCGACCTATGCGAACCAGATCTTCTGGCTCGTGGTCACGCTCGTCGTGATCTATTTTATCCTGTCGCGCATCGCGCTGCCCCGCATTGCGGCAGTGTTGGCCGAGCGTCAGGGAACCATTACCAACGACCTCGCCGCGGCTGAAGACCTGAAGGCCAAAGCCGTAGAGGCCGAAACCGCTTATAATCAGGCTCTGGCAGATGCCCGTGCAGAGGCTCAGCGCATCGCTGCTGAAACCCGTGCGGAAATTCAGGCAGATCTGGATGAGGCCATTGCCAAGGCAGACGCACAGATTGCGGCCAAGGCAGCGGAATCAGAAGTCGTCATCGCCGAGATCAAGGCCGGTGCCATCGCCAGCGTCGAAGCCGTCGCTGTTGATACCGCCGCTGAGATTGTCGCTACCTTTGGTGGCAAGGCAGACGAAAAAGCCGTCGCAGCTGCGGTTGCCGACCGGATGAAAGGATAAGAACATGCGCTCTGTACTGGCTCTTGCTCTGACCTTTGGTGCCACCAGCCCCGCATTTGCGGCGTCCGGCCCGTTCCTGTCGATGAGCAACACCGACTTTGTTGTGACGCTCGCATTCCTGCTGTTCGTCGGCATCCTGCTTTATGCAAAGGTGCCCGGTCTGCTGGGTGGCCAGTTGGACGCCCGCGCCGAAGGCATTAAAAAGGACCTCGAAGAGGCCCGTGCCCTGCGTGAAGAAGCCCAGACCATTCTGGCCTCTTACGAGCGCAAGCAGCAGGAAGTTCAGGCGCAGGCTGATCGGATCGTTGCGTCGGCGCGTGAAGATGCTGCGAAAGCAGCTGACCAAGCCAAGGCTGACCTGGAAGTCTCGATTGCGCGTCGCATGACCGCTGCTGAGGAACAGATCACAGCGGCGCAGGACTCCGCGGTGAAAGAAGTGCGCGATCAGGCAATCACCGTTGCAATTGCAGCGGCGGATGCGGTGATCTCGAAACAGATGACAGCGACCGAAGCCAACAAGCTGATCGACGCTGCTATCGCCGACGTGGACGCCAAGCTGCACTAATTTGCTCTTGCATCGACGCTGTTAAAGAACCCGGCCCAAGTGGCCGGG
Source organism: Phaeobacter gallaeciensis DSM 26640 (assembly GCF_000511385.1). Classification (NCBI taxonomy): domain Bacteria; kingdom Pseudomonadati; phylum Pseudomonadota; class Alphaproteobacteria; order Rhodobacterales; family Roseobacteraceae; genus Phaeobacter; species Phaeobacter gallaeciensis. Next base: position 217,538 of record NC_023137.1, read on the forward strand.
TTTTTTGTATTCAAATGCGTTGCCTGCGATAACCGCGCACATCCTACTTTCCCTAAAATGGTGGATTGAACGCAGGCCGAGCGATAGAAGAGAGCGCAAGACCCTGCCTGCTGGTGGGGCTTTCGGTTACCAGAGGAGTCACAGATGCGCGTCCATCCGACGGCCATTGTCAGCCCAAAGGCCAAGATCCATCCGAGTGTCGAAATCGGCCCCTTCTCGATCGTTCATGACAACGTCGAAATTGGCGCGGGGACCAACATCGGAAGCAATTGTGAGCTGGGCGTCTCAACCCGTCTGGGGGATGGCTCTCCGTTGCGCATCGGGGAAGGGACGACAATCCGCTCCCATAGCGTTTTCTACGAAAGCTCAAGCTTCGGTGACGGTCTGGTGACCGGGCATCGGGTCACGGTGCGCGAGCTCACCCAGGCTGGACGCGGGTTTCAGATTGGCACGCTGAGCGATATCCAGGGTCATTGCACAGTTGGCGACTACGTGCGGCTGCACAGCAATGTGCACATCGGACAAAAGAGCGTCGTTGAAGACTACGTTTGGATCTTTCCCTACGTAGTGTTGACCAATGACCCGCATCCGCCGAGCGAGGTCTTGCTTGGCGCGCGGATCAAATCATTTGCGGTGATCGCCACGATGACCACTGTTCTGCCCGGGGTCACTGTCGGGGAGGGGGCGCTGGTCGGGGCATGCAGTGCCGTCACCAAAGATGTTGCAGACCACCGGATCGCGGTTGGCAACCCCGCCGTTGACCGGGGAGATGCCAATCGGGTTCGCCTGAAAGATGGCACTGACCGGGCAGCTTATCCTTGGAAATCTCATTTTCACCGAGGATACCCCGAGGCCGTCGTTGCCGAGTGGATGGCGTCATTGCCCGAGGCCTGATGGGGTTGCGGGCCGTTTAAAGTCCGTGGGTTGGTTCCTAGGTCTTGCTAACTTCGTGCTGCAGACGTTGCTTGGCCACCTCAGCATTGCGCAGGGCGCGCTGATGGTCAGTCAGGGCCTGTTTTACATAGTCCAGATGAGTTTCAACAGCGGCCCGTGCTGCCGACGGGTCGCGGGCCTGTAGCGCGGTGTTGATGGCGCTGTGCTGGGCCAATAGGGCATCGCGCGTGGTGTGCTGCTGGAACATAACGCGACGATTATAGAAAACACCTTCACGCAGCAGCTCGAACATAGAGCGCATCATATGCAGCATGACCACATTGTGGCTCGCGTCCATAATTGCGGAATGGAACTGGGCGTCGAGCGCGGCAGCCTCTTCCGAGATGGCGGGATCACCGGCCTGCTCCATCTTGTCAAAAATCGTCTGGATCACCTCCAAATCATAGTCGGATCCATATTTGGCGGCGCGCTCGGCGGCTAGCCCTTCCATATCTCGGCGAAAGCTGAGGTAGTCGAAAACCGCCTCGTCATGGCTCGCAAACAACTGTACCAAGGCCGGGGAAAACGCAGAGCCAAGCACATCGGCAACAAACACTCCGGCGCCAGCCCGCGAGACCAACAGGCCACGGTCCTGCAATTCGGCCAGCGCATCGCGCAAGGAGGGCCGTGATACCCCCAGACGCTCCGCCAACTCCCGCTCGGCTGGGAGCCTTTCGCCGGGTGTGAGAATTCCGCGCAGGATGAACTGCTCAATCTGGCGCACCACAGACGCAGAGAGTTTTTCGGGCTGTACTTTTTGGAAGGGCATGCTGTCAGTCTTTTGAATGCGCGATTGGTCAAAACATATGACCACGGGGCCAAGGCCATCGCAAGAGGATGTGCGCCCAATCAGCAGACAGCCCGCCTGTTCCTTGCTAGTTTGAAGGGACGAGCGAAGATCCAGCCCTAATCGGTATAGGAATACAGATGTGTGATCTCATCAGGCGAACGGTTCGATCCCGCTCAATTTTTATGTTCCTTCTTGCTGTTCCGCGTGCAGCCTGCGATACGGCAAGCCCGCATTTCCGTGGTCAAGCGGTGCAACGGATCACGGTGGAGGGCAGCGTATTTGAGGTGCGCCTGCGCGGGTCGCTTGCAGAGGCAGTGCGCGTCAATCCTCAATATGCACCGCGTCTTGGCCCCATCCGGAAACGCGCACAACGCGCCATGGAAGTGGCAAGTGGCTGCCCAGTGCGCGATGTCCTGGGCGATCAGGCTGTCCTCGTCGGGCGCTTGGACTGCGGGAGCGGCGAAGCCGCGCAATGAAGAGTTATCCACAATATATGGTGGCGATATGACGCTGACCCAGCGGATTTGGGGGGCGGCCACATTGACAGTGGTGTAACAAAACCATGACACTTACATCCCAATGAATCACAGGATATCGGCTTGCGCTTCTCGAAACTCAGACTGAACGGCTTCAAGAGCTTTGTGGACCCAACGGATCTGTTGATCGCGGATGGCCTGACGGGGGTTGTCGGCCCAAATGGCTGTGGCAAATCCAACCTTCTTGAGGCGCTGCGTTGGGTGATGGGCGAAAATCGCCCAAAGGCAATGCGTGGCGGTGGTATGGAAGACGTGATCTTCGCTGGCACCAGCTCCAGGCCGGCTCGCAATTTTGCCGAGGTCAGCCTGCAGATCGACAACAGTGAGCGGCTGGCTCCATCTGGTTTCAACGAGAGTGACAATCTCGAAATCCTGCGCCGTATCACCCGCGATGTCGGTAGCGCCTACAAAACAAACGGCAAGGATGTGCGCGCCCGTGATGTGCAGATGCTGTTTGCCGATGCCTCAACTGGCGCGCATTCTCCTGCTTTGGTTCGACAGGGGCAAATTGCCGAGTTGATTAACGCCAAGCCCAAGGCGCGGCGGCGTATTCTGGAAGAGGCAGCGGGTATCTCTGGCCTCTACCAGCGGCGGCACGAGGCCGAGCTGAAGCTGAAAAACACCGAACAGAACCTGTTGCGCGTCGACGATGTGATTGAACAGCTCGCAGCACAACTCTCACAGCTGGCCCGTCAGGCACGCCAGGCGCAACGGTATCGCGATATCGGTGAACAGCTGCGCCGGGCCGAGGGCATGTTGCTCTATCGTCGCTGGCGGGAGGCGGATGACGCGCGGCTGGAAGCTGAAGATATCCTGCGCAGCCGCGAGACCCAGGCAGCGAAGGCAGAGGCACTGGCCCGTGTTGCCGACGGCAAGCGGCTGGAAGCTGAGAGCGCGCTGCCCCCCCTGCGCGAGGAAGAGGCAATAGCTGCCGCCGTCCTGCAACGGTTGTTTGTCCAGCGTGACACCTTGAGTGATCAGGAGGCGCAGGCGCGCCAGACCATCGAAACTCTGACCAACCGCGTGGCACAGCTGGGCCGCGACATTGAGCGCGAAAGCGGGCTGAACCGAGATGCCGGCGAAACGATTGAACGGCTGGACTGGGAACAGCGTGAACTGGCGCGGGCCGCTATCGGTCACGATGATCGCATGGCTGAGGCAGCCGAGCGGTCGCGAGAAGCGGGATCGGTGCTGCAGGCCCGCGAAGAACATCTGACGAGCCTGACAGAAGATGTCGCGCGGCTTGCAGCACGTCACCAATCAGCGCAGCGTCAGGTTGAGGATTGCCGCCGTGCCTTGCTCCGTGCCGAGGAGGAAGGGGGGAGTTCCCGCGAGGCGATGGCCGAGGCCCGCGATACGCTGGCTCAGGCAGAGTCCGCTTTCGAGGCGGCTATTGAGGCTGAAGAGGAAGCGCGCGCTGCTGCCGAGCTTGCCGACGAGGCGCTCGCTGCGGCCGATGACGCGCGCAACGACACCCAATCGCGCGAGGCTGAGGCCCGCGCCCGCCGCTCTGAAGCGGAGGGCGAATTGGGGGCGCTGCGGGCAGAGGTGACGGCGCTTGCAAAGCTTGTGGAACGCGATACCGCCGAGGGTGGCCATGTTCTGGATGAGATGCGCGTCGCAGCGGGATACGAGAAGGCGCTTGGCGCGGCTCTCGCCGATGACCTGCGCGCGCCTCTGGCGGAGGTTGATGGGCCGAGCGGTTGGGTCAGCTTACCGCCATATGACGGCGATGCGCCGCTGCCAGCGGGGGCGGTGCCGCTTTCGCTGCATGTCAGCTGCCCAGATGCTCTGCAACGTCGGATTTCTCAGGTTGGCCTCGTCGATGGTGATGCCGCGCGTGATCTGCATTCGCGGCTGAAGCCAGGACAGCGTCTGGTTACCCTGGAAGGGGATCTGTGGCGCTGGGATGGGTTCCGGGCTTGGGCTGAGGATGCACCAAGTGCCGCGGCGTTACGGCTTGAGCAGATGAACCGTCTTGAAGCGCTGAAGCAGGATATGGAACATGTTGGTGCGCGTGCGGATGGGGCCAAGGCTGCGCATGAGGTTCTGATGCGCAAGCTGGCAGAGGTTACCACGGCCGATCAGGCCGCGCGTCAGGCGCGACGCGTTGCCGACCAACGCGTCGCCGATGCAGCGCGGGCGCTGAGCCGGGCTGAAAGCCATCGCAATCTGTCCGAAGGCAAGCTGGAAACCCTCAGCATTGCGGTTGCACGGCATGATGAAGACGCTGCGGCTGCGCAGACGCAGTTGACGGATGCGGAAGCCGTTGTCGAAGGGCTGGAGGACCTCGCTGAGGCACGTGCCAAAGTTGAGGATGTAAAGCAGGCGGTAGAAGCTGCTCGGATCACCATGCTAACCCATCGGTCGACGCAGGATGAGCTGCGGCGTGAGGGAGAGGCCCGCACAGCGCGCGGGCAGCAGGTCACCAAGGATCTCTCCGGGTGGCGCCACCGGCTTGAGAGTGCGGACAGGCGGATTGCTGAGCTGACGGAGCGCCGTGCCGCGACTGAAGAAGAACTGCAAGAGGCGCATGAGGTGCCTGCCGAGATTGCAGAAACCCACGAGGAACTGAACCTCGCCATTGAAGAGGCAGAAGCGCGTAAAGCGGTTGCCTCAGATGCGCTGATTGGCGCTGAAACCGTCCTGCGCGACGCTGTTCAGAACGAGCGTGAATGCGCGCGACTGGCCTCTGAGGCGCGCGAGGCACGGGCGCGGTCTGAGGCGCGTTGCGATGCTGCCCGCGAAGCCGTTGGTCATGCTGAAGCGCGTATTCGCGAAGAACAACAGACCGTGCCTGACGATCTGTTGGCTAGCCTTGATGCAACGCCTGAAGACATGCCGAACGCGGAGGAGCTGGAGGCAGAGGTCAACCGTCATAAACGTCAGCGAGACGCGCTGGGAGCGGTCAATTTGCGCGCAGAAGAAGATGCGCGCTCGGTTCAGGATGAGCACGACCAATTGGTGCGCGAGAAGGCGGATCTGGAAGAGGCCGTGAAGACGCTAAGGGCGGGTATCGCCAGCCTCAACCGTGAAGGCCGCGAACGGTTGCTGACCGCGTTTGAGGAGGTGAATGCGAGCTTTACGATGCTTTTCACCCATCTCTTCGGCGGCGGGGAGGCCAACCTGGTCATGGTGGAAAGTGATGATCCACTGGATGCCGGGCTTGAAATCATGTGTCAGCCGCCGGGCAAGAAACTTTCGACGCTGTCACTGCTGTCAGGGGGGGAACAGACATTGACGGCCATGGCCCTGATCTTCGCGGTGTTTCTGTCTAACCCGGCGCCGATCTGTGTGCTGGACGAGGTGGACGCGCCGCTCGACGATGCCAATGTCACTCGTTTCTGCGATTTGCTGGACGAGATGTGCCGCCAAACCGACACGCGCTTTCTGATCATCACGCACCATGCGGTGACGATGGCGCGGATGGACCGGCTTTTCGGGGTCACGATGCAGGAGAAAGGCGTCAGCCAACTGGTGTCCGTGGACCTCAAGAAAGCCGAGGCGCTGGTCGCCTGAGCCCTTGTTCCAACGCGGCGCAGGTTCTATCGTCGGCGCGCCAATGACAGGATTTACAATGAAATTTCTTTCTCTACTGACCGCTGCTGCCCTGTTTGTCCTCCCGGGCCTTGGGCATGCTGAAAACATTCTGGCCAAGGATGCGACCACTCTGGCGCGTTTCTTTGAAACGGAAGGCGTTGAATTTGAGGTCACCACTGATGATGTCGGCGACCCAAAGCTGAAGGTCGACTATTACGGCAATGATTTCTCGATTTATTTCTATGGTTGTGAAAACAACAAGAACTGTGATGCGATCCAGTTCTTCTCTGGTTATCAGACGGATGGTGGCATTCGTGTGGTCAAGATCAATGAGTGGAATACCGAGAATCGGTTTGGTCGGGCCTATATTTCGGACGAAGGGTCCGCTCGGGTGGAACTGGATGTGTATCTGGGGAACACGGGCATGAACCCCGACGATTTTGCTGAGTTGCTTGGCTACTGGTCGCGGATTGTTCAGGAATTTGAAGAATTCATCAACTGGTGACCGCATCTCCCCTGTCACTGAAACGTGAGACGGGGCCGGGGAAAATACAGCTAGGCTGGCAGCATGAATTATCTCACGCTGCTGGCTTTTTTTGTACTTATCGGATCAATCCAACTGCCAGGCAAGGTCTTGGCGCAAGATGGAGCCATGCGGGCGGGTGATCGTCCCTATGACGAAGAGGCGCTTGCGGCGCTACCGGGGCAATCTTTTGTTTTTTATGATGATGGTGAGGCAATATTCGGGGACGACGGAGCCTATTCCTACACTTATTCAGCGGCAAATGGCGGTGGCACTGCATGGGGCAGCTATCGTGTCGCGCAGGATGGTCAGGTCTGTGTGACGTTCGTCAACGGTATGTCCCGTTGCGATCAATATGTGACCAACCGGGATCGCACTGTGGTCATTACCTCAGAGGGGCAGAGATTTCCGGTGCGATCATCGCAAATTCCCTGAGACATTCCTCCGAGGAAACCGCCCCCAAGGGGCGATCTTTCCTCATAGATTAGAGACGCGACAATAGTGTCGGTGTTGGCCAGGCGTCTGCGGGGAGGCCAAGGCGTTTTTGTTCTTTTTGAACTGCAACACGTGTCTTGGCACCTAGGATCCCATCGACATCACCAACGTCATGACCGCGTGCCTGAAGCTTGCGCTGCAACTGTTCCATTTGTTTTGCCGCGAGGCCGGTATCTGGGCTGCCCGCATCGTAACTCGCAGCGCCCGACAGCCGGGTGGCAAAATAAGCGGCAGTCAGCACATAGGTAAAGCTCTGGTTCCATTCGAAATAGACATCGAAATTAGGGTAGGCAAGAAAGGCAGGTCCCTTATGCCCCTGTGGTAGAATCAGCGCTGCCTTGGTATCGCGCTCCGCCAGTCGGCCACTGCGAGGGCTTATGCCCAATGCTTGCCAGTCAGCGACCGTCTCCTTGTGGTGGACACCACTGAGGTTCAGGTCCAGATCTGCCGGGATTGTCACCTCCTGCAACCAAGGCTCATTTGGGCGCCACCCCAAATGAGAGAGCATCTTTGCGCCGGACATCAATGCATCGGGGGCGGAGGTCTTGAGGCTGACATGGCCGTCTCCATCGGCATCGACACCGTTTTCGAGAATGTCGCCAGGTAGCATTTGAACCATGCCGATTTCACCGGCCCAGGCACCGGTGGTGCGGCGCGGATCAAAGTTGCCCTGACGGAACAATTCCAGTGCGGCAAAAACCTGAGGGCGGAACAACTCGGGCCGACGGCAATCATGGGCCAGAGTCACCAGCGCATTCAACGTGTTGAAATTTCCCTGTACGGCGCCGTAGTCGGTTTCAAAGGCCCAGAACGCCAGCAAAACGCTGCGATCAATGCCGTAGGTCGTCTCTATCCTGCGGAATGTGGCGTCGTATTTTCGCGACATCGCCTGACCACGGTCCAGGCGGCTCTTGGAGATCAGCCGACGTGAAAACTCGATAAAGGGTTTCTGGAACACACCCTGCGCGCGGTCGGCCTTTAGGACTGCGGGATCTTGGCGCACGTTCTCAAAGAAACGGTTGACCGTGGCGCTGTCATAGCCCCCCGTCAGCGCCTCTTCTTTCATCAGCTGAACGAAATTGCGAAACCCGCCACCACATTGCGCATGGGCCTGAAGCGGGAGCAGAAATGAGACAAGGGCGAGAATGCTGGGGCGCAACACAGGTGACGTGTCCTTATTGAGATGTGCTGCCCCTTGTTAGCTATAACAACGCGGCAATGGCAACCGTTAGCGCAAGTCCGAAGGCCCAAGAGGCCCATAGAAGGTGTATACTTTGTGTGATGCTGTGGGCGCTGGCGCTTTTGGAGCCACTGGCGTTGACCCAGGCAAAGTCCTGCAGTTGGCCGTCGTAGGATCGCGGGCCGGCGAGTGCGATCCGCAACGCGCGCGCCATTGCGGCTTCGGGCCAGCCAGCATTCGGGGAGCGGTGGCGGCGGGCATCCTGGGTAATGTCAGGCCAGCTGCGCAATACCAGGCCAACGGTGGCGATCATCAGTGCGGACAGGCGTGCCGGGATCAGGTTCAGCAAGTCGTCCAACCGGGCAGCCCCCCAGCCGAAATTCCTGTGCCGTGGCGTCTTGTAGCCAATCATGCTGTCGGCGGTGTTGGTGATCTTGTAGATCATCAAACCCGGCAGTCCGCCAATCAAAAACCAGAATGCAGGGGCGACCACACCGTCGGAAAAATTCTCTGCCCCGCTTTCGATAGCGGAACGCGCAATCTGCGGCGTGGTCATGCCGGTGGTATCACGGCTGACAATCATCGCAACGGCCTCGCGGCCTTCTGTCAGATCAAGACGCAGCCCATCGGCGACGGCCTCGACATGGTCGCAGAGCGACCGCTGCGCCAGCAAGATGGCGGCGATAAGGATTTGAACCAAGGGGCCGAACAATGTCAGCAGCCAGCCAAGCCAGCCGGCTGAAACAACAAGAAGCGTTATGGCCAGAACGCCACGCGCTTTGCGCTGTTTTCCGGTGTTTAATGTCTGGTCAACGAGAGACACAGCACGGCCCATCAACACCGCAGGGTGGGGCAGTCTTGACCAAAGCCAGCGTGGTTCGCCGAAAATGGCATCCAGCAGCAGCGCCGGTATCAACAAGGCGGCAGTTGTCACAGAGCGGCCTCAAGCCGTGCCCAGCCTTCACCCGTTGGCAGACCAAGCCGCAGATAGGTTTTGGAGTATGGGAAAATACGCGCCCAGATTTGAGCGCGGGCGAGCCGGGCCTGCCATGCAGCGGCGTCGTCAACGTCATAAAGACGGAATAGATCGGTGCCGCCGACCAGTTTCGCTCCTTTTCCGGTCACCATCTTGTCGAGACGTTTTGCGTCCTGCTGCAAGCGCGCCCGTGTGGTTTCTGCCCAGTCGGCATCTCTTAGGGCCTGGGCGCCGATGCGCAGGGCCGGACCGGAGACAGCCCAGGGTCCTTGCCAGGCTGCGAGTTTGTTGATCAAGCAGGGGTCACCGATAGCAAACCCCAGCCGCAGTCCCGCGAGCCCCCAGAATTTGCCAAAACTCTTGAGAATTACGACGCCGGGGCGGTCTGCCAAATGCATCAGGCTGTCCGCAGGGCAGACATCACAGAAGCTCTCATCGATGACGACCAGCGGGGCCTGCACATCTTCAGCGCTCCAGCGGCGGCCGTCAGGATTGTTCGGATGAACCAGCACGCTAGCTTCGGCTGGGCCAGCGGTGACAGTCTGCCATCCGTGCGCGGTGAATGCTGCGGCGTGCTCATTGTAGGTTGGCGGTGTTATCTGAACCCATCGGGGGTCGGCCAGGGCGGGAATGGCGGCAATCAGGGCTGAAGCGCCGGGGGCTGCCAGAACGGCTGCCTTTCGCGGCACGTTCCAGAAGTGACGCGCGGCAGTCACCAGGTCAGTCATTGCCGCCTGATCGGGCAGGGCGCCCCAATCCGCTGTGGTCAGCTTCGGCATCGGGTAGGGTACAGGATTGATCCCGGTCGAGAGATCAACCCAGTCGCTGGCTACACCACCATATTTAGAAATTGCGGCGCTGAGGTTGCCGCCGTGGTCCCGTTTGGGGACCTCTGTCAGATCCAGCATGCCTGTCATCTTGGGCCTTAACAAATGAACCAGAACCGAGGGCCAGGAAATATACCGGCCCAGTACCGCCGTATGGAACAGCAATTGTGAGAAAGCAACCATAGCATTTCGGGTTCAACAATTCGCTAATATCGGGGAGTCTTGTGCTTCTGAATCACCTTATGAGTGTATTTCTTGATGAGTAATCTGGACATCTTACACAGGCTAAAGTCGGCCAGAGACGGAACATCTATCGGCGCCCGGTTGGCGTTCTTCCGCCTCGATTCTCTCACCGGGACCGTAAGGTTGGCGGCGCGTTGCGCCAACACTTTCAGCGATTTAGAAGACAATCACGATGGGCCTGCCGAATTGTCGCTGCGCATATGGCGTACCACGAATGCCCGATCGGGGGGATTATCGACCCCCTCGTTGGTGGGCGTCCTGGTGTTCAGTCGCGACCGTGTGGGGCCATCCAGTCGATACGTGGATTGGTTGGGATAATCCGATGAGGATTGATGGTATCATGGCTGTAGTGATAGTGGCGCACGATATGGTCCATCCCGACGGTGTCTGAAACACCCGGCCATTGATAGAGCGCGCGTGTATAGGCCCAGAGATGGGGATAGTCGATCAAGCGTCGGCGGTTACACTTAAAATGCAGGTGGTAGACAGGATCGAAGCGGACCAATGTGGTAAACAACCGCCAGTCTGCCTCGGTCAGCCTGTCCCCCAGAAGGAAGCGGTGCTCTGACAGAATGTCTTCCAGCCAGTCCAAAGTGTCGAACAAAGGGTCGATCGCCGCGTCATATGCGTCCTGTGTTGTGGCAAAACCGCATTTGTAAACACCGTTGTTCAAGGTGGAATAGACCCGGCTGTTCACGGCCTCAATCGGTTCCCGCAGCTCTTCCGGCCAATAGTCGTCATGGTTGCCGGTGATCTCGTCGAAGGCGCTGTTGAACATACGAATGATGTCGGCACTTTCGTTTGAAACGATGGTATTTTCTTTTTTATCCCAAAGAATTGGGACCGTGACCCGGCCAGAGTATTGCGGGTCGGCGCGGGTGTATATCTGGTGCACGTGGTCATATCCGAACAGGTGGTCCCCGGTGGCGCCATGGTCGTCCTTAGCAAGGCTCCAGCCTTTGTCCAGCATGTCCGGGTGTACAACGGATACCGTGATGTGATCGGCCAGCGCCTTTAGCTGACGGAAGATCAGTGTGCGATGCGCCCAAGGGCAGGCCAGCGAAACATAGAGATGGTAGCGTCCGCTTTCGGCGGCAAAGCCACCTTTGCCGGATGGTCCTGCCTGTCCGTCTTTGGTGACCCAGTTGCGAAACTGCGCCTGTGAGCGTTTGAACGCGCCACCGGATGACGCGGTATCGTACCATTGGTCGTGCCAGATGCCGTCAATCAAAAGGCCCATCAAAAACTCCTATGCGCTGTGAGTACATTCTGTGCGGTGTAATCTAGGCTGCGCCTGCGCCTGCGCCCATGGCCCTCGGCGCGCAGCTTCCCTGCGCCAATGCACAGGTGGCGCATACGCGAGGTGTTGGGGGAGCCACTGGTGCTTTGCTCTGGCGTATCTAAAGTGGTGCTGCGGCCAAAGCGTGGAAATGATTCAAAAAGTTCACTTGATTTTATCCTTTGTGCGTTCACACTTGTAAGGAACAGGGCAAAATGCCCACCTGCTCTGGCAGCCAGCCGCGCGGCGGTTGATGTCAGAGCGGTCTCAGATCGAAAGGTCACTGCCATGACGACATTTGTTCCCCAATCGGTACAGGACGCGCTGGATGCTGCGCGGCTCGATGGTATGAAAAACAAGAGCCGCTTGCGGGTGGCTGCGGATGATCATGTCTTCCCAGTGCTGCGCATGTGGAAGGACGGATTTTCGATAGAGGCGGCAGATGCGCCACAGCTGCGCGGGCTGGTCGATCTCTACGATGGAACCCGCCATTTGTCGCAATGCCTGATCGTGGCATCAGATGAAGAGGCGGGTGAAATGCGCTATGAGTTCAAGCGTGCGACGCCGGCGGCGGATCAGGCGCCACTGGATTTCTACCGCGCACCAGATGCGCCTGTTGCACTGATCGCACAGGACGATATGCGGCTGTAAGCATGGCTGGGCCTTGTCGCTTGCCTGACAAGCAAAATAAACCAGTAAGCCAATTGGAAAGGGGACCACGGTCAAGTGGTCTCCTTTTCGTATGGTGTTTCTAACTAGGGGCCGGTGCGACCGGGGCTGTTCCCGGTCACGACACCGCTGCTATTGCAGGTCGGAGAACGCGGCGCGCAGCCGTTCGCAGGCCTCTTCCACCCGCGCGCGTTGCGTGCCGAGGTTGAAACGCAGGAAAGTGTCGCCGCCAGTGCCAAAACTCGGACCGTGATTGGCGGCAATCTTGGCGCTCGTTTCTACCCGCTTGGTAAATTCCTCGCGGCTCATGCCGGTGCCAGAGAAATCGACCCAGGCGAGATAGGTCGCCTCCAGACGGGTGGAGCGTAGACCTGGAATTTCATTCACGGCAGCATCAAAAAGTTGGCGATTGCCATCCAGGTAGGGCACCAGCTCATCCACCCAAGCGGCCCCTTCCGGGGAGTAGGCTGCTGCCGTTGCCCATTGGCCGGGGGAATTCGGCGAGAGGGCCAGCGCCAGCATCCGGCGGGAGAATTGCGCACGCAGCTCGGGATCCGGAATGATCACCTGCCCCGTATGCATACCGGCAAAGTTGAAGGTTTTGGACGGCGCAGTCAGCATGAGCAGGCGATCCGTGATGTCCGGCGCCGCGTTCTGCATTGGGATATGTGTGGCACCGTCGAAGACCAGATCGTGATGAATTTCGTCCGACAACAGGATCAGATCGTGCCGCTTGGCAAAATCCGCAACGCCGCGCAGCTCTTCCTCGGTCCAGACACGGCCAACCGGATTATGTGGCGAGCAGAGGATGACCATTTTCTCGGTGCCGGTCATCTGCGCGTCATAAGCTGCAAAATCCATCTCGTAGCGCCCGTCGTTGACGGTCAGCTCGCATTCCACAACCTCACGCCCCGCATTGCGGATGACTTTGGCGAAGGCATGATAGACCGGTGTGAAGAGCACGATCCCGTCGCCCGGTTGGGTGTAGGTGTCCAGGCACATGCCGACGCCGTTCACCAAGCCTGTTGTGGTGAAAATCGCCTCCGGATCGACCGACCAGCCATGCCGGTTCTGCATCCACCAGCAGATCGCGGATCTATAGGGGCTATCGCAATTCACATAACCATAGACCCCGTGGTCTGCCATCTCACGCATTTTGTCGGTTACAACCGAGGGAACTGCGAAATCCATATCCGCAACCCACATCGACAGGCCCTCGTCGCGCGGGACATTGTAGAGATCCTCCATCATGTCCCACTTGATGCAATGTGTATTCCGGCGATCAATGATCTTGTCAAAATCCATGTCTGAACTCCCGTTGTTCAGGGGCGAAGCTAACGGCAATCCAGCCACGCGCAAGGGGGGCGTTGCAGGGCGGGCGTCAATGGCCTAAATCAGCGGCATGAAACGTCCGATCCTGATCCACCCTGATCCCCGCCTCAAGAAGGTTTGTGCAGCCGTGCCGGATATGTCCGACGCGTTGCGTACGCTGGCCGATGACATGTTGGAAACCATGTATGCCGCGCCGGGTATTGGTCTTGCTGCACCGCAGATCGGGGTGCTGGATCGGCTTATCGTGCTGGATTGCGTCAAGGAAGAGGACGGCCCTGCGCGCCCACTGGTCATGTTCAATCCCGAGGTGGTTGCCGCCTCTGATGAGAGCAATGTCTACGAGGAAGGGTGCCTGTCGATTCCCGATCAATACGCTGAGGTGACCCGCCCCAAGGTGGTTGAGGTCGAATGGATGGATCGCGATGGCAATGCTCAGCGCGAAACCTTCGATGGGCTTTGGGCCACCTGTGTCCAGCATGAGATCGACCATCTGAACGGCAAACTGTTTATCGACTATCTGAAACCGCTGAAGCGGCAGATGATTACGCGGAAGATGCAGAAATTGAAACGTGAGCGCGGGCGCAGCTGAACACCTCTCGCGAGGTTGGGACATAGTCCCCGCCTGAGTGGGGCGAATTCTGACAGGGAAAGGTGAACGAAATGACGGTTCTCCCTATCAGGGCTTGGCCCGATCCGGTGCTGAGCATGCGTGCAAGCCCGGTTGATGCCACAGAGGATGTGGCCGAACTAGCGCGTGATATGCTCGATACCATGTATGCCGCGCCGGGGCGTGGGTTGGCCGCGCCACAGGTCGGCGTATTGGCACGACTGTTCGTGATGGACACCACCTGGAAAGAAGGTGCGCGCGACCCGCTTGTCTGCATCAACCCGGACATCGTTGCGTTGTCGGAGGAGATGGCCACAATGTCAGAGGGCTGTTTGTCGATCGAAGGTGTCAGCCTTGATGTCACGCGCCCGGCCTGGGTCGATCTGGCCTGGAGTGATTTGGAAGGGGTCCGGCATCAACGCCGGTTTGAGGGATTCGCCGCAGCCTGCGTGCAACATGAATATGATCACCTTGAGGGGTGCGTAACCTTCGACAGGGTGTCCCCCACGGCGCGTGCTGCTGCCGTCGCTACCTATGAAACCTATCTGGAGACAACCCGATGACCGTGCGCCCTTGCCTGCCATGGCCCGACAAACATCTGCGCAGCCGTGCCGAGGAGGTCAGCGAAATCACTGATGCAACGCTCGCCCTCTGGCAGGACATGATCGACACAATGGAAGCGATGCCCGGTGTTGGTCTGGCCGCCAACCAGATCGGTGTTTTGCAACGGCTTGCGGTGGTAGATGGCTCCAGCGAGCGGGGGCGGGCAGTGCGTCTGGCCAACCCTGAGATTCTGCATGCCTCGGTCGCGCTGCGCGAGCATGAAGAAGCCAGCCCGAATCTGCCCGGCGTCTCGGCCAAGATCAAACGTCCCCGTGCGGTGACTGTGCGGTACATGGACGAAACCGGCGCCACGGTTGAGCGGGACTTTGTCGGGATTGAAGCCACCAGCGTGCAACACCAGATCGACCACCTGAACGGCAAAATGTATTTCGACAAGCTGTCGAAGGTGAAGCGCGATATGTTGATCCGCAAGGCGAAAAAGCTGAGTGGCTGAAGGTCAATCGGGGTTTCCCGAAGTTAGAGCCTATTTCGGGCGGGTAAATTCAGAGTGAAGGGGCGGCATATGCGTATTGTTTTTATGGGGACGCCAGATTTCTCCGTTCCGGTGCTCAATGCGTTGGTTGAGGCTGGCCACGATATTGCTGCCGTTTATTGTCAGCCACCTCGCCCGGCGGGGCGTGGCAAGAAAGACCGACCTACGCCGGTTCACGCCCGGGCGGATGCGCTTGGGCTTGCAGTGCGCCATCCGGTCAGCCTGAAGGATGCGCAGCAGCAGGCTGAGTTTGAAGCGCTGAACGCAGATGTGGCGGTTGTGGTTGCCTATGGCTTGATCTTGCCGCAGGCCGTGTTGGACGCGCCGCGCCAGGGGTGCCTCAACATCCACGCAAGCCTCCTGCCGCGCTGGCGTGGCGCGGCGCCGATCCACCGTGCGATCATGGCGGGGGATGCGCAGACCGGGGTGTGTATCATGCAGATGGAGGCCGGGTTGGATACCGGGCCAGTTCTGATGCGTGAGGCGACAGATATCGGCGCAGAGGAAACCACGGCTCAGTTACATGACCGCCTGTCTGAAATGGGTGCGGACCTGATCGTGCGGGCATTGACACAATTGACGGAGTTAACACCACAGGTGCAGCCGGACGATGGTGTGACCTACGCCCACAAGATCGACAAGGCGGAGGCCCACGTGGATTGGACACGCCCGGCGAGTGAGGTTGATCAGCAGATCCGCGGGCTGTCCCCATTTCCCGGGGCCTGGTGCGAAATTGACGGCCAGCGCGTGAAACTTCTGGCGTCACGTGTTGTCGATGGTACCGGGGCGGCGGGCAAAGTTCTGGATGACACCTTGCGGGTCGCCTGCGGTGAGGGCGCGGTTGAGCTGCTGAAGTTGCAGCGTGCGGGCAAGGGGGCACAGGAGCGAGAGATCTTCTTGCGCGGCTTTCCTGTCACTGCTGGCACACGGCTTTAAGGGGGGGTAGGCGATGTTTCTAGCTCTTTTCGGCAGCGTAGTGATTGCTGGGATTGTTGGCTACGTTGCGGAGAAAACTGGCTTCACTCAGAACGGCTATCTGTCTTCCATCATCATCTGTGTGGGCGGTGCCTTTCTGTTTCACTTTGTGGTGATCATGTTTGGCATCGGTTTTCGGGCACCGGGATGAAACGCAATCGTTGCCTCAATCGGTGCACTGATTATCGTGCCGTTTCATTGGCGCCGCTAAGGGGCTGAGAGACGGGATCAGCTGCGTGGCGGGCGCGAGCGATAGACCGGCAGATGCCAACCAAAGGTGATGGAGCCTGCCCGCAGAACCCAGCAGATCACTGCACAGGCCAACAGGGCCCAACGGGTCGGCAGGCCAAAGGCGATGCTGATCACGGCGGTGATCGCGCCAGCCATTGCGCAGGAGATATAAAGCTCCCCCTGCTTCAATACCAACGGCACCTCATTGCAGACGACATCCCGCATGAGCCCACCCAGCGTGCCGGTTGCCATGCCCATCAGAACCACGATCACGGGGGGCTGACCTGTCAGTAGGGCCGCCCCGGTACCGGCAGACACCGCCACTGCCAGTGCAAAACTGTCAAGCCATACAACCCAGCGCAACCGGCTCTCCACCAGATGGGCGGTGAAAAACACCAGCACCGCAGCAGCGGCCGCCAGCAGGATATTGGTGGAATCCCCAATCCAGAAAACCGGATGCCGATCCAATAGCAGGTCCCGTACCGTGCCCCCGCCGACAGCGGTCAGACAGGCCACGAAGGCAAAGCCAACGATATCCAGCTGCGCCCGACTGGCCACCAGCGCGCCAGAGGCCGCGAAGACCAGAACGGAGGCGTAGTCCAGAAGGGTGAGGATGGTCATGCTTTGGCTTTGCCGGGTTTGAAAGGGGCCATGCCTGCACGCGCGAGTTCGTCAGCGCGTTCGTTCTCGGGATGGCCTGCGTGGCCCTTGACCCATTCCCATGTGACATCATGCCGACGCTGAGCCTCATCCAGTCGCTGCCACAGCTCGACGTTTTTCACCGGTTTCTTCGAGGCGGTTTTCCAACCGTTGCGCTTCCAGCCATGAATCCACCCGGTGACGCCGTTCTTCACATATGCGGAATCGGTGACAACCGTAAGCGTGGACGGTCGCGCCAGGCTTTCAAGGGCATTGATCGCGGCGAGCAACTCCATCCGGTTGTTGGTTGTTTCGGCCTCGCCGCCGCTTAGTTCCTTTTCCTTGACGATGGTCTCGCCATCCATTGCCCGCAGCAACACCCCCCAGCCGCCGGGGCCAGGGTTGCCGGAGCAAGCGCCATCGGTGTAGGCGAACAGCTCAGCCATGACAGGCCACCGAAATCCAGCGTGCCATTGACCCGTCCAAACCGGCACTTTCGCCTGTGGTGCTGTTGGTGGGGGTGAAACCGGATGAGCCCAGCAGATCCTTCAATTCCTCGTCCTCGTAATAGGTGTAGAGCCGCCCAATGGCGTCCCGGGCCTCGCCCTTACCGAGCTTTAGCGCAATGTAAAAGGGGCCACCTGATCGCAGTGCTCGCCGGATGGCGCGCAAATGTCGGGGGAAGTCGGCGCGCGGGGCATGCAGCAGGCTGAAATTGGCCCAGACACCATCGTAGATGTCGATGCCGGTGAGCTCATCAAAGCTGGCAAGCTGGGTCTGAACCCCGGTGAGCTGATCCGCCAGCGCGATCATTTCAGCCGAAGCATCCATGGCAAGAGGGCGTAGACCGGTCGCAGCCATAACGGCGCTGGATGTGCCTGGGCCACAGCCCAAATCGAGCACGTGGCCACGGGGCGGGCAACTGGCGATGAATTCCTCAAGCCGCGGATCCTGCCGCAAGTGGACCTCGTTGCGGTCTGCATACTCCGCAGCCTTGCGGTTGTAGATTTCCAGAGTTGTGCGGTCCGGTTCGCTCATAGGTACAGGCCTACGGCCAAGCTGGCGATCACGATAGATGTGAGCAGCAGTCGCAGTTGCATCCACCATGATGGCGTCAGGCGCCAGACGGAGAAAGCATAGTCCAGAAGCAACAGCCCGGCGAAGCCGTAGATCAGGTTGATGCCTGCGCTGGTTGGGCCGCCGCCGGTCGTGAAAAACGCCCAGAGTGCGGGCAGCACCGACAGTGCATAGCCCGTTGTCGCCCGCACACCTGAGGTCTTGGTCGCAAATCCCCACAGCACACCGGACATGAAGCTCAGGATGACCGAGCCGTAGAACAGTTGCACATAGGGGCCAACGAACCGTGGCCCGAGATGGGTCGCGCCCCAGGCTTGTAGAGCGGGGTTCAGCGTGGTCAGGGCGCCCCAGACAAATGGCACCAGCCCTGCCAGTCCCAAGACGAGAGGTGCTGGCGGTATCCGGCTCACGCGCGTTCCATCGCCAATCGTGCCGCCAATGCGGCGAACAGCCCGGCAAAGCTGCGGTTGAGCCACTTCACCACTGTGTCGGATCCCAGGATCAGGTTGCGCGCTTGGGCCGCGAACAGGCCATAGAGCACAAACATCGCAAAGGTCATCGCCATGAAAATCAACCCAAGGACAACCATTTCCTGCGTTGCGGTTTCTGGAACGCCTGAGAGGAACGGGGGCAGAAGGGCCAGAAAGAACACGGAGAGCTTTGGGTTGAGAATGTTGATCATAGCCCCGCGCTTGGCAATTTTCATGCCTCGATCTCGCGCTGTGGGCGCATTCGACAGCGACAGGGCGCCATCCGTTTTCAGCATCTGCCACGCGAGATAGAGAAGATAGAGAACGCCCGCGATTTTTACCGTTTGAAACAGCACTGCGGAGGTATGCAGAACAGCTGCCAGCCCCAGTGTTGCCGCCGCCAGATGGGGCACAATGCCGAACGTGCAGCCAATCGCGGCGCAGATCGCGGCACGACGGCCCTGACCGAGGCCAAGCGCCAGCGTGTAGAGCACCCCGGTACCGGGCGCGAGAACGACAACAAATGCGGTAATCAGAAATTGCAGCGAAATCAAATGACTGGTCCTTTCAGGAATAAGGCTTCTCTGAGCAAGGATAATCGGCTGCCAATCAGTTGCAAGACAAAGAAAAGCCGCAGTGGGCGGAGCCCGCCGCGGGTATGTGTAAGGGGCTTTCGGAGGTTGGTTCAGGCGGTTTGCCGCAGGACGCGGGGAACCTTGAACTCGACCCGCTCAATAGCGGTTTCCACAAGTTCGACAGTGACATCAAATCGCTTACGGAAGGCGTCGATGACCTCATTCACCAGCAATTCAGGGGCTGAGGCTCCGGCAGTGATGGCCACCGAGGAAATTCCCTCAAGTGCGCGCCAGTCGATGTTTTCGGCGCGCTGCACCAGCTGTGCATATTGGCAGCCTGCCTTTGCGCCGACTTCGACAAGACGGCGGGAGTTCGACGAATTCGGCGCGCCGACCACCAGCAGGGCGTCTGCTTTGGGGGCGACTTCCTTGACCGCTTCCTGACGGTTTGTTGTGGCGTAGCAAATATCTTCCTTATGCGGGCCAACGATATTGGGGAAGCGTGCCTGCAGGGCTGCGACGATATCCTTGGTGTCATCCACAGACAGGGTCGTCTGGGTGACATAGGCCAAATTATCGGGGTCACGTACCGCCACGGTGGCCACATCATCGGGCGTTTCGACCAGCAGCACTTCTCCATCGGGCAGCTGCCCCATGGTGCCGATGGTCTCCGGATGGCCCTTATGACCAATCATGATCATCTGGAGGCCGTTTTCAGCATGACGCTGGGCTTCGATGTGGACCTTTGAGACCAGCGGGCATGTCGCATCGACATAGATCATCTGGCGCCGATCGGCTTCTGCTGGAATAGACTTCGGCACACCATGGGCGGAAAAGATCACCGGGCGGTCATCAGGGCATTCGTCCAGCTCTTCGACAAAAACAGCGCCCTTATCCCGCAGCCCATCCACCACGTATTTGTTGTGAACGATCTCATGGCGCACATAGACCGGCGCCCCCCATTTCTCGAGCGCCATTTCAACGATTTTAATGGCCCGGTCGACACCGGCACAGAAACCGCGTGGTGCGGCTAGGTATAGCGTCAGGGGTGGCTTGGTCATCGCGGTCTCCTTACCGCTCAGAGCTAGGACGTTCTGTCGGCAAGGTCCAGTGCTGCACAGCGGACTTGTGCTGCTGATGTGTCAAAATGCGCGCGCCGCACAAACGAAAGCCCGCAGCCAGTGAGTAGCACTGCTGCGGGCTGTGTCTGCCATGTCCGAAGCGCGTCGTCGGCGCCAGATTGATATCAGCCGCTTGCGGTTGACACCGAACGCGGATCGCTTTGTTCGCGGGGGGGGCGACCAATCACGTCCTTCAACTCTTCCAGTTCGATGAAATTGTCGGCCTGACGGCGCAACTCGTCGGAGATCATCGGTGGCTGGCTGCGAATGGTGGAGACCACGGAAACCCGTACGCCCTGCCGCTGCAAACTGGCGATGAGGGGGCGAAAATCACCGTCGCCGGAAAACAGCACGATATGATCCACGCGTGGCGCCAGTTCCATGGCATCGACCGTCAGTTCGATATCCATATTCCCCTTCACCTTTCGGCGACCCATGCTGTCGGTATACTCTTTGGCCGGTTTGGTCACCATGGTGAAGCCGTTGTAATGCAACCAATCCACCAAAGGCCGGATGGGAGAGTACTCATCATTTTCCAGCAGGGCCGTGTAGTAAAAGGCGCGCAGAAGCTTGCCCCGGCGCATAAATTCCTGCCTGAGCAACTTGTAATCGATGTCAAACCCCAGCGCCTTTGCGGCGGCGTAAAGGTTCGAGCCATCGATGAACAGCGCAAGCCGTTCGTCCTTGTAAAACATCAAATATGTCCTTCCGGTAGGTCCGTCCCAGCAGTGAGGTTCCGTGAGTGAATGCTGAAATACGCTAAAACGGGTGGACTTAATGTAGGTTATTTGACATTTGCCGCAAGTGTGTCGGGATTAAGAAACGAGGGCAAAAATGACCGAAATCCGGTCAGAGGCGCTTATTGCCATGGGGGGAAACCTGCCTATCGGCGAGCAGTCGGTGGTCCATACCCTCATAGGGGCTGTTGAGCAGTTGTCCGAATCAGACATCCGGCTGGCGGCGGTATCGCGGTTCTATCGTACGCCCTGTTTTCCGGCCGGGTCCGGTCCTGACTATGTGAACGCAGCGATTGCGATACGCACAAATCTGTCGCCGCGTGCCTTACTTGATCTGTTGCATCAGGTTGAGGCAGACTTTGCCCGCCGTCGCGTGCAGCGCTGGGGCATGCGGACGCTGGATCTGGACCTGATCGCCTATGATGATCTGATCTGTCCGAATGTGGCCACCTTTGAACGTTGGAAAGATCTGCCGCTTGATCAACAAATGCAGGAGGCACCGGGTCAGATGCTGATACCGCACCCACGGCTTCAGGATCGCGGCTTTGTCCTCGTGCCGTTGCAGGATATCGCACCGGATTGGCGGCACCCGATTCTCGGTCAGACGGTCCGTGAGCTCTGCGCTGCGCTGCCAATGTCGGATTTGAGTGAGATTTCCCCGGTCTGAGCCGCCAATGCGCCCCATTCGGCGCTTGTCAAGAGAAAGCTTTGGTTTTAGAAGTCACCCTTCTGGACTTATTTTGATTTGGAGAGTCGCCCATGGCCCGCGTGACGGTTGAAGACTGCGTAGACAAGGTTCCCAACCGCTTTGAGCTGGTGATGCTCGCCGCGCATCGTGCGCGTGAGATTTCGGCCGGCGCCGCGCTGACGGTTGAGCGGGACAACGACAAGAACCCTGTCGTATCCCTGCGCGAAATCGCTGACGAAACCCAGAGCGCCGACTCTCTGCGCGAGCGTCTGATCGAAAGCAATCAGACCCAGATCGAAGTGGATGAGCCGGAAGATGATTCCATGGCCCTGCTGATGGGTGCGGAGAATGACAAACCCGCCTCCGATGATATGTCGGAAGAGAAACTGCTGCGTGCGCTGATGGAGGCGCAAGGGCAGGGCTGAGACGTCGCAAGACATAGTGAGCTGAGGCTGCGGACCGGAAATGATTTCACCAGAAGATCTGATTGCTCTGGTCCGCAACTACAATCCCCGGACTAATGCGGACAGGATCGCCGATGCCTATGCGTTCGGTGAGCAGATGCACGATGGGCAGTTTCGCCATTCGGGCGAACCCTATTTCACCCATCCCGTATCAGTCGCGGCCATCCTGACCGAACAGCGGCTGGATGATGCCACCATCATCACCGCCCTGCTGCACGACACCATCGAAGATACCAAAGCTTCCTACGATGAAATCTCCACGCGGTTCGGGGATGAGGTGGCAATGCTGGTTGATGGTGTGACCAAGCTGACAAACCTGCAGCTGTCCAGCCGCGAAACCAAACAGGCCGAGAATTTCCGCAAACTGTTTATGGCGATGTCGAAAGACCTGCGGGTCATTCTCGTCAAACTCGCCGACCGTCTGCACAATATGCGGACCATCAAGGCCATGCGCCCGGACAAGCAGGCCCAAAAAGCGCGCGAGACCATGGATATCTATGCGCCGCTGGCAGGTCGTATGGGGATGCAATGGATGCGCGAAGAGCTGGAAGATCTGGCCTTTCGTGTGCTCAACCCCGAAGGGCGCCAATCCATTATCCGCCGCTTTGTCACGTTGCAGCGCGAAACCGGTGACGTGATCCACCGCATCACCGGCGACATGCGGGCGGAGCTTGAAAAGACCGGGATTGAGGCCGAAGTTTTCGGCCGCGCAAAAAAACCCTATTCCATCTGGCGCAAGATGCAGGAGAAAGATCAGGGCTTTTCGCGTCTCTCTGATATCTACGGGTTCCGCATCATCACGGCGAGTGAGGAAGACTGCTACCGCGCGCTGGGAGCGATCCATCAGCGCTGGCGGGCGGTACCCGGCCGCTTCAAAGACTACATCAGCCAGCCAAAATCCAACGGGTATCGGTCAATCCACGCGACGGTTTCCGGGCGTGATGGCAAGCGCGTTGAGGTGCAGATTCGCACACGCCAGATGCACGATGTGGCCGAAACCGGTGTGGCGGCGCATTGGTCATACCGTGATGGTGTGCGATCCGAGAACCCCTTTGCTGTTGATCCGGCAAAGTGGATTGCGTCCCTCACGGAACAGTTCGACGCGGAGGAGGATCACGATGAGTTCCTCGAAGCGGTCAAGCTGGAGATGTATTCGGATCAGGTGTTCTGCTTCACACCCAAGGGGGATGTGATCAAACTGCCCAAAGGGGCGACGCCGATCGACTACGCCTATGCGATCCACACCCGCATCGGGCATGCCTGCGTAGGGGCCAAGGTGGATGCGATCCGCGTGCCGCTCTGGACCCGTTTGCGCAATGGCCAGTCGGTTGAGATCATCACTGCTGAGGGGCAGACCCCGCAGGTGAGTTGGTTGGACATTGCGACCACCGGCAAGGCACGCACCGCGATCCGCCGCGCCCTGCGTGAAGCGGACCGGGCCCGATTTGTGAAACTGGGCCATGAGCTAGCACGCTCTGCTTTTGAACATGTTGGCCGCAAAGCCACGGATAAGGCGCTGGAAACAGCGGCGCGCGCTCTACGTGTCAGTACGGTGGATGAATTGTTGGCCCGTTTGGGTGCGGCCGTTCTCACTGCTCATGATGTGGTTCAGGCCGTCTATCCGGAGTTGGCCGCAGACGACAGTGATGAAGTGCCTCCTCGCAGGGCAGTAATTGGTCTTGAGCCGGGGCAGAGCTTTGAGCGTGCGCCCTGTTGTCAGCCCTTGCCGGGCGAGCGGATCATTGGCATCACCTACCGCGGGCGTGGTGTTGTGGTGCATTCCGCAGATTGTGACGCGCTGGGAGAGGTGGAGGACCAGCCCGAACGCTGGGTTGATCTGCATTGGCATAGCGGCACCCACCCGGCGGTTTATGGTGTGACGCTGGAACTGACGATTGGCAATGATGCCGGTGTTCTGGGGCGCATTTGCACGTTGATCGGTGAGAAAAAGGCCAATATCTCAGACCTTGAATTTGTCGATCGGAAACCAGACTTTTACCGGCTGATGATTAATGTCGAACTGAGGGATGTGGAACAGCTGCATTCTCTGATGTTGATGCTGGAAGCCGAGAGCGATGTCGCTGCCGTTGCTCGGTTCCGCGATTTGCCGGAAAGCCGCCCAAAGTTAGGGTAGCCGTTCAGCAGGATTTGGGAAGGACGCGTATCTTTGGTATTCAGGCGCCGTGATAGACGTCCGCCTCTGCGCGCGGTTGCCGATTTTCTGTGGCCACGTGGCGGCTGGGGACGCGCGTTTCACTATGTGAAGCACCGTGTGCGCCGTCTGCCCGACTCGCCGGAGCGGATTGCTCGTGGGGTCTGGGCTGGCGTCTTCACCACATTTACCCCGTTCTATGGCATGCACTTCGTTGTGGCAGCGATCATCGCGCGGCTGATGAACGGCAACATTCTGGCGGCTCTTAGTGGCACTTTTTTTGGAAATCCACTCACCTATGTGCCGATTGGCGTCGCCTCTCTGCAGACGGGGCATTGGATTCTGGGAACCGAATTCGATGCCGACGTGGACAAATCACTGGTCGGGAAATTCTTGGCTGCGGGCAGCGATCTTTTTGACAACCTCATTGCGTTGGTCACTGATCGTCCGGCTGACTGGCAGGGGCTGACCCTGTTCTATCACGATGTGTTCTACCCCTATCTTGTCGGCGGCGTCATCCCGGGCATCATCACGGCAACCGTCTGCTATATGCTGAGCGTGCCGGTGATCCGGGCCTATCAGCAGCGCCGCCGGGCGAAGATCAAGGCGAAGTTCGACATTATCAAGAAACGCGCCTCCTTGGACGAGGCAAACGACAGTGATCGTTAACCATCCGTATGTCAGCGTGATTTGGTGCTTTCCGGGCTTGCTCTTGGTCTCTTAGCCCCTAGTGTCAGGCAAAAGGCACTCAATCGGGAACGGCATTCCATGGCACAGACTTCCTCACAAAACACAGGCTTGCGACTTGGTGTGAACATCGACCACGTCGCCACTGTACGCAACGCGCGCGGCGGTTTGGCGCCGGACCCAGTTCGGGCGGCAAAATTGGCCGAGGAGGCCGGTGCTGACGGGATCACCGCGCATCTGCGGGAGGATCGTCGCCACATCACGGATCGCGATATTGACGGGCTGATGGAGGCACTGAGCGTGCCGTTGAACTTTGAGATGGCCGCCACCGAAGAGATGCAGAAAATCGCTCTGCGTCATAAACCCCATGCGGTGTGCATCGTGCCGGAAAAACGCGAAGAGCGCACCACCGAGGGGGGGCTGGAAGTGGCCCGCGAGGAAAACAAACTGGCGCATTATATTGCTCCGCTGCGTGATGCAGGCTGCCGGGTGTCGATTTTCATCGCTGCGGATCAGCGCCAGATCGAAGCGGCGCATCGCATTGGCGCCGAGGTCATTGAGCTGCACACCGGGGCCTATTGCGATGCCCATGCTGAGGGCGATTTTGCCAAGCGTGATGCGGAGCTGGCCGCTCTGCGCGAGATGTCGAGCTTTGCTCAGTCCTTGGGGTTGGAGGTCCATGCGGGTCATGGTCTTACCTATGATTGTGTGCAGCCCATCGCCGCTTTCCCCGAGGTGCGAGAGTTAAACATTGGACATTTCCTGATTGGCGAGTCGATCTTCAGGGGGCTGACCCCGGCCATTGCTGAGATGCGTCGTCTCATGGATGAGGCACGCGGCTGATCGGTTTTTGCAGCAACGGCAGCTCTTGCCAGTTTGGGTCAGATGGCATTTGATCGCCGCATGATCCTTGGCGTTGGCACTGACTTGGCAAATATCGAGCGTATTCAGCGCACGTTGGACCGGTTCGGTGACCGGTTCAAAAATCGCGTCTTCACGGAGATTGAACAGCGTAAGGCGGAGCGGCGGTTAGATGTTGCCGGGACCTATGCCAAACGCTGGGCGGCCAAAGAGGCCTGTTCCAAGGCGCTTGGAACTGGGCTGCGTATGGGAATCGCCTGGAAGGACATGGCGGTGTCCAATCTGCGGACGGGTCAGCCTGTCATGCATGTTACGGGCTGGGCCGCCGACCGACTGGCCAAGATGACCCCGCCCGGCCATCAGGCCATCATTCATGTGACTTTGACCGATGATCACCCTTGGGCACAGGCTTTTGTGGTGATTGAGGCGCGTGCAATCGTCACTGAGCCGCCTGCAACGCCGGGCGATGCTTGACTTACCCGGATCGGCCCCGCATGTAGCGCCGGACCCTTGTTTACAGTTAGACCGGAGAGCCTGATGACGGCCAAAGCAACAGTCGGAAGTTCGATCCTTGAGACGGTCAAGACCATCGTGTACGCGCTGCTGATAGCTGGCGTGTTCCGCACCTTGTTCTTTCAACCGTTCTGGATTCCCTCCGGTTCCATGAAGGAGACGTTGCTGATCGGTGACTTCCTGTTTGTGAACAAGATGGCCTATGGCTATTCCTCCGCTTCCTGCCCAAGCCTGAAATTCCCCAGCGTCGGTATCGATATCGATAGCAGTGATATTTGTGGCTTCCTTGATGGTAATAACTCCCGGATCTGGGCCGGTGATCCCGAACGCGGTGATGTCGTAGTCTTCCGCCACCCTGTCAACCAAAACGACTTCATCAAGCGGCTGATCGGTCTGCCGGGCGATAAGGTTCAGGTCAAAAACGGGGTGCTGCATATCAACGGCGCTGCTGTCGCGCTGCAGGACGCGGGCGAGTTCGAGGAGCTGATGGCGCCACAGGGGCCCGCCGGGTCCTACCCGCTGTGCGAGAATGCACCGGTTGGCGAGGGCGCGATGTGTAAAAAATCCCGCCAGATCGAAACGTTGCCGGGCGGCAGCCAGCATGTTGTGCTCAATATTGGCAATCAGGGGATGGATCACACCGGGATCTATCAGGTCCCCGAAGGTCACTATTTCTTCATGGGGGACAATCGCGATAACTCCTCCGATAGCCGCTTGCCGCAGTCTGCTGGGGGTGTTGGTTATGTGCCGTTTGAAAACCTGATTGGGCGCGCGGACCGGATCATGTTTTCGTCGGCTGGTCGTTCGATGCTGTTTTTTTGGACCTGGCGCAGTGATCGCTTCTTTAAGGGGATCGAGTGAAACTCTCTAAGGATATGCGCGCGTTCGAGACGCGGATCGGCTATAGTTTCTCCCAGCCGGCCCTTTTGGTGCGGGCGCTGACGCACGCCTCTGTGTCGTCTCCCAACCGGCAAGACAATCAACGGCTTGAGTTTCTGGGCGACCGGGTGCTGGGGCTGGTGATGGCCACGGCGCTTCTGGACACCGATAAGGCCGCGACAGAGGGGCAGCTTGCCCCGCGGTTCAATGCGCTGGTGCGCAAGGAAACCTGCGCGGATGTGGCCCGTGATATCGATCTGGGGGCGGTGTTGAAATTGGGTCGCTCTGAGACCATGTCCGGCGGACGGCGGAAACTGGCGCTGCTGGGCGATGCCATGGAGGCTGTGATTGCAGCCGTTTATAAGGATGGCGGGTTTGATGCGGCACAGGAGCTGATCCTGCGCCTCTGGGGCAGTCGCATCGGTCGGGTTGAGGCGGATGCCCGTGATCCGAAGACCACATTGCAGGAGTTTGCCCAAGCGCGTGGCGAACAGCCCCCAGCCTATGTGCTGGTTGAGCGAAAAGGTCCGGACCATCAGCCGGAATTTACAATTTCCGTGCAGTTGCAGGATGGCACCGAAGGCCGCGCAACTGCCGGGTCGAAACGACAGGCCGAACAGGCCGCCGCCAAAACACTTTTGGCACAACTGGAGCAAGACAAATGACCACACGCGCCGGTTTCGTCGCCCTGATTGGGGAACCCAACGCGGGAAAATCCACGCTGCTCAACCGTATGGTCGGGGCCAAGGTCTCGATTGTGACCCATAAGGTGCAGACCACCCGCGCCCGCATTCGCGGGGTTGCGATGGAAGGGGACAGCCAGATTGTGTTTGTAGACACGCCCGGACTGTTCCAACCACGCCGCCGTCTGGACCGCGCCATGGTTGCTGCCGCCTGGGGCGGTGCTGCGGATGCCGATGTGGTGGTCCTGATGGTCGAAGCGCACCGGGGAATTACCGAAGGGGTGGAGCGCATTCTTGAAGGTCTTGAGAATATCGGCGAAGGGCGCAAAATCGCCTTGGCGATCAACAAGATCGACCGCGTGCAATCCGAGGTTCTGCTGGGGCTGACCAAAGATCTGAACGAACGCTATGCTTTTGCGGATACCTTTATGATTTCCGCGGAAAAGGGGCATGGGGTTGAGCACTTGCGCGGCTGGCTGGCAGAGCAGTTGCCAGAGGGGCCGTGGCTTTACCCTGAGGATCAGATTGCTGACCTGCCCATGCGGATGATCGCGGCTGAAATGACCCGTGAGAAACTGACCCTGCGGCTGCATCAGGAACTGCCCTACCAGCTGACCGTAGAAACCGAGAACTGGGAAGAGCGCAAGGATGGGTCTGCCAAGATCGATCAGCTGATTTATGTTATGCGGGACGGTCACAAGGGGATTGTGCTGGGCAAACGCGGAGAGACCATCAAGGCTGTGAGCCAGGCCGCCCGCGCGGAGCTGGAAGAGTTTCTCGACCGTAAGGTGCATCTCTTCCTGCAGGTGAAGGTGCGTCCGAACTGGCTGGAAGAATCCGAGCGTTATTCCGAGATGGGTCTAGATTTCAAAGACGGGAACTGATCCTGCATGGCGCGGCTGACAGCCAGTTTCTGGGTGCAGGCTTATCTCACGCGCTTGCGGCTGGCCGATATCCCCGCCTTTGTCACCGCGCATGGGGATGACACAGCGGGCGCCGTTTTGATCAAGCTGAACACGCTGGACCGCCGCGCGCAGGCCTTGCATCGCTCTTACGATCTGATGAGCGGGGCGCGAAGCTGGGTCACGCTGGCAGAAGGTGATGAGGCCGACGTTGATGCCGCCATCAGCAAACAGCGCAGTTTTGATCCTGATCTCTGGGTGATTGAGGTCGAAGATCGCCATGGCCGTCACCTGCTGGATGAACCGGGGCTGGACTGATCATGGACTGGCGCGACGAGGGCATATTGCTGACGATGCGCCGCCATGGAGAAAGCGCGGCCATTGTCGATGCATTCACTGCCGAGCATGGACGTCACGCCGGGATCGTACGCGGCGGTGCGGGGCGGAGGATGGCCCCCGTGTTGCAGCCTGGTGCGCAATTGGATCTGACTTGGCGTGCCCGGCTTGAAGACCACCTCGGCAGCTATCAGGCCGAATTGATCCGAAGTCGTGCCGCGACTGCCATGTCCAGCCGGTTGGCGCTTGCTGGATTGAACGCGGTCACGGCCTTGCTCGCCTTCTGTCTGCCGGAACGTGAAGCCCACCCGGACCTCTACCGGCGCAGCACGCAGATTCTGGACCTTCTAGGCCGCGATGATATCTGGCCTTTGGCCTATCTGCGTTGGGAGGTCGCCCTTCTGGAAGAAATGGGTTTCGGTTTGGATTTCGAGCAATGTGCCGTCACCGGCAGTCGTCTCGACCTGATCTATGTCTCACCCAAGAGTGGACGCGCCGTTTCACGCACAGGGGCAGGTGAATGGGCTGATCGGATGTTGCCCTTACCTCCGGTACTGATGGGACGTGGAGGGGCGGAGAATAGTGAGATCGTGACAGCCCTCACGACGACCGGTTTCTTCCTGCAAAACCGGCTGGCCCCATCGCTTGGCAACCACCCGCTGCCGGAGGCTCGGGGGCGGTTCATCGATATTCTCAGTCGGCAGCCGTGAAAATCATCTCTCGCCCGGCCTCATTCGACAAAATCATCACCGCGCCTTTGATCTCTACGATTTCCATTGCCTGCAAGGCAGCGAGGACATCGGTTTCTTCCTGCAAGGCGGCGCACACCATACGAGTCGTGGCGAGGCGCTCGACCTCAAACCATGGGTAGGGCGCGGTGAGTTGTCCGGTCACCCGGTTGCAGGGCAACTCACCGGCCAGCACGCCGGGACGGGGAAAGCTCAGTGTCGTGACTTCTGAGACCGCTTCGCCGTCGACCTCACGTAGCTGCCATGTGGCGCTGTTGCCGCCATAGGCCCGCAGAGTTTCATCACCAAGGCAGGCGCTGAGGATACCGGTGAAAAGTATCGCAAGTATCAGAAAATAAGTCTGTTTCATGACGGCACGCTAACTTCTGACGGGGATACGTCAAGGTGAAGACAACGAAAAACCCGGCACAAGGGTGCCGGGTTGGTTGCAGATTAAAGTCTGCTCAGTGATCTGTCCGTGATCAGGCCAGCAGGCGGCGTGCGATCACCTGTGCCTGGATTTCTGCAGCACCCTCAAAGATATTGAGAATACGGGCATCACACAGAACCCGGCTGATTTTATATTCCAAGGCAAAGCCATTGCCACCATGGATCTGCAAACCGTTGTCAGCCGCCGCCCAGGCGACGCGCGCGCCCAGCAGCTTGGCCATGCCGGCCTCAAGGTCGCAGCGATGCCCGTTGTCCTTCTCCCACGCAGAGAAATAGGTGAGCTGACGCGCGATCATGATTTCGACGGCCATCATGGCAAGTTTGGAGGCAACACGCGGGAAGGCGATCAGCGGTTTGCCGAACTGCTTGCGGTCCTGCGCATATTGCATCGCGATATCAAGCGCCGATTGTGCAACGCCAATGGCGCGGGCTGCAGTCTGGATACGGGCGGATTCGAAGGTCTCCATCAACTGCTTGAACCCCTTGCCCTCATCTCCACCGAGGAGGTTTTCACGCTTCACGTGAAACCCGTCAAAGCCCAACTCGTATTCCTTCATGCCGCGATAGCCCAGAACCTCGATCTCGCCGCCGGTCATACCTTCGGTCGGGAACGGGTTTTCATCGGTGCCCGGTGTTTTTTCGGCCAGGAACATCGACAGGCCACGGTGATCGGTTGTGTTGGGGTCCGTCCGCGCCAGAAGCGTCATAACATGGGTGCGGGCGGCGTGGGTGATCCAGGTTTTGTTGCCTGTGATCCGGTAGTCGCCATTGTCGTCCTTTACGGCACGGGTACGCAGGGAGCCAAGATCAGAGCCTGTGTTTGGCTCAGTGAACACAGCTGTTGGCAGAATTTCTGCGCTCGCAATCCTGGGCAGCCAACTGGCTTTCTGCTCCTCGGTGCCACCGGCGATGATCAGCTCAGCCGCGATTTCCGAACGGGTTCCAAGGCTGCCGACGCCAATATAACCGCGTGACAGCTCCTCCGAGACCACGCACATGGAGGCCTTGGAGAGGCCAAACCCACCGTATTCTTCGGGAATGGTCAGGCCAAAAACACCCATTTCGGCCAGTTCCTCGATGATCTCCATCGGGATCAACTCATCCTTCAGGTGCCAGTCGTGGGCGTTCGGCTCTACCTTTTCGAGCGCGTAGCGGCGGAACTGGTCGCGGATCATCTCCAGCTCTTCATCAAGACCGGAGGCGCCAAACATCACGGAACCAGCCTGTTCCTGCATCAACTCGACGAGCCGCAGGCGTGCGGCCTGGGTATTGCCGCTGTCGCAGAGCGTCATCACAGCAGGGGCCATCAGCATCCGCTGGCTGTCCTGCGACAGGCCAAGATCCTGCAGACGCAAGATTTCACCCTGGTTCATCTGAATGCCACCGTAGATCTGCCAGAGGTATTCGCCAAAACCGATCTGAAGCATCAACTGCTCCATCTCGCCAAACTTACCATCTGCCTGTAGCTGCCCGGCCCAACGATGCATCTGGCGCAGGCTGTAAGCGTAGGTCGCAAGCCAAGCGAGCCCATGGGCAGCTGTCTGATGTGCCTCAACCAACGTCCCGGAGACGCGCCCGTCCTCGCTGACCTGTTCGCGTACTGTAGCACGCGCTGCCTCCAGCAGCTGGTCCACCGGCTCCAGCGCAGCAGCGGTCAGTGTCAGCACATCAGAGATAAGCGTCGGTTGCATTTGCGGGTCCTGTCCATCGTGGGCCATGAATCACATCCTTTTCAGCTGCGTATGTGGTAGATCATTTTGCAGTTGCAGCGCAACAAAAATACCCTGCGACATAACGCATAGATCAAAAATTGCGTGCATATTTCGCGAGCGCAGCAGAGGAAACCTGTGCTAAGGGTCTGATCATGTCAGATAATTCATTTGTTATGCTTTTCCTCCCAGCAGAGCTTGCCTCTGTAAATATGCTTGCGGCCTTCGCGATTGCAGCACTTGCGGGTGCGGTGAAAGGGATGGTGGGGTTCGCCATGCCGATGATTCTCGTGTCTGGTCTCAGTCTGTTCCTGCCGCCGGATATCGCCTTGGCTGGCCTAATCCTGCCCACTTTGGTGACGAATGGGATGCAGGCCCTGCGGCAAGGCACG
Organism: Phaeobacter gallaeciensis DSM 26640; assembly: GCF_000511385.1. NCBI lineage: Bacteria > Pseudomonadati > Pseudomonadota > Alphaproteobacteria > Rhodobacterales > Roseobacteraceae > Phaeobacter > Phaeobacter gallaeciensis. The sequence goes on from NC_023137.1 coordinate 249,833, forward strand.
CAGGCGGCATGGCAGTCGGTGAAACGGTTCAGGATTTTTCTACTGATTGGTCTGGTTTTTCTGCTGGCCAGCGCGCAGCTTGTCCGCGTTTTGCCGCAAGATATTATGCTGATCCTGATTGGCGCCCCGATCACCCTGTTTGCTGTGTTGCAGCTGTTTGGGATCGCAATCCCTATCTCCCGCGCCACGCCGCGTGTGGAGGCCATAGTTGCCGCCTTCGCCGGGTTCATTGGTGGGTTTTCCGGAATATGGGGCCCTCCGACCGTCGCCTATCTGACCGCCCTCGGCACTGAAAAACGCGAACAGATGCGAGTACAGGGCGTGATCTACGGCTTGGGCGCGGTGGCCCTGTTGATTGCGCATATCGGATCGGGTGTGATGCGGGCAGATACAGCGCCGTTTTCGTTACTGCTGATCCCGCCAGCTATTTTGGGAATGTGGATCGGGGGACGCTTGCAGGACCGGATCAATCAGGCCACTTTTCGACGGGCAACGCTGCTTGTGTTGCTGGTCGCCGGGGCAAATCTGCTGCGGCGCGGACTGATATATTAGGGTCTAGCAAGCGTGTTAGGGTCGGTATAGGGTGAAAAACGCGCAGAAAGGGCCGCAGATGCCAACGCGACTGAGCGCTGAACAGCTGGCCACCGCATCCATTGCGGTCGCACTTCTGGTGCTTGCAGCAAAGGCGCTGGCCTGGTGGCTGACCGGCTCGATTGCACTTTTCTCCGATGCAATGGAGTCTCTGGTCAATATTGGTGGTGCGATCATTGCGTGGTTTGCGGTCCGTTACGCAAATCGCCCGGCTGATGTCGGCCATCCCTTTGGGCACCACAAGGCGGAGTATTTCTCGGCTGTTGTGGAAGGGATCATGATCATCGTGGCGGCGCTATTGATTCTTCAGGAGGCGATCAGCGCCTTGCTCGTGCCGACTCCCTTGGTTTGGAGCCCGGCCGGATTGTGGGTCAATGCGGGCGCAATGGTGATCAATCTCCTTTGGGCGCGGGTGCTGATCGCACGGGGGGCGGCCCTTAAATCTCCGGCATTGGCCGCAGGCGGCCGCCATCTGATGAGTGATGTCTGGACCTCTGCGGGAGTTCTCGTGGGGTTGGTTCTTGCGATGGGGACGGGCTGGCCCTTGCTTGATCCAATTCTGGCCCTTTTGGTTGCGGTCAATATTCTGCGCGAAGGCTATCTGGTTGTGGCCTCGTCAGTTGGGGGGCTGATGGACCAGGCTGCACCGCTTGATGAGCGCAGGCAGATTGCCACTATAATCCATCACACGGCTCATGGTGCCCTTCAGGTGCACGGTTTGAAAACTCGTCGTGCTGGGCAGGTTGTTTTTGTCGAGTTTCATATGGTTGTCGCGGGCGGGATGACGGTGCGGGTCTCACATGCGATTTGTGATCGTATCGAGGAGGCGATCCGCGCCTCACTGCCGACGGCGCAGGTTACGATCCACGTGGAACCGGAGCATAAACTGGAAGACACTGGCATCAAACCGGGGCAGTAAGCCCTTTGATCCCAGATGTGAAAAAGCCCCGGTCAAATGCCGGGGCTTTTCTGCTGGTTCGTTGCTGGCTTAGCTTATTGCAGCAGCCTTCACGTCGTCATCAATGTAGGGCAGGTACTGTTCAAAGTTATCAGAGAACATCTGCACCAGCTTGGCGGCCTGCGTGTCATAGGCGGCCTGATCGTCCCAAGTCCGGCGTGGATCCAGCAGAACTTCGGCTACACCGGGCACTGTGACAGGCACATCAAAGCCGAAGTTGCCGTCCTTGCGGAATTCAGACTCTGCCAGCGAGCCGTCCAGTGCTGCGGTCAGCAGGGCGCGGGTCGCGCGGATCGGCATACGCGAGCCGATGCCGTAGGCGCCGCCGGTCCATCCTGTGTTGACCAGCCAGCAGGTCGCACCGTGCTCGGCAATCTTCTCACGCAGCAGGTTGCCGTAGACCTCAGGGCGGCGCGGCATGAAGGGGGCACCAAAACAGGTGGAGAAAGTGGGCTCCGGCTCGGTCACACCGCGCTCGGTGCCGGCCACCTTGGATGTGAAACCGGACAGGAAGTGGTACATTGCCTGCGCCGGGGTCAGCCGCGCGATGGGAGGCAGCACGCCGAAGGCATCACATGTCAGCATGATGATGTTCTTGGGGTGGCCGCCGCGGGCGCTGTCCGAAGCATTGGAGATGTAATGCAGCGGGTAGGCGCAGCGCATGTTGGCGGTCAGGCTGTCGTCGTTGAAATCTAGCTCTTTGGTTTCCGGATCGAAAACCATGTTCTCAATCACGGTGCCGAACTTGGAGGTGGTGGCATAGATTTCAGGCTCTGCCTCGGCGTTCAGGTTGATGGTCTTGGCATAGCAGCCACCTTCAAAGTTGAAGGTACCGTTGTCAGCCCAGCCATGTTCGTCGTCGCCGATCAGAACGCGGTCCGGGTCGGCGGACAGGGTGGTTTTGCCGGTGCCGGAGAGGCCGAAGAACACGGCGGTGTCCACCGGGTTACCCTTGGCGTGGTTGGCGGAGCAGTGCATCGGCATGATGCCTTTTTCCGGCAGCAGGTAGTTCAGCAGCGAGAAGACCGATTTCTTGTTCTCACCGGCATATTCCGTGCCGCCAATCAGAATCATCTTGCGATCGAAGTTCATCGCAATCACGGTCTCGCTGCGGCAGTTGTGGCGCTCCGGTTTGGCTTGGAAGCTGGGGCAGTTGATGACGGTGAAATCCGCGATGAAGTCGTTCAGATCTTCACGGTCCGGGCGGCGCAGCATGGTGCGAATGAACAGACCATGCCAGGCCAGCTCGGTCACCATGCGGACGTTGATCGCATGGGCGGGGTCCGCACCACCGACGAGATCCTGAACATAGTATTCCTTGCCCTGCATATGGGCGAGCATGTCTTCATAGAGCGCGTCAAAGCCTTCGGGGCTCATCTCGGCATTGTTTTCCCACCAAATGGTCTTGGCGACACTGTCGGTCTTAACGACATGTTTGTCCTTGGGGGAGCGGCCGGTGAACTTGCCGGTGGTGACCAGAAAGGCGCCACCATTGCCAAGCGTACCCTCGTCGCGCTTCAGGGCCGCCTCAATCAGGGCTGGCTCCATGAGGTTATAATAGACGTTCCCCAGTCCTTCGATACCTTGATCTTCGAGGCGGAATTGCGGGTTAACCCGTCCAGATGCCATGTGTTCTTTCTCCTGTGTCGACCATCAAAGGCCGCAAACAATAAAAGCCGCGCCCTGGGGCAGAAATCGGCACAACGGCCGATGTGGCTGGTCTTAACATGAGGGTTTGTACGCTGAACAGAACGGTTTGACGCAGTTAGCGCCATCAAGGCGATGTTTAGCGCAACCATTTTTTTTAAAGACAATTTGCAGGGGTGGCTGCCGGAATCTTCAGCGCCTGCTAAGGTATTTTTGTCTCAATTGAGGCGAAACTGTGTCCAGATTCTTCAATTGGCATTGATTCGCCGAAGCAGAACGGCGATGAACGTCTAAAAAACGCAAAAAAGAGCAGATTAGGGGCCAATCAGATGTCTAAGATTGCTTTAGTCGATGATGATCGGAATATCCTGACTTCGGTCTCGATGACCCTGGAGGCCGAAGGCTTCGAGGTGGAAACTTATAATGACGGGCAGGCTGCGTTGGATGCGTTCAACAAAAAACTGCCGGATATGGCCGTTCTCGATATAAAGATGCCGCGCATGGACGGCATGGACCTGTTGCAGCGGCTGCGGCAGAAAACCCAGATGCCGGTGATCTTTCTCACCTCCAAGGACGATGAGATCGACGAGGTGCTGGGCCTGCGCATGGGCGCCGATGATTACGTCAAAAAACCGTTTTCGCAGCGACTGCTGGTCGAGCGGATCCGCGCCCTGCTGCGCCGTCAGGAAGCGATCAGCGGCGATGCGGTCGCCACGACCACTGAAAACAAGGTGATGGAGCGCGGGAATCTGCGGATGGATCCGCTGCGCCATTCGGTCAGCTGGAAGGGGCAGGATGTGTCACTGACCGTGACCGAATTCCTGCTGCTGCAAGCGCTGGCGCAACGCCCCGGTTTTGTCAAAAGCCGCGATCAACTGATGGATGTCGCCTATGATGATCAAGTCTATGTCGACGACCGCACCATCGACAGCCATATCAAGCGTCTGCGCAAGAAGATGCGCAGCGCGGACTCTGAATTCTCGGCGATTGAGACGCTTTACGGTATCGGATACCGTTACAATGAAGAGTAACCCCCGTCTGGGGCAGGCGGAGTAAAACGCCGATGCGCGATTCCGGCATAAGCCGTTCACAGCGGGATAATGATGTCGTTCTGGGCGACGATTGGGTCGCACCGGACCAAAACGTTACGCGTGAGCTGCAGGACAAGCGCGCGCGTCGTGGTGTGCTGTCGCTGCGGGGCTCTCCGCTGACGCGCAAGATTATCACGCTGAACCTCATCGCGCTGATCATTCTGGTTTCGGGTATTCTCTACCTCAATTCTTCACGCCAGAGCTTGGTGCTGCAGCGCGCCGGCGCTCTTGCGGCAGAAGCCATGCTGATCTCGGATGTGTTCGAGGCGCAGCTGCCTGAGGTTGGCACGGTTAGTCTGGCTGTCGGCGATGGTATAGATCCTGTGACCACTCTGCAGAATATTAGCCTGCGCGCTGGGGCTGAGGTCTTCGTTTTTGATACCGCCGGCACGCTGATCGCGCAGACCAAAGGTGTCGAACAAGGCGGAGCACTGGATCTGCTGAGGGATGACGACCCATCAGCCACCCTGATCAGCGATGGTCTTGCTGCGCTTTGGTCGGCGGCAGGCGGTTTGCTGAAATCGGATACGCCGGAGCCCACAGCTCAGCCGCTGGAGGATCAGCTGCGTGGTATGGTGCAGCAGGCCCTGGCTGGCGGTACCGAAGTGAAGGCCGTTGTAGACACCAGCGGCGGGACGGTGTTTTCCGCAGCCACGCCGATCCTCTTTCAGGGCCAGGCCATCGGTGTTGTGACACTGGCGTCGCCGACCGGAGAGATCGACGCCTTGGTGCGCGGGGAACAGGAACGCGTCTTGCAGATGTTTGTTGTGGCCCTGGTTGTCTCCATCGGTCTGAGCCTGATCCTCGCCTCCACCATCGCGAACCCGCTCGCGGATCTGGCCGAAGCGGCTGAGCTGGGCCGGGATGGGGATTCCCGAAAATCCAAACCGGGACGTATCCGCATCCCCGATTTGAGCGCGCGGCCCGATGAAATCGGCCGTCTCAGTCGGGCACTCCGTGGCATGGTAAAGGCACTCTATAACCGTATTGACAGCAATGAGCAGTTCGCAGCGGACGTGGCACATGAGATCAAGAACCCACTGGCGAGCCTGCAGTCCGCCGTGGGAACGCTGCGGATGATCAAACGCGAAGACCAGCGTGAGAAGTTGTTGGATGTCATCGAGCATGACGTGCGGCGTCTGGACCGGTTGGTCAGCGATATTTCCAACGCCTCACGACTGGATGCTGAATTGGTCAAGGAGGATGAAGAGAGCTTCGACCTTCTCAATATGCTCGGTAACCTCAATCAGTTCCTCGGCGAGGACGCCCGCGGGAAGGGCATTGATTACATCACCGATTTGCCGAAAACCCCGATCACAATCCAGGGGCTGGAGGCGCGACTGGCCCAGGTTTTTGTCAACCTGATTACAAATGCGATTTCGTTTTGCGAGGACGGCGATGCGATCCGGGTCTGGGCGCGCCGCCGCGACAATCGCGTTTTGGTCGTGGTTGAGGACACCGGCCCCGGCATCCCCGATCAGGCCTTGACCAAAGTGTTTAAACGTTTTTACTCGCAGCGCCCTGTCGAGCATTTTGGCAACAACTCCGGTCTCGGCTTGGCTATTTCGAAGCAGATTGTTGAAGCACACGGTGGTGTGATCTGGGCCGAAAACATTCGCCCGACAGAAGCCGACATCACCTCGGAGCCTCTAGGGGCGCGGTTCGTCGTCGGCCTGCCGGTCTGACCAATGATTGCGACGCGCACCTGTCGATTGCACGCCAGCTGCGTCGACCTCGCGGGGAATGGGGTGCTGATAACAGGCCGGTCCGGCAGTGGAAAATCGGCACTAGCATTGCAATTGATGGCCTATGGTGCAGCGCTTGTTTCAGATGATCAGGTGATTGTAACGCTAGACGATCAGGGGCTGGAGGCCACAGCTCCTGATGCCTTGCATGGTATGATCGAAGCGCGCGGTATCGGCCTGTTGCGGGCTAGTGTATGTTCGCGATCCCGGCTGGTTGCTGTTATAGATTTGGAACAGCTTGAAACAGATCGCCTGCCACCCCAGCTGGAAACGATGATCCTTAACCACCCAATCCGTCTACTGCGCCGTGTTGATAGCCCGCAGTTTGCGTCTGCCCTGATACAGTTGCTCAAATGTGGAGCCGTAAATCCCGATGCTTGACCCGGATATTACCTGCGATCCGTCGGCGGTGCCGATCGTTCTGGTGACAGGCCCGTCTGGTGCAGGGCGCACCACTGCGATCAATGTGCTGGAGGATTTGGGGTTTGAGGCGATTGACAACCTGCCGCTTCGGCTGCTGCCGGGATTGGTCGACGCCAACAGTTTGACACGTCCGATGGCGCTTGGCCTCGACAGCCGCAACCGGGATTTTTCTCCGGCGGCGTTGCTTGATGTGATCGAAATGCTAGCCGCGCGTCGCAATTTGGACCTGACGGTACTTTACTTGGATGCAGATCGTGATGTGCTGCTACGGCGCTACTCGGAAACCCGCAGGCGACATCCGCTTGCCCCGGCTGAGGACCCGGAGGTCGGGGTTCTGCGCGAAATTGATCTGATGCTGCCGATCCGCGACCGCGCGGATCTATTGCTGGACACTTCTGAATTGAACATCCATCAGCTCAAGGCGGATATCGAACGGCGCTTTGCGCCTGGCGGGCGTTCTCTGGCAGTGTCCTTGCAGAGCTTTTCCTATAAACGCGGCGTGCCGCGCAGCATCGATATGGTGTTCGACTGTCGATTTCTGCGCAACCCTTATTGGGAGCAGAGCCTGCGCACCCTGGATGGGCGCGATGCGGCGGTACAGTCCTACGTGCGTGAGGACAGCCGCTATCAGCCGTTTTTCGACCGGGTGCTTGACCTGATCCGCTTGCTGTTGCCTGCCTACCGAGAAGAAGGTAAGTCGCATCTCTCAATAGCATTTGGATGCACCGGAGGGCAGCACCGCTCGGTCACACTGGCAGAAACCCTGGCAAAGGATCTTGCGGAAGACGGGCAGCAGGTGTCAATTAGACACCGCGAGCTGCATGGCCAGCGACAGAAGTGAGGGACCGGCTTGATCGGAATCGTGATCGTTGCACATGGGGGGTTGGCCAGAGAATATCTGGCCGCCGTGGAGCATGTCGTGGGTCCTCAGGTCTGCCTTGAGGCCATCAGTATCGGTCCGGAAGATAACCGGGACGAGAAACAGCGCGAGATCTGCGGGGCCGCTGATGCGGTCGATAGCGGCGGCGGCGTGGTGGTGGTCACGGATCTGTTTGGCGGGTCTCCATCAAATCTCAGCCTGTTGGCTTGTACCCCGGCAAACCGACGTATTCTCTACGGGGCCAATCTCCCGATGCTGATCAAACTGGCAAAATCTCGCCATTTGCCGGTGGCCGATGCCGTCCGGCATGCCATGGAGGCGGGACGTAAGTACATTAACGCCCAAAACATCAACCCCGAAGGGGAGCAAGCGCACTAAATGGTTCAGAAAACGCTGAAAATCGTCAACGAAAAAGGACTGCACGCGCGCGCATCGGCCAAGCTGGTTGAAGTGGTCGAGGGTTTTGATGCCACGGCTGAGGTGTCGCGGGATGGGCTGTCGGCGTCCGGAGACAGTATTATGGGGCTTTTGATGTTGGCAGCCTCAAAAGGAACGACTATTGACATCGAGACTTCGGGCCCGGATGCAGAGGCGCTTGCCTCCGCGCTGGATACGCTTGTTGCCGACAAGTTCGGCGAAGGCTACTGAGGCTCATTCACGACTACGGAACAGGACAAGGCACTTGGCGGATACAGCGCATGATCGGGACACTGGCGTGACGTCAGGGACCGAAGAGACCGGCGAGATCTATGACCGCCGGACGCTCACCTACGCCAATTCCTTTGACGATCGCTGGACGTCGCTTGCGATCCGGGCCATCGAATGGTGCACAGGAAAGCTGACAATCCTGCGTATGGTACGTCGTTTTGAACGCAGCAATGCTGAATACCGTGGCCAGAAATTCTGGCGTGGCGCCCTAAATGTCATGGGTATCGATCTCGAAACACCTATGGAGCAGATCCGGCGTATTCCCGGTGAGGGCCCGGTGATTGTGGTTGCAAACCACCCTCATGGGATGGTCGACGGCATGATTTTCGCGGACCTCATTGGCCGCGTGAGGCAGGACTACCGCATTCTGACCCGCTCGGTGCTGACCGGGCTGGATGAGGCGGCGACCTCCTTCATGATCCCGGTGCCATTCCCCCATGACCCCGAAGCGCAAAGCAAGATGGTCGAGATGCGGGCCAAAACCATGGCTCATCTGAAGGAGGGCGGTGTTGTGGCACTGTTCCCCTCTGGTGTGGTGATGTCATCAGAAACATGGTTCGGCCCCGCGATTGAGCAGGAGTGGAACGTTTTCACGGCGCAGCTCATTCGTCGGTCCGGCGCGCGAGTGGTGCCAATCTTCTTCCCGGGCAGCAATTCCCGTTGGTACCAGATCGCCAACCGGGTGTCGCCGATCCTGCGACAGGGGTTGCTGCTGCATGAAATCGTGCGGTCTTGTAATAAACCACAAAGCCCCGTCGTCGGCGAACCGTTGACCGAGGCGCAGATGGAAAAACTGCAGAGCGATCCGCGCGGCTTTATGGCCTGGCTGCGGGAACATACGCTCAGCCTCGGCGAAGACAGCTGATCAATCGGCAGGTCCTATTCGGGTTGAAAATATCGAGATGAATTGGCCATCAGGCCAAGAGGGGGCAGTGCCGCCTCCGCTCTTTCAGGATCAGCGCGTCGGCACTGGGGTTTCACCGCGATAGTCATAAAAGCCACGCTGAGTCTTGCGACCGAGCCAGCCAGCTTCCACATATTTTGTCAGCAGCGGGCAGGGGCGATATTTTGTATCCGCCAGACCGTCATGCAACACGTTCATGATCGCCAGACAGGTGTCCAGGCCGATAAAATCAGCCAGCTCCAGCGGGCCCATCGGGTGGTTGGCGCCCAGTTTCATCGATTCGTCGATGGATTTCACCGATCCCACGCCCTCATAGAGGGTATAGACCGCTTCATTGATCATGGGCATCAGGATGCGGTTCACGATGAAGGCCGGGAAATCTTCGGCGCTGGCAGCGGTCTTGCCCAGCTTCTCCACAACTGCATGGCAGGCTGAGAAGGTGGCCTCATCAGTGGCGATGCCACGGATCAGTTCGACCAGCTGCATCACCGGAACCGGGTTCATGAAATGGAAGCCCATGAACCGCTCCGGGCGGTCGGTGCGGCTGGCCAGTCGGGTGATGGAAATTGAAGAGGTGTTGGAGGTGAGAATCGTATGCGGCAGGAGATGTGGTAGCAGATCCTCGAAAATTGCCTGCTTAACAGTTTCCCGCTCTGTCGCCGCCTCGATCACCAAATCGGTCTTGCCAATGTCGGCCAGCGTCAGTGTCGTCGAAATGCGCCCCAACGCGGCCTCAACTTCGGTCTGATCAATCTTGCCTTTGCTGGCCTGACGGGCCAGGTTTTTCTGGATCGCGCTTACGGCCGCGTCCAGTGCCTGCTGGCTTATGTCATTGAGAACAACGTCATAGCCCGCCAAGGCCATCACGTGAGCGATGCCGTTGCCCATTTGGCCTGCACCAATCACGCCTATTTTCTGGATGTCCATCGCTCATGCCTCTTGAGAGTTTTCCGGCGGATCATACTGGCGGGTCTGTGGACGGCACAAGGCCGATTGGGCGGCTTTTTAGGCAAAGTTGAGCATTAGCATTTCATCAACGGATCTCGGGTTAGGTGAGTCTCGGGTGAAATTTGGTGGGTATTATGAGCTATGAACTCAAGAGCGCGACAGCGCTTGCGGGCGAGCCTTGCAGCTATGCGGGTTCGAAATTATTGGTCCGCGGGCCGGCGCGTAATCTGACTGAACCATATTTGGCATTTATTGGCGGCACTGAGGTCTTCGGACGCTTTGTCGAACGCCCGTTTGTGTCTGAAACCGAGGCGTTGCTTGACCGTGTGTGTGTAAATCTGGGTAGTGTGAATGCAGGGGTCGACAGTTTCCTGAGCGACCCTGATATTCTTGAAATCGCGGGCCAGGCCGAAACAACGCTGCTGCAGGTGCTTGGGGCACAGAATATCTCCAATGGGTATTACAAGGTGCATCCACGACGCAATGACAGGTTCCTTTGTGCACATGAGCCGCTGCTGGAGCTCTATCCGGAAGTGGACTTTACCGAATATCACTTCAACAAGCACCTGCTGAGCGCGCTCAGATCTTGCTGCACAACCCGTTACCAAACGGTTCGCGATCATCTGCAGGATACGTGGGTTGAGCGCATGGGGGAGTTGATCTCTGCCCTTAACGGTGCGGTGACGCTTCTGTGGGTGCATTACGACGTCGACCAGCAGGCATTGTTTGGTCACGAACCTGCGCTCGTGGACCGGCCCATGGTGGATGCGTTGCGCGCCCGCGTCCTCGGAGTGTTGGAAATTCCCGTGCATACCGCGCGGGATGCAGCCGACATCGACGGTATGTTTTACGGTCAGCTTGACTTGCCCTCAGCGCAGCGCATGCTGGGACCAAAGGAGCATCTGCGGATAGCACAACAGGTGGCGCAATATCTGCGCCCCCGTTTGACCACATAGGACCGGCGCCCTTCGGGCGACTGTTCTATGGGCGCCCACGGAAAAAGCCCGCAACACCGGTTGCGGGCTTCCTCATTAGATAATTGCCAAGCTTACAGTTTTTCGATCAGCTCGGGCACAGCCTGGAACAGGTCGGCGACCAGACCATAGTCGGCCACCTGGAAGATCGGAGCCTCTTCATCCTTGTTGATCGCGACGATGATCTTGGAGTCTTTCATGCCTGCCAGGTGCTGGATTGCACCGGAGATGCCAACCGCAACATACAGCTCAGGTGCGACGACCTTACCGGTCTGACCCACCTGCCAGTCGTTCGGTGCATAGCCCGAGTCGACTGCGGCACGGGACGCGCCAACTGCGGCACCCAGCTTGTCTGCGAGGCTTTCGATCAGTTTGAAGTCTTCTTCGGAGCCAACACCGCGACCACCGGAGACAACAACACCAGCAGAGGTGAGTTCGGGACGATCGCTGGCGGCGACTTTGTCCTCAACCCATTCGGACAGGCCGGGGTTCTCAGCCGCGGAGATGGTGTCAACAGAGGCAGAGCCGCCGTCGCCAGCCGCGTCAAAGGTGGAGGTCCGGAAGGAGATCACCTTTTTCGCATCGCGAGACTTCACGGTCTGGACCGCGTTGCCTGCGTAGATCGGGCGCTCGAAGGTGTCGCCGTCAACAACGCCGGACACATCCGAGATCACCATCACATCCAAGAGGGCCGCCACGCGGGGCAGGACGTTCTTGGCGTCTGTGGTCGCGGGCGCAACGATGTGTTCGTAGTCGGATGCCAGCGACGCGATCAGCGCTGCAGTCGGCTCCGCCAGGCGGTGGCCCAGCGACGCATCTTCGGCAACCAGAACCTTGGCGACGCCTGCGATCTTCGCGGCTTCTTCGCCAGCTGCTGCTGCGGATGCACCGGCGGCCAGCACCGTCACATCGCCCAGTTTGCCCGCGGCGGTAACCGCTTTTGCGGTTGCGTCCAGCGCCAGGGCGCCATCGGTCACTTCGGCAAGGAGAAGAACAGCCATTACACAGCCCCCGCTTCTTTGAGTTTCTCAACCAGCTCATCGACCGAACCCACGATGATGCCAGCGGCACGGGCTTCGGGTTCTTTGGTGGAGATGATTTCCAGACGCGGCGAGACGTCGACGCCGTAGTCGGCGGCGGTTTTCTCGTCGAGCGGCTTTTTCTTCGCCTTCATGATGTTCGGAAGCGAGGCATAGCGCGGCTCGTTCAGGCGCAGGTCGACGGTGACGATGGCGGGCATCTTCACTTTGATGGTCTGCAGGCCGCCATCCACTTCACGGGTCACAACAGCGTTGTCGCCATCGACGTCCAGTTCAGAGGCAAAAGTACCCTGGGACCAACCCAGCAGTGCCGATAGCATCTGACCTGTCGCGTTCATGTCGTTGTCGATCGCCTGCTTGCCCGCCAGAACCAGACCGGGCTGCTCTTCCTCGACCACTTTGGCGAGGATCTTCGCAACCGCGAGAGGCTCGACGTCAGTGTGGACGTCATCAGCCGCGTTGACCAGGATCGCGCGGTCGGCGCCCATGGCAAGTGCGGTCCGCAGGGTTTCCTGCGCCTGTTTCACACCGATGGAGACAACAACGATCTCATCTGCTTTGCCGGCTTCCTTGAGGCGGATGGCCTCTTCGACGGCGATTTCGTCGAACGGGTTCATCGACATTTTGACGTTGGCGAGATCGACACCGCTGCCGTCCGCTTTGACGCGGACCTTCACGTTGTAGTCAATCACGCGCTTGACAGGCACGAGTACCTTCATTTTGCGTTCTCTCCTTAACAAACGGCAAGCCGCCGAGGCGACTCTCCTCCATGCTCTCGCGATGTTGATAGCGGCTTAGATTGCGCCGCAACAGGGCAAAATCGTCACGTTACCGCCCTCCGACGTCGCGTCTGACGGTTTGCATCATCAGTTTTGCAGGAATGTTGCGACGAAAAATGCTGCACTGCCGCAAGGGAAGCAGATCGTGGCGCAGAATCACGGCTTACCGACCAAGCGGTCCAGCCGCCAGTGCGGCCAATGGCATGACGCGCCGCGCAGACTGACTAGCCCCTATGGCGTGAGAAAGATGCCTGAGGGTGCTAGCGATTAGCGCCAGGCACCCACAGAACATCGCGTGCCCCATTGTCGTTGGCCGCGCGCGATGCGACGAAGAACCAGTCCGAGAGCCGGTTGAGATAGGTCACCGCCGCCGGATTGATGTCCTCCTGCGTCGCTAAGTCGGTCGCTAAACGTTCGGCACGTCGCGCCACAGTACGGCAGACATGCAGATGCGCGGAGAGTGCAGCCCCGCCCGGCAGCACGAAGCTGCGCAGCGGCGAGAGTTCCGCGTTCATCGCATCGATTTCCGTTTCCAACCGCGAGACCTGCGCATCGGCAATCCGCAGGGGCGGGTAGTCAGCATCAGCGTCCTTGTCCATTTCCGGTCGGCACAGATCTGCGCCAAGATCAAAAAGGTCGTTCTGGATGCGGGCCAGCGCGGCGTCCATCTCATCCTTGGCCTCAAGCCGGGCCACTCCGACAAAGGCGTTCAGCTCATCCGACGTGCCATAGGCATTCACCCGCGCGGAATGTTTGGCCACTCGGTCGCCATTGCCAAGCGCGGTGTCCCCCTTGTCACCGGTGCGGGTGTAGATCTTGTTCAATACGACCATGGCTCACTGACCTCCCTGGGTGCGAAGATAGACATAGCCAAGGATGAACACCACGGCGAGAAATTGAAACAGGATGCGCAGCCGCATCATCTTATTTGCATTTCTGGCATTGAAGGCACCACCGGCGCCAAATCCACCAATGCCGATCACCAGCACGATGACAGTTGCTGCGATTGCAGCAATCGCCAGGATGTAGAGCGGGTCGCCCATCTTCTCATATTCCTTGTTTCTTATCGCGCCAGCGGTTGCCCCCATGGCAGATCTGGCCGCGCATCAGCTATCTAAGTCGCGCGAGGATGCGGTCAATCGCGCGTGTTGTCAGGATGCGTTTTAGCACACCGCCAATATGGGTCGGTACGGTGACATAGTAACGCGGATGCGGGCGTTTGCTCTCGCAGGCATGAACCAGCTTGGCTGTAACAGCTGAGGCCGGGAGCTCAAACCTGTCTGGCCCGGTGCTCTCGTAGAGACGTTTCAGCAGGCTCGCCTCATAGCGGTCACGCAGGGCGGAATTTTCCCAATCGACGTATTTTTCGAAATGCGGAATGGCCTTTTCGCGGATCTTCGATGTAACAGGGCCAGGTTCGATCAACACCACTTTGATACCGCTGTCGCGCAGTTCAACCCGCATGGTGTCGGTTAGGCCCTCTATGGCGTGTTTGGTGGCGACGTAGGCCCCGCGCCATGGGAAGCTCACGAAGCCGAGGATCGAGGAATTCTGCACGATGCGACCATGGCCCTGCGCACGCATCACCGGGATGACGTTGCGGGTCAGTTCGTGCCAGCCAAAGACATTGCTTTCAAAAATGCTGCGCAGCCCCTCGGTGGAAACATCCTCAACCGCGCCGGGCAGGCCATGGGCACCGTTGTTGAACAGCACATCCAGTGTGCCGCCGGTGTGCGCTAGCACCTCGCCCAAACCGCTGCGGAGTGTTTCAGCATTTGTGTAATCCATCAATGGGCTGATGAACCCTTGGGCACGCAGCCTGTCGCAATCGACGCGTTGACGGCAGGAGGCAAAAACAGTCCAGCCCCGTTCGCGCATCCCATGCGCCGCGTCCAGCCCGATCCCGGAGGAGCAGCCTGTCATCAGGATCGTTTTTTGCATAAAGCCCCTCGCGCGGTCACCTGTACCGACGCTTTATGGGCGTTTCTGGCTCACCAGGGAAGCGGCAATCCAGCCAACTTTGCCGTCTTTTACGGTGCGCAGGTGCAGCCAGCCGGTGCCGATATCTTCAAATACCGCAACTTCTTCACCGTTGCTCAGCCGGTCAACGATTGGATACACCGTGCCCGGGCCGGAGCGCATATTGACGCGCGTCGCCGTGATGGAGCGAATGTCAGCGGCTGGCTCGACGATGTCCTGCGGCTCGCTCTCAAGCGCGGCCTGGACCAGTGGTTGTGTCGATAGCCCGTCGGTGAGCGAGGCCAGCTGTACCGCACCAGATGTTGCAGGAGACGTTTGGAAGCTCGCCTGAGAGGTTGTGGTGGCCGAAAATGCTGTATCACTGTTGCTAAGGCCTGCGCCGACAGCGGCGATCTGCTCCATCGCGACCCG
This sequence comes from Phaeobacter gallaeciensis DSM 26640, assembly GCF_000511385.1. Classification (NCBI taxonomy): domain Bacteria; kingdom Pseudomonadati; phylum Pseudomonadota; class Alphaproteobacteria; order Rhodobacterales; family Roseobacteraceae; genus Phaeobacter; species Phaeobacter gallaeciensis. The sequence continues at coordinate 264,912 of NC_023137.1, forward strand.
AGAGCGCAGCGCGGGGTCGGCGGCTGGTCGGGCCGGTTTCGTGTTTGCCGCTTGTGTCGTATCACTCTGCGGGACGCGCAGGGCCACCTTGCTGATCAGCGACTCGGCTGTTACCTCAGTGCTGCGGATGGATGCAGTCGATGGGCTGCTGTCGCTGCCAAACGCGGCCTTGGCGATATTAACTGCGGCTGAAGGACCCTTCGGCGGTTCAAAATCTGCGCCGCCACTGGCCTCGTAAAATCCCCAGCCCAAAAACAGAAACGATGCAATAACAAAGCGTGACATATACAAATCCCCCCCAGGATCAGCCTGATAACCTGTGCAAATTGATGAGTGGCGAACATCCGCCCGCATGCAGGTAATACGCACCTACAACACAGTTTGTTCCGGCATCTTCAAACCCTACAGCAGTTTAACGAGTCGCAATAGGGGAGAGGTGGCCGCTTTCTCCCCCGATTTGATCGACGTTGAACACGGAACGGTGTTGATGTTCTGCAAACCCCACACGTGGTCGGGCCGATATATGGGGGTAACTCTGCATTTTCTTACGGCGCTGCTTTACCAAGACTGGAGGGGGCAGTATCACCAAGACATGACCGACCTGGTAGATGATCAAGACACCCCCGATTCCCCCGCATCCGGAGAAATACTGGAACCGTTGCGCCGCGCGATTGGCGAGCGTTACCTGACCTATGCTCTCAGCACCATTATGCACCGGGCATTGCCCGATGCGCGTGATGGCCTGAAACCGGTGCATCGCCGCATTCTCTACGCCATGAGCCGCTTGCGACTCACCTCCACCGGAGGGTTTCTGAAATCGGCCAAGATTTCCGGCGACACCATGGGGGATTTCCACCCTCACGGGGATGCTGCGATTTATGATGCTATGGCGCGTCTGGCGCAGGACTTTAACGTCCGCTACCCGCTGGTTGATGGTCAGGGTAACTTTGGCAACATTGACGGCGATAACCCTGCGGCCTCGCGCTATACCGAGGCGCGGATGACCTTTGTCGCCGAGGCGATGCTGGAGGGTCTGAGCGAAAACGCCGTTGATTTCCGCGATAACTACGATGGACGACTGACCGAACCGGCGGTACTGCCTGCGACGTTCCCGAATATCCTTGCCAATGGGGCGGCCGGTATCGCCGTGGGCATGGCAACCAATATCCCGCCGCACAACATCAGCGAACTGATCGATGCCTGTCTGCATCTGATCAAGACCCCTGATGCGCGCGATGATACTTTGCTGAACTATGTGCCCGGCCCGGATTTCCCAACGGGGGGCATCATCGTCGAGCCTAAGGAAAACATCGCCAAGGCCTACAATACCGGTCGTGGTTCTTTCCGTCTGCGCTGTACCCATGAGGTTGAGGACCTGGGCCGCGGCCAATGGCAGATCGTCATCACCGAGATCCCCTATCAGGTCCAGAAATCCAAGCTGATCGAAAAGATCGCGGAGCTGATCCAGACCAAGAAGATCCCTATTCTGGGTGATGTGCGCGATGAGTCGGCGGAGGATATCCGCATCATTCTTGAGCCGAAGTCCAAGAATGTGGACCCCGAAGTGCTGATGAACATGATGTTCCGCAACTCGGATCTGGAAATTCGCTTCAGCCTCAACATGAACGTCCTGATCGACGGCGTCACGCCCAAGGTCTGTTCGATGAAGGAGGTGTTGCGCGCCTTCCTTGATCACCGTCGCGATGTCTTGCAGCGCCGCTCGCAGCACCGGATGGATAAGATCGATCACCGTCTTGAGGTGCTCGAAGGCTTCATTATCGCCTTCCTCAATCTGGATCGCGTCATTGATATCATTCGCTATGACGATGATCCTAAGGCCGCGTTGATGCGGGAGGACTGGTCGCTGGATCACCCGCGCGCCTATACCGAAGCTGACTACATTTCGCCCGCTATCGGTGCGGGGGAGTTGAGCGAAGTGCAGGCCGAGGCGATTCTCAACATGCGCCTGCGCAGTTTGCGCCGCTTGGAAGAGATCGAATTGGTGCGCGAACGTGACGCCCTGCGCGACGAACGCGCCGGGCTGGTTGAATTGTTGGCATCAGAAGATCTGCAATGGTCCCGCATCGCGGAACAACTGAAGGACACCAAAAAGCAGTTCGGAAAAACCTATGAGGGCGGCCCGCGCCGCACCCGCTTTGCCGAGGCGGGAGAGGTCGAAGAGGTTCCGCTGGAAGCCATGATCGACCGCGAGCCGATCACTGTGGTTTGCTCACAAATGGGCTGGATCCGCGCGATGACCGGCCATATCGACCTGGGGCGCGAATTAAAGTTCAAGGATGGCGACGGCCCCCGCTTCATCTTCCACGCCGAAACCACGGACCGATTGCTGGTTTTTGCCTCCAATGGACGGTTTTACACGATTTCCGCGTCCAATCTGCCCGGCGGGCGTGGCATGGGAGAGCCTCTGCGGCTGATGGTTGATCTGCCGAATGAAGTCGAAATCGTTGATATCCTGATCCACAACCCGGAAGGCCGCCTGCTGGTCGCTTCTGATGCGGGCAATGGCTTTATCTGTGCCGAGAAAGATATCGTCGCCCAGACCCGCAGTGGCAAACAGGTGCTGAACGTCAAAGACGACGACCGCGCCAAGATCTGTATCCCGGTGACGGGCGACCACGTTGCGGTGGTGTCCGAGAACGGCAAATTCTTGGTCTTCGCAGTCGAGGAAATGCCGGAACTGACCCGAGGCAAAGGCGTGCGTCTGCAGAAATACAATATGGCGCGTGGCAAGCAGGGGTCGTTGGAACTGGATGGCGGGCTGAGCGATGTCACCACCTTCAACTGGGATGATGGCCTCAGTTGGGAAATGGGTGGCGGTAAGACGCGGCACGAAACTGACTTGGGGCAATGGCTGGGCAAACGCGCCGGTATCGGCAAGCGGCCGCCGTATGGGTTCCCGCGCAATTACAAATTCAAATAGGGCGCCTCTTGCGGCCATGCACCTGTGGCCTCAACGCCACCCGTCGGAACCACAGGGCCATCATGGCTTTACCGGTTCCGTATGGGGCGGCTATCTGAGGGCGTCTGTTAACTGAAATGAGACTGCTATGATCCGGATCTTCGCTCTTCTGGCCGCCATGGTCGCCGTTGCCGCCTGCACCGCAGCCGCGCCTGACGAACCCCTGGAGGATCTCGGTACCTTCAAGCTCGGCCATAATATCGTGATCGCCTCCAAGGTGCAGATGGTGCCGGGTTCACGTGAAGTCTCACAGAAAGAATGGGTCGATATTCTCACCAATGAGGTCGATGCCCGGTTCAGTCAATATAATGGCGACAAGATCTATCACTTTGGCATCAGTGTTGAGGGATATTTTGTTGCCCCCGGTGGTGTGCCGCTTGTGCTGAGCCCAAAATCTGTCCTGGCCATTAATGTGACGGTCTGGGATGACGCCGCAGGCACCAAGCTGAACAAGGCCGTGAAGAAATTCACTGTCTTTGAGACGACAACCGCAGACAGCTTCCTCGTTGGATCTGGTCACGCCCGTACCCGGGAAGAGCAGATGCTGGGGCTCGCGCGCAATGCTGTTGGCCAGATCGAAGACTGGTTGGTGGAGCAGCGCAAAGAAAATGGCTGGTTTGAGCCGGAACTGGGCAATGCTGCGGACCTCAGCGAAGATGCCACCGGCGCAGGCGCTGGGCAGACGGCAGCAGCTGGCTAACGTTCTCGAGGCGCCTTTTATCCTCATACAGCCGTAGAAACTTGCGCGTATTGCGCGCGAATTCGCGTCTGCACCTGACATCATCCCAACTCCGATGGGGCTCGCGCGCTGGCTGTGGGGTCTCGTCTACGATCTTGCGGTGATTTGCGCGTAGACGTGCCGGAACGGGTTGATTTTCACCCGCAAACCAAATAAGCCGCGCGCGCAGAGGAAATTCGGGTCGGGTTTCGACCCCCAATTCAAAAGGGCGCCTACAGAATGGCTAAGGAAAAGTTTGAACGTACAAAACCGCACGTCAACATCGGCACCATCGGCCACGTTGACCACGGCAAGACCACGCTGACCGCAGCGATCACCAAGTATTTTGGTGACTTCAAAGCCTACGACCAGATCGACGGCGCACCTGAAGAGAAAGCGCGCGGGATCACCATCTCGACCGCGCACGTGGAATATGAGACCGAAGGCCGTCACTACGCCCACGTCGACTGCCCTGGCCACGCTGACTATGTGAAGAACATGATCACCGGTGCGGCGCAGATGGACGGCGCGATCCTGGTTGTGAACGCTGCTGACGGCCCGATGCCGCAGACCCGTGAGCACATCCTCTTGGGCCGCCAGGTTGGCATCCCGAAGATGGTCGTGTTCATGAACAAAGTGGACCAGGTTGACGACGAAGAGCTCCTGGAGCTGGTCGAAATGGAAATCCGCGAGCTGCTGTCGTCCTACGACTACCCCGGCGACGATATCCCGATCATCGCAGGTTCCGCTCTGGCGGCGATGGAAGGCAACAAGCCTGAAATCGGCGAAGAGAAAATCAAGGAGCTGATGGCGGCTGTTGACGATTACATCGACACCCCTGAGCGCGCTGTTGACCAGCCGTTCCTGATGCCGATCGAAGACGTGTTCTCGATCTCTGGCCGTGGTACCGTTGTGACCGGTCGTGTTGAGCGCGGCGTGATCAACGTTGGCGACTCGATCGAAATCGTTGGTATCCGTGACACCTCCACCACCACCTGTACCGGTGTGGAAATGTTCCGCAAGCTGCTGGATCGTGGTGAAGCAGGCGACAACATCGGCGCACTGCTGCGCGGTGTTGACCGTGACGGCGTTGAGCGTGGTCAGGTTCTGTGTAAGCCGGGTTCCGTGAAGCCGCACACCAAGTTCGAAGCTGAGGCCTATATCCTCACCAAAGAAGAAGGTGGTCGTCACACCCCGTTCTTTGCGAACTACCGTCCGCAGTTCTACTTCCGCACCACCGACGTGACCGGCACCGTGACCCTGCCTGAGGGCACCGAGATGGTTATGCCGGGCGACAACCTGAAGTTCGACGTTGAACTGATCGCGCCGATCGCGATGGAGCAGGGCCTGCGCTTCGCGATCCGCGAAGGCGGCCGCACCGTCGGCGCCGGCGTTGTGTCCAAAATCACTGAGTAAGACGGCTTTGCCGTCTGGCGGGCGGCAGTTGGTTTTGCGCAGCAAAATCAATGAGAGCCCGCACAGGTGAGATGATAGAAAGGGCCTCCCTTGGGAGGCCCTTTTTCTATGCGGTAACGCCTGAACAGGGCAGGGACCGGCCAGGGGCCGGAGGCGGTCTTGCAAAAGCTCCAGTGAAGCTTTTGAGGCCGCAGGGAGCGTCAGCTCCGGGTGCGAAGATTCGCGCCCGCCCATTCGGGCAGGCCGGGCGCGGCCCGAACACGGGGCGTCCGGGCGGGTACAAAACCGCGGTCTATTTGCCTCTTAAAGCACTAATGAAAATCAGTCTTGCAGGAATGTCCGTTAGGGAGTGGTTTGTGTTTTCCGGGGTTGCCTCTATCCGGTATCTTCCAGTGGACAGTCTGGCCGAAGCAACTTCCAGCCCGTACTTTTTGCCGATAGCCATCATAAGACTTGGCAGCAGGTTCGATTGCTCAAAGACCAGCTCATCTTAGCCAATTCCCCATTCGTAGATTTTCACGGAGAAGGTGAGGAGGCCGGGATCATCCGTTGTCTGATCGGGCGGGCCAACGTCGTATCCGTCCCTTCTGAGTTCACTGGCACGGCCAGCGCGCTTTTGCAGCAGCAGATACAGTCCATACTCTTTTGGTCAGAGCACTTTTGTTTCCAAAGAAACCGTGTTGCGGGATCCAAGATCGATTTCTGTTTCCGTCCAGGCCTCGCCGCACATCAGGAACGCAGCGGAGGTAACGAAGCATGTTGTGGTACGCAGAAGTGAGATGCTGAATACGTGCATTTTTGATCTGTAGAATTTCGAGTTTAAAAGGAAAGTGGTGTCCCGCCAGAGTTCTGCATTCTGAGGTTGAGCGTAATCCGGCGCGACTCTGAGCATGAGAGGCATTAAACTCACGCCTGTTTTGGCGCCTGCAGACCAAGCAGTTGCTTGAGGCTCCTACAGGAGATCAATCTATCTTCAGTCGAATTTGAGAAGCTGAGATCAACTCACTTGCGTCTTCGCATCCTCATCACTTCGACCGGTGGCAGCATCCGCCGCATCAGTGATTGTGTCCAATGAGGTTTCAATGCTTTGGCGCAGCCTTTCGAATTCTTCGTCGGTGGGCTTTTTGGGCACTTCCTCTGTCCATTCCTGACAGAGGAGAACACCACGCGAAAACGGCAGCGGCAGCATCTGCTGGTCCCAGGTCGGCAGCTTCATCACCTTCTTCTCGGCAAAAGCGACGGTGAACACACGACATCCGGTCATCCGCGCCCAAGTGATAGGCACGCCGGAGGATACACGGGCCGGGCCTCTTGGTCCGTCGGCGGCGATGCCGATCGAGCATCCTTCCTTGGTGCGGCGCAGCACTTCGCGGGATAGCGCGACGTGGCGTTTGTGACTGGACATCGGGATGGTCTCAAACCCCAATCGCACCAAAATTTGCCCCGCCAGCCGTCCGGCGCGGGCGGCAGACGTCAGCGCGCAAATGCGGCCCAGAGAGGTGTCAAACAGATAGGGGGCCATGATCAGCCGCTGGTGCCAGAGTACGAAGATCACCGGCTTCCCCGATGCGACGCAGGCATCCATCTCCTCAAACCCCCGACGCTCCCAGCGCGAGGTGCGATAGGCGAATCGTACATAGCCAGCCAATAGGGTCTCGACGGTGCGATTCACCTTCGGGCTGTCGGCGATTTTCTTACGCAGGCTCACTCTGGGCTCTTTCTTCTGGATCCTTTGCCTTGTCATACTGGAGCCTGACAGCCGGGACCAGTCATCCTGGCCTGAGACGCGGAAATCAGGGGGATTTCGTCGATTTCCCTCTTGCCAGCGGCGCATCCCTGGCTTAGGAACTGCCGCACCGTAGGGGTATAGCTCAGTTGGTAGAGCGACGGTCTCCAAAACCGTAGGTCTCGGGTTCGAACCCTGATGCCCCTGCCATTTTCCTAAGTTGCAAAACCAGTAGACGAATGTGCGATGATCGCGGTCGTGTGCTTTGTACTGCAGGCGGGTGGTCGCTGTCGTGATTGTAGTCCATTCGCGTTTCCCCCACCGCCTTGTTCGGACAGCGAGGGCGTTTGCGTCGGTTTTCCTATACTGTGGTCAGGCCGCGTGAATGGGCGGTGTGGTGACCTTCCCGCGGGGCAGACTGTCGACGGGCGGTTTGGGCATAAAATCCTCGGCTGGGACCGCCACGTGCTGTGGCGGGAGGGCGTCGCAGTGACGTGCGAATACAATGTCCAACCCCCGTTCCAGATCCTGCATGTAGCCAGCGGTATTGAACAGCGGGGCCTTGGATTGCATCAGACGCAGCTTGCTGCGAAGCGCCATCAACTGGTCGCGATCTCCGGCCAGTTCCAGGGCGCGCGCCTCATAGCCCTGGGGCGTCGTCGTCTGCAATTCCTCCATTCCGGCGGCGGCCAGCAGACTGGCGGTGGTGCGTGCAGCGAACTGGCGACCGGCCATCGTCAGCACAGGTAGCCCGGCAACCAGCGCATCACGGGCCGCAGGACCGGCATTTATGGTGAAACTGTCGAGGAAGAGATCCGCAACCATGCTGCGGGCCATCCGCTCCTCTCCGGTGCAGGATCGCGCAAAGATCAGGCGATCGGGGTCGACGTGGCGATCGCCTGCGGCTTGGCGAAGCGCTGCCTGCGCCTCTTCGGGGTGATCTGCCAGCCAAAGCACGCTGCCGCCGATCTTGGTCAGCAGGCGCATCCAGATGTCGAACTCACGCGGGGTTATCGCGTGGCTGGCAGAGAAACTGCAGAACACAAAGGCCTCATCCGGTAGACCGCAATCGCGACGGCTGAATTGATGTCCGGACAAATCTAGCGGGCCTGAAACACTCTGGTAGCTGTGCGGCAAGCGAATCAGATGTTCCTCGAAATACCGCTCACTGCCAGGCGGGCAGGTGACCGCATCCCCTACAATATAATCGTAGGCGGGGGTGCCCATGGTGCCGGGGAAGCCGGGCATCGCGATTTGAACCGGTGCAATACGGGCCGAGAATACGGTTGCATCAGCCTCTTGTGCATAGCTGGTCAGATCAATTGCAATGTCCAGCTGATCCGCCACCGCCTGTGTCTTGATTGTGGTAGGTGACAGTCCGCGAATGTCACGGTGTAGGACGCCGACAAGATCTGCGCGCGGCGCGCTCGCGGTGTAGGCATACAAGGCGAATCGGCTCTGGTCGTGGCGTGCTAGCAGACTGTCGAGCAGTCGCAGCGCGTCCAGATCCTGAGTTGAGCTGACAAAGTAGCCGATACGAAGTTGCTGAGGACGCGTTTCTGGACGAGGGCGTTGCGGCGCCGGATCCGCCTGCAGCCCTGCGCTGGCATGGGCCTGCATCCTAATGCGCAGGAGGTCGGGGTTATCTTCGAGGCCGATCTGAGCCTGCGGCGCACACGCTGAGCCGCGTAACCCTAGATGGCGACGGTGATCCTGATATTCATCCAGCCAGCGCCAATCGCAAAGATCGGCCATCAGGCGCAGCTTCAGGGCGCGGGCACGATCATCATTTGGGCGGGCCAGCAGGATCTGTTCCAGATTGCGGATCGCCTCAACCCTTTCGCCGACCATGCCGGTAAGCTGCGCTAGATTATAGCGTGCCTCCAGAAAACCCGGCGCAAATCGTGCGGCCCGTCCATAGAGATCACGGGCGATGCCCAGATTGCCAAGCTGGCGCTGGATATTGGCGCGGTTGTAGAGCAGCTGAGCGTTGTCCGGCGCCTGGTCAATCGCACTGGCAAAGCATTGGTCCGCCTCAATAATACGATCCTGATCTAGCAGTGTATTGCCTAGATTGTTGAGTGCAGGCAGGCAGGTCGAATCAAGCGACAGTGCTTTCTTGTAGAGGGCGACTGCATCCTCCGGACGGTTCTGGCGACGGTAAACATCCCCCATCGCAGCAAAGGTTGTGGCCGAGGTCGGATTCAGTTCGCAAGCTTTGTTGAGGCAGGTCGCAGCCTCATCCAGCGCGGTTTGTGCCAGATGGCAACGGCCGAGCAGTTCCCACAGGAATGCAGATTTCCGATGACTGTTCAGCAGTTCGGCGCATCGGGCTGCAGCCTGCTGATGGTGTCCGTGCTGAAACAGCGCAGTCAGCTGCTCTTGCAGCTCCGGATCCAATTTGGCTTCCGCCTGCTGTGGTCGCGCGTGGCCGCGCCCGGAAAGCTTGCCGGAAATTTGCATGGTCAGCGGTGGGGTTGCCTGCGCTTCGCGCTGGGTGGCGGCACCTGCTGGGGTGGTTTGGCTCAGGCCGGTTGCCTGTGGATCGTTCTGTGCGAGGGTCATGGAATCCTATCTCATAATCGCGCTCGGTGACGGGCGGGGCGCGATGAGATGGCATCTGCGCTGCCCGGTGGCGATATGTATGCCTCGCGAAAATTAAGATAGAATTGACTGAGCCGGCGCTGGTTGACGCAACGGCACAAGTCGGCACCGATCATCACAGGACCCCAGTTGCGAGCAGGCTTATGCCTCTTCAGCCAAACAGCGGACCCCGGCTGCCGGGGGTGATCTGCAGCGGGGCTTGAAATCGCCATAGTCTGAGGTTAAATCGCTGCTTGATTGCTAGCAGAGAGAACCCCGCCTCATGGCCACCACCAACCCCGTCCAGTTTATTCAGCAGGTTCGCGCCGAAGTTTCCAAGGTCGTCTGGCCGACCCGCCGTGAGGTGCTGCTGACCACCGTGATGGTGTTTGTCATGGCGGCGCTGACGGCCGTGTTCTTCGCCATTGTGGATATTCTGATCCGCTTTGGGCTTGAGGGCATCTTGGGCATGTTCGGCTAACTCAGCCTGATGACCCCGTGTTGCGCATCGTTGCGACACAGGGGGTTAGGCATTGCAATTGACGGCTCACCTCTTGATCTTGGACTCCCGGGGCGGTAGGTGAGCGCGTAGCTCTGACGTAGGCGTGTGGCGATTCGTGTCGCGCGCCGCTTTTTGTTAGAGGGCAGTCCCGAGAGGCTGTATTTTATTTCAGCAGTGGCACGGCAATCTTGTCGGCCAAGAGACACAAGGACGATCAGGTTCATGGCGAAACGGTGGTATTCGGTCAGCGTTCTTTCGAACTTCGAAAAGAAAATCGCAGAGCAGATCCGTACGTCGGTCGCAGAACAAGGCCTTGAGGACGAGATCGACGAAGTTCTGGTTCCCACCGAAGAGGTGATCGAGATCCGTCGCGGCAAGAAAGTCTCGACCGAGCGTCGCTTCATGCCGGGTTACGTGTTGGTCCACATGGAAATGTCCGACCGCGGCTATCACCTGATTTCTTCGATCAACCGTGTGACCGGCTTCCTCGGCCCGCAAGGCCGCCCGATGCCGATGCGCGACGCAGAGGTGCAGGGTATCCTCGGTCGTGTTCAGGAAGGCGAAGAGGCACCGCGCACGCTCATTTCCTTTGAGGTCGGTGAAAAGGTCAAAGTCAACGACGGTCCGTTCGAAGATTTTGACGGCATGGTTGAGGGTGTCGACGACGACAATCAAAAGCTCAAGGTCACCGTGTCCATCTTCGGCCGCGAAACCCCGGTGGAGCTGGACTTCACACAGGTGACCAAGCAGGGGTGATAACGCCCCTTTTTGGGATGCGAACGTGAGACAAGGCGGCCCGGTAGTGGTCGCCTTTTATCGTTTAGGTGAGGCGGCATCGGGGTGAGATGATCCCCAGATCTTTTGTGCATCCTTCACCATAAGTTTCCGCTGGATCAGGTTCAATTCACTGAATGCGAGCGCTCTATTCCCTGTGCGGGCCAGCGCCTTGTTGAAGGTGCGATGAACGGACCTCGCGCTCCAAGGCAGGACAGCGGATGAGATCCAGCGGCGCAGGTCTCGGGGGAGGCAGTCGTAATCCTGCATCGGGTTTCCACGGCGTGGCTTACGTTTCAGGCTGGTTTGACCGCAGTTTCCAATCATCTTAGAGGCCTCTGACAGGAGTGGTTTTAGTTTTTGACACAACAAGTAGTTAGGAGTTGTTATATGATATCATTACACTTGAAAAGTCGCTTGCCCTTATGTCACGCAAGCAGGTCGATTTCTACTGGCGTGTGCCTCGCCGAGCCTCTTGCCAACCTCACCATTCCCCTATAAATGCCGCCTCTATCGTCTTCGGGCGAGATTCTCTCGTGGGAGATGGATGGGTCGCGACCCTGACATCGGACCACGCAACACACACTGGGTAAGACGCGTCTTGCCCGAGTTGAAAGGAAAACCAAATGGCTAAGAAGCTTGTTGGCACAATGAAGCTGCAAGTGCCCGCCGGTAAGGCAAACCCATCCCCGCCGGTCGGTCCGGCACTGGGTCAGCGCGGCATCAACATCATGGAATTCTGCAAGGCGTTCAACGCCAAGACTGCAGACATGGAGCCCGGCGCACCGTGCCCGACCGTGATCACCTACTATCAGGACAAGTCCTTCACCATGGACATCAAGACGCCGCCCGCGTCTTATTACCTGAAGAAGGCCGCTAAGGTGAAATCCGGCGCGAACAACCCGTCGCGTGAAACCGTTGGCACCGTCAGCGTCGCTCAGGTGAAAGAAATCGCCGAAGCGAAAATGAAAGATCTGAACGCGAACGACATCGACGCCGCAATGCAGATCATCCTGGGCTCTGCCCGCTCCATGGGCATCGAGGTGAAGTAAGATGGCTAAGCTCGGTAAACGTACCCGCGCTGCGCGCGAAGCTTTCGCTGGCAAAGACAACCTGTCGGTGGAAGAAGCGGTCGCTCTGATCAAGGCGAACGCAAACGCTAAATTCGATGAAACCATCGAAATCGCCCTGAACCTCGGCGTTGACACCCGTCACGCAGACCAGATGGTTCGTGGCGTTATCGGTCTGCCCAACGGCACCGGCAAAGACATGCGTGTTGCTGTTTTCGCCCGTGGCGCAAAGGCTGACGAAGCCAAAGAAGCTGGCGCGGACATCGTCGGTGCAGAAGACCTGATGGAAACCATCCAGGGCGGCACCATCGACTTTGATCGCTGCATTGCAACCCCGGACATGATGCCGATCGTCGGCCGTCTGGGCAAAGTGCTTGGCCCTCGCAACCTGATGCCGAACCCCAAGGTTGGGACCGTGACCATGGACGTGAAAGCAGCCGTGGAAGCAGCCAAAGGCGGCGAAGTTCAGTTCAAGGCTGAAAAAGGCGGCGTAGTCCACGCAGGTGTTGGCAAAGCATCCTTCGACGAAGCCAAGCTGATCGAGAACGTCAAAGCGTTCATCTCGGCAGTTGCTAAGGCCAAGCCGGCTGGTGCCAAAGGCGCCTATATGAAGAAGATCGCTCTGTCCTCCACCATGGGTCCGGGCGTCACTGTTGACGTGGAAACCGCCGTTACCGAGTAATTTCGGCAGGCGGAGCGATGTCTTGGTGGTGCGCAATGCCGTGCTGCCGTAGATCGTACCCATTAGCGATAGACCGGGGGTCCCTTAAGGGATCCCCGGTTTTGCATTTTGGGGCTGTCCTTGCCTGGATTCCGACTGATCCCGCCCCTGTTGGGTCCTGAGGCAATTTTGCCCTTGGAAAACCCCTAAAATGGGACTAACTACGACCGCGAGATAAAGCGTGCGATTCGTCGTGCGCTTTATTTCATTTCGTCCAAGATGGTGGGTGGCCTGTCGATCGGGTCTTAATTTCCCTCCTGAGACGGGAACGACCAAAGGATCGAGGGAATTCCTACCCTCGGGTGATTTTGGCTCACCCCGTTAAAACGGACTTGAACGCCGGACAGAAATGTTCGGCACATCAATGAGCCGGGATGCGCAAGTGTCCCTAAACTTGGAGAGAACTGTGGATAGAGCCCAGAAAGAGAGAGTGGTCGAGGAACTCGGCCAAATCTTCGAAAGCTCTGGCGTGGTGGTCGTAGCCCACTACACCGGTCTGACAGTTGCAGAGATGCAGGATCTGCGGGCGCGCGCAAGCGAAGCCGGAAGCTCCGTGCGTGTTGCCAAGAACAGGCTCGCCAAAATCGCCCTCGAGGGTAAGCCGTGTGAAAGCATGTCTGACCTGCTGACAGGGATGACCGTTCTGACCTATTCCGAGGACCCCGTGGCAGCAGCCAAGGTGGCCGAGGGCTTCGCCAAGGAGAACAAGAAGTTCGAAATCCTTGGCGGTGCAATGGGCGAGAACGCTCTTGACCGTGCCGGCGTTGAAGCCGTGTCGAAAATGCCTTCGCGCGACGAGCTTATTGCTCAGATCGCAAGCATGCTCGGCGCACCTGCTTCCAACATCGCCGGTGCGATTGGCGCACCTGCAAGCAACATCGCAAGCATCCTTTCGACCATCGAAGAGAAGGCGGAAGCTGCGTAAGCGGTTGGCACTGAATGACTGGCGTCGGGCACCAGCCCGCACGTTGGAACACACACACTGTAAACGGAAAGAGCTGATAAAATGGCTGATCTGAAGAAACTGGCAGAAGACATCGTTGGTCTGACCCTGCTTGAAGCACAAGAACTGAAAACCATCCTGAAGGATGAGTATGGCATCGAGCCCGCAGCTGGCGGCGCTGTTGTCATGGCAGCTGGCGGCGACGCCGGTGGCTCAGCGGAAGAAGAAAAGACCGAATTTGACGTCGTTCTGAAAAACGCTGGTTCGTCCAAAATCAACGTGATCAAAGAAGTTCGCGGCATCACCGGTCTTGGCCTGAAAGAAGCCAAAGAGCTGGTCGAAGCTGGCGGCAAGATCAAAGAAGGCGTGGACAAAGCCGAAGCAGAAGACATCAAAGGCAAGCTGGAAGCAGCTGGCGCCGAAGTCGAGCTGGCCTAAGCTACGCGATACGGGACAACACTGGGGGTCGGTTTCGGCACCCTTTGAACATCCCGGAAATTTGGCTGGGCCCGGTGAAAACCGGGTCCAGCCGAACCTGTCTTAGAAAGGGCCCAAATCTATGGGCGTTTTTTCAGGCGAGGTTCAAAGGATCGGGAGGCCACCATTCGGGAAGGTGGTCATGAATTGATCCGAACACGCTGTCTCGTATGGGTAAGGTGCCGGGGCCCGGCGGCATCCTTGCTCAGTGAGAATTGGAAAGGTGACATCTGACATGGCTCAATCGTTCCTTGGCCAGAAACGTCTTCGCAAATACTACGGTAAAATCCGCGAAGTCCTGGACATGCCGAACCTCATCGAGGTCCAGAAATCTTCTTACGACCTCTTCCTGCGCTCTGGTGATGCAGAACAGCCGCTCGACGGCGAAGGCATCATGGGCGTGTTCCAGTCGGTATTCCCGATCAAGGACTTTAATGAGACGTCGGTTCTGGAATTCGTGAAATATTCCTTCGAGCGTCCGAAGTATGACGTCGAGGAATGCATGCAGCGCGACATGACCTACTCGGCTCCGCTGAAGGTCACATTGCGTCTGATCGTCTTTGATGTGGACGAAGATACCGGCGCCAAGTCGGTGAAGGACATCAAGGAACAGGACGTCTACATGGGCGACATGCCCCTGATGACGCCAAACGGCACTTTTGTGGTCAACGGCACCGAGCGTGTGATCGTATCCCAGATGCACCGTTCGCCGGGCGTGTTCTTTGATCACGACAAAGGCAAGACGCATTCTTCGGGCAAGCTGCTGTTTGCCTGCCGCATCATCCCGTATCGCGGCTCCTGGCTAGACTTCGAATTCGACGCCAAGGACATCGTCTTTGCGCGTATCGACCGTCGCCGCAAACTGCCTGTGACAACCCTGCTGTATGCCCTGGGTCTCGATCAGGAAGGCATCATGGATGCCTATTACAACACCGTGAACTTCAAGCTTGAGAAGAGCCGTGGCTGGGTCACGCCGTTCTTCCCCGAGCGCGTACGCGGCACCCGTCCGACCTATGATCTGGTTGACGCAGCCACTGGTGAGATCTTTGCCGAAGCGGGCAAGAAGGTCACGCCGCGCGCCGTCAAGAAGATGATCGACGAAGGCAACATCACCGACCTGTTGGTGCCCTTCGAGCATATCGTTGGCAAGTTTGTCGCCAAGGATATCATCAACGAAGAAAACGGCGCCATCTATGTCGAGGCCGGCGATGAGCTGACTCTCGAATACGACAAAGGCGGTGAGCTGATTGGCGGGACGGTCAAGGAACTGATCGATGCCGGTATCACCGACATCCCGGTTCTGGACATCGACAACATCAATGTCGGCCCCTACATGCGCAACACCATGGCGCAGGATAAAAATATGGGTCGCGACACTGCGCTCATGGATATCTACCGCGTCATGCGCCCGGGTGAGCCGCCGACCGTTGAAGCGGCCTCCGCGCTGTTTGACACGCTGTTCTTCGATTCCGAGCGTTATGACCTCTCCGCCGTTGGCCGTGTGAAGATGAACATGCGCCTTGCTCTGGATGCTGAGGACACTCAGCGGACCCTGCGCAAGGAAGACATCATCTCCTGCATCAAGGCGCTGGTTGAGCTGCGCGACGGCAAGGGCGACATCGACGACATCGACCACCTTGGCAACCGTCGTGTGCGCTCCGTTGGCGAACTGATGGAAAACCAGTACCGTGTCGGCCTTCTGCGTATGGAACGTGCGATCAAGGAACGGATGTCCTCCGTCGAGATCGATACTGTTATGCCGCAGGATCTGATCAACGCGAAACCGGCTGCTGCGGCTGTGCGTGAATTCTTCGGCTCCTCGCAGCTGTCGCAGTTCATGGACCAGACCAACCCGCTCTCCGAAGTGACGCACAAGCGTCGCCTCTCGGCGCTTGGGCCTGGCGGTCTGACCCGTGAGCGTGCTGGTTTTGAGGTGCGCGACGTTCACCCGACCCACTATGGTCGTATGTGTCCGATTGAGACACCGGAAGGCCCGAACATTGGTCTGATCAACTCGCTGGCGACCTTTGCCCGTGTGAACAAGTACGGTTTCATCGAAACACCTTACCGTGTCGTCAACGAGGCGAAGGTGACCGACGAAGTCCACTACATGTCCGCGACGGAAGAAATGCGTCACACCGTGGCGCAGGCGAACGCGACACTTGATGAAGATGGCAAGTTCATCAATGATCTGGTTTCGACCCGTCAGTCGGGCGACTACACTCTTGCCCCGCGTGAGAGCGTTGACCTGATCGACGTTTCGCCGAAGCAGTTGGTCTCCGTTGCGGCCTCGCTGATTCCGTTCCTTGAGAACGACGATGCGAACCGGGCTCTGATGGGTTCGAACATGCAACGTCAGGCGGTTCCGCTGCTGCGCGCAGAAGCACCGCTGGTCGGCACCGGCATCGAAGAGATCGTGGCACGGGATTCCGGCGCGGCCATTATGGCGAAGCGTGGCGGTATCATCGACCAGATCGACGCACAACGTATCGTGATCCGGGCGACCTCTGACCTCGAAATGGGCGACGCGGGTGTGGACATTTACCGCATGCGCAAGTTCCAGCGTTCGAACCAGAACACCTGCATCAACCAGCGTCCGCTGGTGAAGGTAGGCCAGGAAGTCCGCAAGGGCGAAGTGATTGCCGATGGTCCGTCCACCGATATGGGTGAACTGGCTCTGGGTAAAAACGTCGTCGTGGCCTTCATGCCCTGGAATGGCTACAACTACGAAGACTCCATCCTGATCTCCGAGCGCATCGCGCGTGACGACGTCTTCACCTCGATCCACATCGAAGAATTCGAAGTCGCAGCCCGTGATACCAAGCTTGGGCCGGAAGAGATCACCCGCGACATCCCCAACGTCGGTGAAGAAGCGCTGCGCAACCTCGACGAGGCAGGCATCGTTTACATCGGTGCGGATGTGGAACCGGGCGATATCCTCGTCGGTAAAATCACTCCGAAGGGCGAAAGCCCAATGACCCCGGAAGAAAAGCTGCTGCGCGCCATCTTTGGTGAAAAAGCATCTGACGTGCGCGACACTTCACTGCGCGTGAAGCCGGGTGACTACGGGACTGTGGTTGAGGTGCGTGTCTTCAACCGTCACGGCGTTGAGAAAGACGAGCGTGCGCTGCAGATCGAGCGTGAAGAAGTCGAGCGTCTGGCCCGTGACCGGGACGACGAGCTGGGCATTCTGGATCGCAACATCTACGCACGTCTGCGCGGCATGCTGCTGGGTAAAACTGCCGTCAAAGGCCCCAAAGGCATCAAGGCTGGTTCTGAAATCACTGAGGAGCTGCTGGAGACACTCAGCCGCGGCCAGTGGTGGATGCTGGCGTTGGAAGACGAGCAGAGCGCACAGGTCGTCGAGGCCCTGAACGAGCAGTACGAAGCACAGAAACGTGCTCTGGATGCCCGTTTTGAGGACAAGGTCGAGAAAGTGCGTCGTGGCGATGATCTGCCGCCGGGTGTGATGAAGATGGTCAAAGTCTTCATCGCTGTGAAGCGTAAGCTTCAGCCGGGCGACAAGATGGCTGGCCGTCACGGGAACAAAGGTGTGATCTCGAAAGTGGTGCCGATGGAGGACATGCCGTTCCTCGCCGATGGTACCCCGGTCGATTTCTGTCTGAACCCGCTCGGCGTTCCGTCGCGGATGAACGTTGGTCAGATCCTGGAAACCCACATGGGCTGGGCCGCACGCGGTCTGGGCATCAAAGTTGACGATGCGTTGCAGGACTATCGTCGCTCCGGCGACCTGACCCCGGTTCGTGAAGCGATGCACCATGCCTATGGTGACGACGTCTACGGTGAAGGTATTGCCGACATGACCGAGACCGATCTGGTCGAGGCCGCAGGCAATGTGACCCGTGGTGTGCCGATCGCGACACCTGTCTTTGACGGCGCCAAAGAGGCCGACGTCAACGACGCTCTGGTGCGCGCTGGCTTTGACACCTCCGGTCAGTCGATCCTGTTTGATGGCCGCACCGGCGAGCAGTTTGCCCGTCCTGTGACCGTTGGCATCAAGTACCTGCTGAAACTGCACCACCTGGTCGACGACAAGATCCACGCACGTTCGACCGGTCCGTACTCCCTCGTTACTCAGCAGCCGCTGGGTGGTAAGGCGCAGTTCGGTGGTCAGCGCTTTGGTGAGATGGAAGTCTGGGCTCTGGAAGCTTACGGCGCCGCCTACACCCTGCAGGAGATGCTCACCGTGAAATCGGATGACGTCGCAGGCCGGACCAAGGTCTATGAATCGATCGTCAAGGGCGAGGACAACTTTGAAGCGGGCGTACCGGAATCGTTCAACGTTCTGGTCAAGGAAGTCCGTGGTCTCGGCCTGAATATGGAACTCCTGGATGCGGAGGTTGAGGAGTGATCCGAGATGGCCGGTATGCCAACGATGGGTCAAATCTGGCTGTTGTTGCTTGTGGCAACAGCCGGGCTCATCCTCATCGGAGCGCTGATCGCTTTTTTGATCGCGCTGGCAAGGTATCGAGAGCCTTCGGAAGGTCTTTCTGTAATTGGCGTGAAAGGCTTGCTCAGAGAGTTCGCTTCCAGAACATGCAAAATTTCGTCGGCTCTGATCGTCCTAATTTTACTGATCTTAGCTTTGACCATGGCCGCCTGAACATGGCTGCTCGACAAGGAGCAAATAAATGAACCAGGAAATCACCAACAACCCGTTCAACCCGCTCACGCCGCCGAAGGTCTTTGATGAAATCAAAGTCTCGCTGGCATCGCCTGAGCGGATCTTGTCGTGGTCCTACGGCGAGATCAAAAAGCCGGAAACCATCAACTACCGTACGTTCAAGCCTGAACGTGACGGCCTGTTCTGTGCGCGTATCTTTGGCCCGATTAAAGACTACGAATGTCTCTGCGGCAAATATAAGCGCATGAAGTATCGCGGCGTTGTCTGCGAAAAATGCGGTGTGGAAGTCACCCTGCAAAAGGTCCGCCGCGAGCGTATGGGCCACATCGAACTGGCGTCGCCGGTTGCGCATATCTGGTTCCTCAAGTCGCTGCCGTCGCGCATCGGCCTGATGCTGGACATGACTCTGCGCGATCTGGAGCGGGTTCTGTATTTCGAAAACTACGTTGTCATCGAGCCGGGTCTGACCGACCTCACCTACGGCCAGATGATGACCGAAGAAGAATACATGGACGCTCAGGACCAGTTCGGCATGGACGCCTTCACCGCCAACATCGGCGCTGAAGCGATCCGTGAAATGCTGGCCGCGATCGATCTGGAAGCTGAAGCCGAGCATCTGCGCGCAGAGCTGGCCGAAGCCACAGGCGAGCTGAAGCCCAAGAAGATCATCAAACGCCTGAAGGTGGTTGAGAGCTTCCTGGAATCCGGCAACCGCCCGGAATGGATGGTCATGACCGTCATTCCCGTGATCCCGCCAG
The DNA here is from genome assembly GCF_000511385.1 of Phaeobacter gallaeciensis DSM 26640. Lineage (NCBI taxonomy): Bacteria > Pseudomonadati > Pseudomonadota > Alphaproteobacteria > Rhodobacterales > Roseobacteraceae > Phaeobacter > Phaeobacter gallaeciensis. The sequence goes on from NC_023137.1 coordinate 284,225, forward strand.
AACTGCGCCCGCTGGTGCCGCTGGATGGGGGCCGTTTCGCGACCTCCGACCTGAACGATCTGTATCGTCGCGTGATCAACCGGAACAACCGTTTGAAGCGCCTGATTGAGCTGCGCGCGCCTGACATCATCGTCCGCAACGAAAAGCGGATGTTGCAGGAGTCGGTCGACGCTCTGTTCGACAACGGCCGTCGTGGCCGCGTGATCACCGGCGCCAACAAGCGTCCGCTGAAATCGCTGTCCGACATGCTGAAAGGCAAGCAGGGTCGCTTCCGTCAGAACCTTTTGGGCAAACGCGTCGACTTCTCCGGTCGTTCGGTCATTGTGACCGGCCCTGAGCTGAAGCTGCATCAATGCGGTCTGCCCAAGAAGATGGCGCTCGAACTGTTCAAGCCCTTCATCTATTCGCGTCTGGAGGCCAAAGGTCTGTCCTCCACCGTGAAGCAGGCGAAGAAGCTGGTCGAAAAAGAGCGCCCCGAAGTTTGGGATATCCTCGACGAGGTGATCCGCGAACATCCTGTCATGCTGAACCGTGCGCCGACGCTGCACCGTCTTGGCATTCAGGCGTTTGAACCCACGCTGATCGAAGGTAAAGCTATCCAGCTGCACCCGCTGGTTTGCTCGGCGTTCAACGCGGACTTCGACGGTGACCAGATGGCGGTTCACGTGCCGCTGAGCCTTGAGGCCCAGCTGGAAGCGCGCGTCCTGATGATGTCCACGAACAACGTTTTGTCGCCCGCCAACGGCGCGCCGATCATCGTTCCATCGCAGGATATGATCCTGGGTCTCTACTATGTGACCCTGGAACGCGAAGGCATGCCGGGTGAAGGCAAAGTGTTCGGTACCATCGACGAAGTTCAGCACGCGCTGGACGCAGGCGAGGTGCATCTGCACACCAAAATCACCGCGCGGATCACTCAGATCGACGAAGAAGGCAACGAGGTTCTCAAGCGTTTTGAGACCACCCCGGGCCGGGTCCGTCTGGGCGCGCTGCTGCCGAAGAACGTCAAGGCACCGTTTGAACTGGTGAACCGTCTTCTGCGGAAGAAAGAGGTTCAGCAGGTCATCGACACCGTCTACCGTTACTGTGGTCAGAAAGAGTCCGTGATCTTCTGTGACCAGATCATGACCATGGGCTTCCGTGAAGCGTTCAAGGCGGGCATTTCGTTCGGCAAGGACGACATGGTGATCCCCGACACCAAATGGACGCTGGTCGATGAGACCCGCGATCAGGTGAAGGACTTCGAACAGCAGTACATGGACGGCCTGATCACTCAGGGTGAAAAGTACAACAAAGTTGTCGATGCCTGGTCGAAGTGTAACGACAAAGTCACCGATGCGATGATGGGCACCATCTCCGCAGACAAGCGCAACGAGGCTGGCGCCGTGATGGAACCGAACTCGGTTTACATGATGGCTCACTCCGGTGCGCGTGGCTCGGTTACCCAGATGAAACAGCTGGGCGGTATGCGCGGCCTGATGGCGAAGCCGAATGGCGACATCATCGAGACCCCGATCATCTCGAACTTTAAAGAAGGTCTGACCGTTCTCGAGTACTTCAACTCGACTCACGGTGCCCGTAAGGGTCTGTCGGATACCGCTCTGAAGACGGCGAACTCGGGTTACCTGACCCGTCGTCTGGTTGACGTGGCACAGGATTGCATCGTGCGCGATCGTGACTGTGGCACTGAGGCTGCAATTACTGCTGAGGCCGCGGTCAACGACGGTGAGGTTGTGGCGTCGCTTGGCGAGCGTATTCTGGGCCGTGTTGCGGCAGAGGATATCAAGAAGCCGGGCACCGATGAGATCATCGTCGCCGTGGGCCAGCTGATCGACGAGCGCATGGCAGATGCAGTGGAAGAGGCCGGCGTTCAGTCGACCCGTATCCGCTCGCCGCTGACCTGTGAGGCCGAAGAAGGCGTTTGCGCCCAGTGCTATGGCCGTGACCTGGCCCGTGGTACGCAGGTGAACACCGGTGAAGCTGTCGGCATCATCGCCGCGCAGTCGATCGGTGAACCCGGTACACAGCTGACGATGCGGACCTTCCACATCGGCGGCGTTGCTCAGGGTGGCCAGCAGTCCTTCCTTGAAGCCTCGCAAGAGGGCAAGATCGTCTTCGAGATGCCGCAGACCCTGGAAAACGCCAACGGCGAGACCCTGGTTGTTGGTCGGAACATGAAGCTGATCATTCAGGACGAGCACGGTGAAGAGCGCGCCAGCCACAAGCTGGGTTACGGCTCCAAGCTGTTCGTCAAGGAAGGTCAGACCGTGGCCCGTGGCGACAAGCTGTTCGAATGGGATCCCTACACCCTGCCGATCATCGCCGAGAAACCCGGTACCGCAAAATATGTGGACCTGGTCTCCGGTATCGCCGTGCGGGATGAGACCGACGAAGCCACGGGCATGACCCAGAAGATCGTGATCGACTGGCGTGCGGCTCCGAAGGGCTCCGATCTCAAGCCGGAAATCATCCTGGTGGATGGCGATGGCGAGCCGGTGCGCAGCGATGCGGGGAACCCGCTGACCTATCCTATGTCCGTGGACGCCATCCTGTCGGTCGAAGACGGCCAGCAGATCATGGCAGGTGACGTTGTCGCGCGTATCCCGCGTGAAGGCGCCAAGACCAAGGACATTACCGGTGGTCTGCCGCGTGTTGCGGAACTGTTCGAAGCCCGTCGTCCGAAGGACCACGCGATCATCGCCGAAATCGATGGTTACGTGCGCTTTGGCCGCGACTACAAGAACAAGCGCCGCATCTCGATCGAGCCTGCTGATGAGTCGATGGAGCCCGTCGAATACATGGTGCCCAAGGGCAAGCACATTCCTGTTCAGGAAGGTGACTTCGTCCAGAAGGGTGACTACATCATGGACGGCAACCCGGCGCCGCATGACATCCTGTCCATCATGGGTGTCGAGGCTCTGGCGAACTACATGATCGACGAGGTTCAGGACGTCTATCGCCTGCAGGGTGTGAAGATCAACGACAAGCACATCGAGGTGATCGTTCGCCAGATGCTGCAAAAGTGGGAGATCTCCGACTCTGGTGACACCACACTGCTCAAGGGTGAGCATGTGGATAAACAGGAGTACGACACTGCCAATGAGAAGGCGCTGGCCCGTGGCAAGCGTCCTGCTCAGGGTGAGCCGATCCTCTTGGGTATCACCAAGGCGTCGCTGCAGACCCGCTCCTTCATCTCGGCGGCCTCCTTCCAGGAGACCACCCGTGTCCTGACCGAGGCTTCGGTGCAGGGCAAGAAGGACAAGCTGGTTGGCCTGAAAGAGAACGTCATCGTGGGTCGCCTGATCCCGGCCGGTACCGGTGGCGCCACCCAGCGGGTGCGCAACATCGCCCAGTCGCGTGACAATGTCGTCCTTGACGCACGCCGTGAGGAGGCCGAAGCTGCTGCCGCACTGGCCGCGCCGTCGATGGATGACGTCGCCACCGAGGACACCCTCGATAATCTGGTGGAAACCCCAGAGAGCCGCGACTGATCCACGCTGATCTGAACAAGAAAGCCCCCCGCAACTCCTGTTGCGGGGGGCTTTTGTTTGGAGGTGTCCGCAAACCATGATGGCCCGCTCCGCGGACAAAACGGTCATTCGTTGCGGACGCCCTTGACGGTCTTAAGAACGACTTAGAATCTTCGAGATTGCGGCGGAAATTGAAGGGTCGAAGCCGCCATCTTCGTTCTTAATGATCCCATCCGGTGTGGGCCTAAACAACGCGGCGAGCACGATATTCTCGTTTTCTTTGGCAATCGATTTGTCTTGGGTGATGGCGGCGAAGGACTTCGCAAATGCTGTTTTTTCTTCTGCATCAAGGCTGAGATGACGTTCGCTGAGGAACATTCGGTACTGCAGCCTCGTGGCCCAAAGCAGCACTGAGAACGTCACGAGCAAACTTGCGGCTAAGACTGGCCCTTCGTAGCTGAATACAATTTCACAGGACTGGGCGCCGTTTTGAATAGTGCAGACCTCTCGCGTAAAAGATGCAGCGATCTGATCACCGAAACTGACGGCTGTGCCAACTGCTGTGGCAACAGTTACTCCACCTAGGCCGAAAAACCACCTTAACGCGGAAACAGACCGATTGCTGTGCTGTACAGCCCTTTTGCCCCATAGAACAACCGGTGCATCGAGTTCCATATGCTGGCGATACTGCTCAATCATCTCCTCAAATTTGACCATTTGTTCATCGAATTGCTTGGCTCGAGAGTCTCCGGCGCGCGCAAATTCTCGCCCCCGACGCTCTTCGAGATAACTAAACACCCTGAAAAGTCTTCCAAATTGTTCGGTATTATGGTCGTTGGCCGCCGCGCCTTCATCGATCAGATCGTGAACTCTAGATAGCTCATTTTCAGCCTGATCTGTTACAGCCTTTATCCCCTGTAGGTCGCTAACATTGGGTACAATCGGCAATACCGCGCCAAGTGCTTGAAGCACAATTCTTCCCTGCTCGAGACTCTGCAAGTTCTTTTGGTGGCTGTTAGCTATCTGCAAGGACCGGCTGTCAACCATAAAGGCCGCAAGCACGTTGATCGCAATTGCAGACCTATCGTTCCCAAAGAGACCGAGAATTGCCGAACCTTCCGGGGACGTACTGGGCGGCGGTAAAGCTAGGGCCTTGCGATTGCCATCGGCCTTTTCATTGAACCTCTCCACATCTTCAATGAAATTTTGCAATTCGGTTATCGCCGCTACAATTTGATTGAGACTCAACGGGCTATTGTTTGGGCCTCGAACGTTCAAAGTGAAACTTCCGCCTTGCGGGGCTTTCAGCATCGACGACCAGGCTTTTGCTTCTCTGTCCAAGTAGTCTCTTACGGCTTTTTGTGATTTAAATTTCACACAGGGGAAATCTTTGTAGGAAATTTTATGATTGGCCAAATGATCTCTCCAAAAATCGACGATAAATATAGCAGCCCATCACGACATGGATTCAGTTGCATTGGCAAGATGGCAATGCGCATGTCGGGCTCGAAGCGGACCAACGCGATTTGCGGACATTACTTTTTTCGGTGCAGCGGCTTCGGTTGCGGGCCGACCGCGCTGTCGCCGGGCGGGGCGATTTATGATCTTTCCAATGAGCTGTAGGAATGATCTTTTGCGCTCAACACCGCCCGGTCCATCCGGGCTGCGATTGGGGGCGCTTGGATATGGATATCAAACTCAGCATTGTCGGCCTTGTGCGCTTTTCCGTGCTGACCCCGACTTACTACTCCGAACGGTTCGCGACCCTTGAGGACACTGCTGCCCATCTCTTTGCGCCAGAGCGGATGGAGTTGCGGTTTCGGGTGTTCGAACGGCTGTGTCTGCGGTCCCTGTTGCGGCAGAGCGATCAGGGGTTTCACCTCATCGTTCTCACGGCCGAAGATATGCCAGAGCCTTATCTGGAGCGTCTGTCGGCCCTCTTGGATTCTGCCGACCATATTACGCTTATGCCGGTGGGTCCGGGTGTCCATTACAAGATGTTGAAACAGGGGTACAATGCCGTCCCGGTTGGCGATGCGACTCATCGGCTGATGTTCCGGCTGGATGACGATGATGCGGTGGATCTGGATTATATCGCGCGCAATCGTCGCCTTGCCATGGGGATGATCCCGCTACAGGGCGCGGATACCCCCTTCATCCTTGCCAATAATCGTGGCCTCTATCTGCGGCGGACCGAAGGGAGGGATGGTCCCGAGGATGAGATCTTCGATGCCTGTGAAAAGGCGCCGCTGTCGGTAGGGGCCGCATTGGTGGCACCGGTGGGGTACGGGGCAAATCCCTACCGCTATAACCATCGCCGCTATGCGCAGCATTGGAATACGTTCTCGGATATCTCCACCCCGGGATTTCTGCGCACTATTCATGGGGATAACAAATCCAATCCGGCGCAGATGGGGATCACCCATAAATTGTCCGAGGCTGAAATCGCCAGCGAACTCGATCGCCATTTCGCGATGACGCCCGATCAGCTGCGCGACGTGTTGCCATGATCTCCCGGCTGACAGGTAATCAGCTCGGCGCGCTGTTGATGGTGGGAAGCATGGCGGGTTTCACCCTTAACGACGGGATGGTCAAACTTGCCGGGCAAAGCCTGCCGCTCTCGCAGATCCTTGTGGTGCGCGGTGTTGCGGTCAGCCTGCTGATCTATGCGCTGGCGCGGAGCTATGGCGGCCTGCGTTTGTCGCTGACGCGGCGCGACTGGGCCTTGGTTGCCGGGCGCAGCCTAGCCGAGATTGCCACCACCTATTTCTTTCTCAGCGCACTGCTGACGCTGCCGATTGCAAATGTGACGGCGATCTTGCAGATGCTGCCGCTCACGGTGACGCTGGCAGCCGTACTCTTTTTTGGCGAGACGGTCGGCTGGCGCAGGGCCACAGCCATCGGTGCGGGGTTCCTGGGCATGCTGTTGATCGTGCGCCCCGGCACTGACGGGTTTGATACAGGCACCGGTTACGCGCTTGCGGCGGTTCTCTGCATTACGGCCCGTGACCTCTTTACCCGGCGTATGTCGGCGGCGGTGCCGTCGCTGACGGTCACATTGATGGCAGCTGTGTCGGTGTTGGTGTTTGGCCTCGGGCTTGGCCTGCAGGAGACATGGCAGTCGCTGACCCTCCCGACCACGCTGATCCTGCTGTTGGCCGCGGGCTGTATCTTTATCGGCTATCTGTTTTCAGTGATGGTGATGCGGGTAGGTGATGTGGCGGCGGTCTCGCCGTTTCGCTACACGGGCCTGCTTTGGGCGCTGCTCTTGGGGTGGCTGATGTTTGACAGTTGGCCCGACGCCCTGACGCTGTTTGGTGCCGCTATTGTTGTAGCCGCCGGTGTGTTCAGCCTGCTGCGCGAACGCCCTCGCCGCAGGACCAGCTCGGATCTGTCGCCACCGGAATAGCCCCAGTCAGGATTGGATCGCAAAGCGCGCATCAAACTCGCCCACCTGTTCCGGGGTGAGCCGAGATAGCTCTGGCTCCTTTGCGCCATTCTGCCGGGAATCATTGGAGCTATTGAGCGTGCGTACGAACATCGGCGCATCCGGGATGGTGATGCTGGGCATGAAACGGGCAATCTTGTGGTGGGCGAAGTTCATGATGCTTTGTTGGCAGCCCCCCGCCACATACATGCCCATAGCGGCGACGAAATATGGACGGTGAACCTCAGCGGCAAAAATCCCATCGGGTTCAAAACGAGCGGTAAACCCCTTGCAGAAGTCAATTGCCAGCGTCTGGTTCCGCGCGATCAGCGGCTGGCAGTCCTGAGCGGTCTGTCGCAGCCGTTCGACAAAATCGACTGATACCGCATCATCGTCATCATGGCGAAACTGCAAACAGGGGGCGCCCGGGTCATGGCGCGCGTCATTCAGCACCTGTTTCATCACTTGCCGGTGCGGGCCGGGGGGCAGGGCACGGATCTCCACCTGCGGCATATCCGCAGTCAACGCGCGCAGTCGCGCGACATGTACCGCCGATAGGCTGTCGCCGATGACAATCACCAGCGTGAAATCCGGATCAGTCTGGGCGCGCAGGCAGGGCAGGGCGACCCGCTCCAGCAGTTGAAACCGTTCTTCCATCCGGGTCTCTGCATAGAGATAGGCAATCCGCGCCTCCAGACTGTCGTGTTCCACCTGAAAGCCGCCGATCGCGGGGTAGGAAAACCGGCATAGACCTATGACCTGCATCACTGTAGACCCTCACATCTGCGGCTTTCATCTATCGCCGCTCATTGTCCGCGACTATGCACCGCGCAGGTTGTGCGGACAAGCAAGCCGCGCCTATCGGTTTCGATGCAGTGCGTGTTACGCCTGTCCGAGCTGAACGCACCGGTGGGCGCTGTTGACATCCCGTGCGACTCCCCATATACGCCCGCCTATCCGGCACCCGGGGGTCGCCCCAAAAGCCGATATCAAAATCTAAGTGGCCCAAGATCTCGTGCGCCTATTTGTGCGGATCCTCTGTAAACCCACCGCGTCGTTTACCTCGGAATGGAAACGATTGCGGTTTTTGCGCTTGCGGACGCGTAAGTGCGACGAATTTAGCCGTACGTTCAAGGACGTGCATGACACATGTGTTGTTGAGACGGGGAAAGAACCGGAATGCCAACGATCCAACAGCTGATCCGCAAGCCGCGGCAGCCGAAAGTAAAACGCTCTAAGTCCATGCACCTGGAACAGTGCCCGCAAAAGCGCGGCGTCTGCACCCGTGTGTATACCACCACACCGAAGAAACCGAACTCCGCTATGCGGAAAGTTGCGAAGGTCCGCCTGACCAACGGTTTCGAAGTGATCTCCTACATCCCGGGTGAAAGCCACAACCTTCAGGAACACTCCGTGGTTCTGATCCGTGGCGGCCGTGTAAAAGACCTTCCCGGTGTCCGTTACCACATTCTGCGTGGTGTTCTGGATACCCAGGGCGTCAAAGACCGTAAGCAACGCCGTTCGAAGTACGGCGCGAAGCGTCCTAAATAAGAAGGATATTGATAAATGTCTCGCCGTCACGCTGCTGAGAAACGCGAAGTCCTGCCCGACGCCAAGTTTGGCGACCGCGTTCTGACCAAATTCATGAACAACCTGATGATCGATGGTAAAAAATCGGTCGCAGAAAGCATCGTTTACAACGCATTCGATCGCGTTGAATCGAAAATCAAACGTGCCCCCGTGGAAGTGTTCCACGAAGCCCTGGACAACGTGAAGCCTTCCGTCGAAGTGCGTTCGCGTCGTGTGGGTGGTGCAACCTACCAGGTGCCCGTTGAAGTGCGCCCTGAGCGCCGTGAAGCCCTGGCGATCCGCTGGCTGATCAAAGCGGCCCGCGCTCGCAACGAAAACACCATGGAAGAACGCCTCGCCGGTGAACTGCTGGACGCCGTACAGTCCCGCGGTACCGCCGTGAAGAAGCGCGAAGACACCCACAAGATGGCAGAGGCCAACAAAGCCTTCTCCCATTATCGCTGGTAAGCTAGGGGACCCAAACCTATGGCACGCGAATATCCGCTCGAACTATACCGTAACTTCGGTATCATGGCGCACATCGACGCAGGTAAAACCACCTGCTCCGAGCGCATCCTGTATTACACCGGCAAATCCCACAACATTGGTGAGGTGCACGATGGTGCAGCCACCATGGACTGGATGGAGCAGGAGCAGGAACGCGGGATCACCATCACTTCGGCTGCGACCACCACTTTCTGGGAACGCACCGAAGACGGTCAGACCGCTGACTCGCCGAAGCACCGCCTGAACATCATCGACACCCCCGGCCACGTTGACTTCACCATTGAAGTTGAGCGTTCGCTGGCGGTTCTCGACGGTGCTGTCTGTGTTCTGGACGCCAACGCCGGTGTTGAACCCCAGACCGAAACCGTGTGGCGTCAGGCTGACCGCTACAAGGTTCCGCGTATGGTGTTCGTCAACAAGATGGACAAAATCGGCGCTGACTTCTTCAACTGCGTCAACATGATCGAAGACCGCACCGGTGCCCGCGCGGTTCCGGTTGGTATTCCGATCGGCGCAGAGACCGAGCTGGAAGGCCTGGTTGATCTGGTCAACATGGAAGAATGGCTGTGGCAGGGTGAGGACCTTGGCGCGTCGTGGATCAAATCTCCGATCCGTGACAGCCTGAAAGACATGGCCGACGAATGGCGCGGCAAGATGATCGAAGCGGCCGTCGAAATGGACGACGACGCGATGGAAGCCTACCTGGAAGGCGAAGAGCCTGACGTGGCAACTCTGCGCAAACTGCTGCGCAAGGGTACTCTGGAGCTGGCATTTGTGCCTGTTCTGGGCGGCTCCGCGTTCAAGAACAAAGGCGTTCAGCCTCTGCTCAACGCTGTGATCGACTATCTGCCCAGCCCGCTGGACGTTGTTGACTACATGGGCTTCAAACCCGGTGACGAAACCGAAACCCGTGACATCGCCCGCCGTGCGGACGACGACATGGCGTTCTCGGGTCTGGCGTTCAAAATCATGAACGACCCCTTCGTCGGCTCGCTGACCTTCACCCGGATCTACTCCGGTGTGCTGAACAAGGGCGACACGCTGCTGAACTCGACCAAAGGTCGTAAAGAGCGCGTTGGCCGGATGATGATGATGCACTCCAACGACCGTGAGGAAATCACGGAAGCGTTTGCAGGCGACATCATCGCACTGGCAGGTCTGAAAGACACCACAACCGGTGACACGCTCTGCGCCGTCAACGATCCTGTGGTTCTGGAAACCATGACCTTCCCCGATCCGGTGATCGAGATCGCGGTTGAGCCGAAAACCAAGGCCGACCAGGAGAAAATGTCCCAGGGTCTGCAGCGTCTTGCTGCTGAGGATCCGTCCTTCCGCGTGGAGACCGACATCGAGTCCGGTCAGACCATCATGAAGGGCATGGGCGAACTTCACCTGGACATCCTGGTTGATCGTCTGAAGCGTGAATTCAAGGTCGAAGCCAACATCGGTGCGCCGCAGGTTGCCTACCGTGAGACCATCGGTCACGAAGTCGAACACACCTACACCCACAAGAAACAGTCGGGTGGTTCGGGTCAGTTCGGCGAAGTGAAGATGATCATCTCGCCGACAGAGCCTGGCGAAGGTTACTCCTTCGAATCCCGTATCGTTGGTGGTGCGGTTCCGAAGGAATACATCCCCGGTGTTGAAAAGGGCGTTCAGTCCGTCATGGATAGCGGCCCGCTGGCTGGCTTCCCCGTGATCGACTTCAAGGTTGCTCTGATCGACGGTAAGTTCCACGACGTTGACTCCAGCGTTCTGGCCTTCGAAATCGCGGCACGTATGTGTATGCGTGAAGGCATGCGCAAAGCTGGCGCCAAGATGCTGGAACCGATCATGAAGGTGGAAGTTATCACGCCTGAGGATTACACCGGTGGTATCATCGGCGATTTGACCTCGCGTCGTGGTCAGGTGACCGGCCAGGAACCCCGTGGCAACGCAATTGCGATCGATGCATTTGTGCCGCTGGCGAATATGTTCGGCTACATCAACACCCTGCGTTCGATGAGCTCGGGCCGCGCCCAGTTCACCATGCAGTTCGATCACTACGATCCGGTTCCGCAGAACATCTCTGACGAGATCCAGGCAAAATTCGCATAAGCGAACAGATATTGAGGGGTTCGCGCCACGGCGCGTGCCCTTCTCAACACGAAAAGGAGGCCTCTCATGGCTAAGGAAAAGTTTGAACGTACAAAACCGCACGTCAACATCGGCACCATCGGCCACGTTGACCACGGCAAGACCACGCTGACCGCAGCGATCACCAAGTATTTTGGTGACTTCAAAGCCTACGACCAGATCGACGGCGCACCTGAAGAGAAAGCGCGCGGGATCACCATCTCGACCGCGCACGTGGAATATGAGACCGAAGGCCGTCACTACGCCCACGTCGACTGCCCCGGCCACGCTGACTATGTGAAGAACATGATCACCGGTGCGGCGCAGATGGACGGCGCGATCCTGGTTGTGAACGCTGCTGACGGCCCGATGCCGCAGACCCGTGAGCACATCCTCTTGGGCCGCCAGGTTGGCATCCCGAAGATGGTCGTGTTCATGAACAAAGTGGACCAGGTTGACGACGAAGAGCTCCTTGAGCTGGTCGAAATGGAAATCCGCGAGCTGCTGTCGTCCTACGACTACCCCGGCGACGATATCCCGATCATCGCAGGTTCCGCTCTGGCGGCGATGGAAGGCAACAAGCCTGAAATCGGCGAAGAGAAAATCAAGGAACTGATGGCGGCTGTTGACGATTACATCGACACCCCAGAGCGCGCTGTTGACCAGCCGTTCCTGATGCCGATCGAAGACGTGTTCTCGATCTCTGGCCGTGGTACCGTTGTGACCGGTCGTGTTGAGCGCGGCGTGATCAACGTTGGCGACTCGATCGAAATCGTTGGTATCCGTGACACCTCCACCACCACCTGTACCGGTGTGGAAATGTTCCGCAAGCTGCTGGATCGTGGTGAAGCAGGCGACAACATCGGCGCACTGCTGCGCGGTGTCGACCGTGACGGCGTTGAGCGTGGTCAGGTTCTGTGTAAGCCGGGTTCCGTGAAGCCGCACACCAAGTTCGAAGCTGAGGCCTATATCCTCACCAAAGAAGAAGGTGGTCGTCACACCCCGTTCTTCGCGAACTACCGTCCGCAGTTCTACTTCCGCACCACCGACGTGACCGGCACCGTGACCCTGCCTGAGGGCACCGAGATGGTTATGCCGGGCGACAACCTGAAGTTCGACGTTGAACTGATCGCGCCGATCGCGATGGAGCAGGGCCTGCGCTTCGCGATCCGCGAAGGCGGCCGCACCGTCGGCGCCGGCGTTGTGTCCAAAATCACTGAGTAAGACGGCTTTGCCGTCTGGCGGGCGGCAGTTGGTTTTGCACAGCAAAATCAATGAGAGCCCGCACAGGTGAGATGATAGAAAGGGCCTCCCTTGGGAGGCCCTTTTTGTTTGGGTGCAGTATTTGCACGCTCGATCAAAATTTTTGACACTTGTTCACTTATTGTTCTAAGGTTGTACCTTGGTTCTTGTTATTGACGGAAAAAGTTTCCATATATGGTTTGCATTCTTGTGGAAGGATGAAGCCTTGGAGGATCGCTAGACATGGCTGCGCGGTTAGAAAGTGTTGCCAAGTACATTTGCGAGAAGTCGGGTTGGAATATTTCTAATCTGCAGCTTCAGAAGCTGATGTATCTGGCTCAGATGATTTACATGGGTAGAACTGGGGGGAAGCGCCTGTTCGAAGGAGACTTCGAAGCATGGGACTATGGTCCCGTAGAGCCGAATTTGTATCACAAGGTGAAAGTCTTTGGCTCCAGCTCTGTGCAAGATATTTTCAGAAATGCCTTGGGCTTTAAGGATGGTGACAAGCGACGCAAAGTTATGGACGACGTTTCTAAAAGGTTTTTGAAATTTTCGGCTGGTGACCTAGTGGAGATTACCCACTGGGACGAAGGCGCTTGGGCTAAGAGCTATATTCCAAACGCACGTAATGTGCCTATTCCCGACGAGGACATTCTTGACGAGTATCGAAAACGAAACGCCGCCTGAGAATGATCTGGAGGCATTTAAACCTGGCCCGCCGCAGCATCGGATCGATGACAAAGCTGCGGTACTCGAAAGGGAGATTCAGGACCTCAAAGTCGGATTTAGGCGAGAGAGATTTCTGTACTACTTTATCATACAAGGGTTAATTCTTGGTGTGGTTGGTCCTCACTTGCCAGGGGCTGTTTTTGGAGTGCTTATAGTCTTTTGCCTGTTGTTCTCCATCGGGTTGGCTAAGTTTTTGGATTTTCCTTGGATTGTCCTTCATTTGGAGAGGTGGGAGCAATTGCTCTACGACGGAGCCAAGAAGAGGATTCTTGGCCCCCCTGAGAGTGAAGTAACAACGGAACCTTTGGATAACGGTGACGAGAACGTTTGAGCTTCAATGGAGGAACTGAGTATTGCTGAGAACTCTTCTTTTGAGTGTTTTGTGAGGTAATTTTTGCACCTTATTGGCGTGTTGCTAACGGCAGCAGCGCTAATAATCTGACTACCTGTACCCACGCCAACAAACCCCAAACCCACCAGTTTTGCAAACCCAACCATCCCCAGCCAAACCCCCTTGCCACACTGGTCCAACAGGCGTATACGGCGCCATCCCGCTTTGCGGGGCAAAGGCGGGGTGATTCCCGCCTTTTGGGTTCGATGAGGGTACGCGGTGGTCGCTGGCCCTCCTCTCAACCCCAACGCCTGAGAAAAAGGCATGACTATGCAAAGCCAAAATATCCGTATCCGGCTGAAGGCATTCGACTTCCGCGTACTGGACGCCAGCACGCAGGAAATCGTGAACACTGCCAAGCGGACCGGCGCGCAGGTGCGCGGCCCGATCCCCCTGCCGAACAAGATTGAGAAATTCACCGTTCTGCGTGGCCCGCACGTTGACAAGAAATCTCGTGACCAGTTCGAGATCCGCACCCACAAGCGGCTCCTGGACATCGTTGATCCGACCCCCCAGACCGTGGACGCGCTGATGAAGCTCGACCTCGCCGCTGGTGTGGACGTCGAAATCAAGCTGCAATCCTAAGATCGGAGGGTAATGAATATGCGCTCTGGTATTATCGCAAAAAAAGTCGGCATGACCCGGCTGTTCCTCGAAGACGGCAAGCAGGTTCCTGTGACCGTTCTTCAGCTGGACGGCCTGCAAGTGACCGCACAGCGCACCGAGGAAAAAGACGGCTACACAGCTGTTCAGCTCGGCGCAGGTTCGGCCAAGGTCAAGCGCGTCTCCAAAGCCATGCGCGGCCACTTCGCAGCAGCGAAGGTTGAGCCCAAGCGCAAGCTGGTTGAATTCCGCGTGCCTGCTGACGGCCTGATTGAAGTGGGTGCGGAAATCTCCGCAGAGCACTTCCTCGAAGGTCAGAAGGTTGACGTGACCGGCACCTCCATCGGTAAAGGTTTCGCCGGTGCGATGAAGCGCTGGAACTTTGGTGGTCTGCGCGCCTCGCACGGTGTGTCGATCTCCCACCGTTCCCACGGTTCGACCGGTCAGTGTCAGGATCCTGGCAAGGTTTTCAAAGGCAAGAAAATGGCCGGCCACATGGGTGCTGCCCGCGTGACCACTCAGAACCTTGAGGTCGTCAAGACCGACGCCGATCGTGGCCTGATCATGATCAAAGGCGCCGTTCCCGGCTCCAAAGGTGGCTGGGTCACCGTTAAAGACGCCGTGAAAAAGAAAGCCCCCGAAGGTCTGCCCTATCCGGCAGCTCTGAAGTCGGCTGCAGCGGAAGAAGTCTCCGCGGAAGGTGGTGAAGCATGAAACTTGATGTGATCAAACTTGACGGCGCCAAAGCCGGCGACATCGAGCTGGATGCAGAGCTGTTCGGCCTCGAGCCGCGCACCGACATCCTGCACCGTGTGGTGCGCTGGCAGCGCAACAACGCGCAGCAGGGCACGCACAAGGTCAAGACCCGCTCCGAGACCTCCTACTCAACCAAGAAGATCTATCGCCAAAAAGGCACCGGTGGCGCACGTCACGGTGACCGTAACGCGCCGATCTTCCGCAAGGGTGGTATCTACAAGGGTCCGACCCCGCGTTCGCACGGCCACGAGCTGACCAAGAAATTCCGCAAGCTGGGTCTGCGCCACGCGCTGTCCGCCAAGGCAAAAGCGGGTGAACTGGTCGTTATTGAAAACGCCGATTCCGCAGGCAAGACAGCCGCTCTGGCCAAGCAGGTCAAAGACCTGGGCTGGAAGCGCGCACTGGTCATCGATGGCGCATCCGTGGACGAGGGCTTTGCCCGCGCCGCGCGCAACATCGACGGTCTGGATATCCTGCCGACAATGGGCGCAAACGTCTATGACATCCTGAAGCGTGACACCCTGGTGATCACCAAAGCAGGTGTCGAAGCACTGGAGGCTCGCCTGAAATGAGCGCGAAGGCAGAACACTACGACGTGATCCGCAAGCCGATCATCACTGAAAAAGCAACCATGGCATCCGAAACCGGTGCAGTGGTCTTCGAAGTGGCGATCGACTCCAATAAGCCCCAGATCAAAGAAGCCGTTGAGGCGCTCTTTGGTGTGAAGGTCAAAGCGGTCAACACCACCATTACCAAGGGTAAGGTTAAGCGTTTCCGCGGCCAGATCGGCCGTCGCAAGGACGTCAAGAAAGCCTATGTGACCCTGGAAGAAGGCAACACCATCGACGTGTCCACCGGACTCTGAGATCTGTTTGTCTGAGACTTAAGAAGGCCCCTGCGAAAGCGGGGGCCTTTTTCGTTTTGGGTACGGTCAAACCACGAAGATCCACTTCAGTCCCTAGGTGGGCGTGAAGCGCCCTCCCATGGGGAGGGTCGGGCGCTGCCCGGCCTGCGGCCGGACCACTTTTCCATAAGTGGAATTTCGCGTGTCTATTGATTTATTAGGTTGTTTAGGGCTGAATACGCCGAGAAGAATTTCCGATTGGTTTCAAATGAGCAAAACATCCACTGTC
The DNA here is from genome assembly GCF_000511385.1 of Phaeobacter gallaeciensis DSM 26640. NCBI lineage: Bacteria > Pseudomonadati > Pseudomonadota > Alphaproteobacteria > Rhodobacterales > Roseobacteraceae > Phaeobacter > Phaeobacter gallaeciensis. The sequence goes on from NC_023137.1 coordinate 300,170, forward strand.
AAAAACCCTTTGACGATCATTGCTATCTTTGCGGGCCTTACAGAGGTCGGAGGCACTGGCGTTTTGCCGCTTCTTTCCTCAGATGCACAGAGTGTGTACATCTGGTTTTTGATGATCTTCCCAATATTTTTGGTGGTTCTGTTTTTCTGTACGCTCAACTTTAATCGAGAGGTTCTCTATGCGCCTTCTGACTGGTCTAATGAGGACAACTTTTTCCGAAAATTGTCAAAAGTCTCTCCAGAAGAAAGGCTCTCTCAAGTTGAGGAGGAAATCGAAGATGCGCAACACGACGGTGAAGGGGTTTCTGACGAAGAGGTTGGTGGGGGGCGCTGCGAGGATAGTGTCGATTCAGCTACTACTCACAGCGAGTTGAAGAATGACACTGATCGTAAAAATCGCTTATTGAAGCAGCAAGCTGAAAATTATGCTTTTACATACCGTGCAGCAGAGGAGTTTGGCCTAAGTAAGCTTGCGGGCAAGTTGAAGCTAGATTTTCGATCTGGAGTTAGGTTTTCGTCTAATGATATGCCGAACACGATTTTTGATGGCTTGGCAATTGATGAGAAGACCGTTCACTTGGCTGAGGTGAAATACTCTAGAACGGGGTTCACTTCTTCACTCATAAGTCGTTTTTCGACAGAGCTAGCAAAATTCAAGCTCGTCCGGAATTCCTTTTTGGAAGACGGAAAAGATCTGGTTCTCCATTTGGTAGTAGTTGCGCCAAGTTTCTCAGCGGGAAACGTTGCCGACAAGCGCGCCGAAGAGCGCTTGCTTAAGATGGCACGAAGCTACGGAGTGAATACTAAAATACATGTTTTTCCATGGGTGCGCGCGCCGTCAGTCGATGATCATCCCTAGGAATTGCATAATTCCCACGTCTGGCATAGTAGAGTTTTACCGGTAGCCTCTTCCCCATTGCCACCCTTCCGACTCTCTGCTATTGCGCACCAATCCTGACGACCCCGGATTCGCTCCGGGGTTATTACGTTTGTCAGGATGCACGAACTCGGGGACCTTTGGGGCCCTATATCACTGGCACCTACGGGGGCCTTAAACATAGCTGGACCAAAGACAAAAACCTAAGGTCTGGCACGCTAAACGGAAGACAGAAAGCATGGCACTCAAGTCGTATAAGCCGACGACGCCGGGCCAGCGTGGGCTGGTTCTGATCGACCGTTCGGAGCTTTGGAAAGGGCGTCCGGTCAAATCTCTCACTGAGGGTCTGACCAAATCGGGCGGCCGGAACAACACCGGACGGATCACTTCACGTCGTCGTGGCGGCGGCGCAAAGCGTCTCTACCGGATCGTTGACTTCAAACGGAACAAATTTGATGTCTCGGCAACCGTTGAACGGATCGAATATGACCCGAACCGGACCGCATTCATCGCGCTGATCAAATACGAAGACGGCGAGCAGGCCTATATCCTCGCTCCGCAGCGTCTGGCAGTTGGTGACAAAGTCGTTGCATCCGCAAAGGCCGACATCAAGCCGGGCAACGCAATGCCGTTCTCGGGCATGCCGATCGGTACCATCGTTCACAACATCGAAATGAAGCCCGGCAAAGGCGGCCAGATCGCCCGTGCTGCCGGTACTTACGCTCAGTTCGTTGGTCGTGATGGTGGCTACGCTCAGATCCGCCTGTCCTCGGGCGAACTGCGCCTGGTTCGTCAGGAATGCATGGCCACCGTTGGTGCGGTCAGCAACCCCGACAACTCCAACCAGAACTTTGGTAAAGCCGGCCGTATGCGCCACAAGGGCAAGCGTCCTTCTGTGCGTGGTGTGGTTATGAACCCGATCGATCACCCGCACGGTGGTGGTGAAGGTCGTACCTCCGGTGGCCGTCACCCCGTGACACCCTGGGGTAAGCCGACCAAAGGCAAGCGTACCCGCAACAAAAACAAAGCGTCGCAAAAGCTTATCATCCGCTCGCGCCACGCCAAGAAGAAGGGACGTTAATCTATGTCTCGCTCTGTATGGAAAGGCCCCTTTGTCGATGCTTACGTGCTGAAAAAAGCCGAAGCAGCGCGCGAGTCGGGCCGCAACGAAGTCATCAAGATCTGGTCGCGTCGTTCCACCATTCTGCCCCAGTTCGTGGGTCTGACATTTGGTGTGTACAACGGTCAGAAGCACATTCCCGTCAACGTCTCGGAAGACATGATTGGTCAGAAGTTCGGTGAATACTCCCCGACTCGGACCTATTACGGTCACGCTGCGGACAAAAAAGCGAAGCGGAAGTAAGTCATGGGCAAGGCAAAAAATCCCCGCCGCGTGGCAGACAACGAAGCAATGGCAAAACTGCGCATGCTCCGTACCTCCCCGCAGAAACTGAACCTCGTCGCCGGCATGATCCGTGGCAAGAAAGTTGAGAAGGCTCTGACCGACCTGACTTTCTCCAACAAACGGGTTGCGCAGGACGTGAAGAAATGCCTTCAGTCCGCAATTGCGAACGCCGAGAACAACCATAACCTGGACGTCGATGAACTGATCGTTGCCGAGGCTTATGTGGGTAAAAACCTGACCATGAAACGCGGCCGTCCTCGTGCCCGTGGCCGGTTTGGCAAGATCCTCAAGCCGTTTTCGGAGATCACCATCAAGGTGCGTCAAGTTGAGGAGCAAGCCTAATGGGACATAAAGTCAATCCGGTCGGCATGCGCCTTCAGGTCAACCGCACCTGGGACAGCCGTTGGTATGCCGACACCAAAGACTATGGTGATCTGCTGCTGGAAGACCTGCGCATCCGTGATTTCATCAAGGAAGAGTGCAAGCAGGCAGGCATCGCCCGTGTGATCATCGAACGCCCCCACAAGAAGTGCCGTGTGACCATTCACACCGCGCGTCCGGGCGTGATCATCGGTAAAAAAGGTGCTGACATCGAAGTGCTGCGCAAGAAGCTCGCCTCGATGACAGACTCGGAACTGCACCTCAACATCGTTGAAGTCCGCAAGCCCGAGCTCGACGCACAGCTGGTTGGCGAGTCCATCGCTCAGCAGCTGGAACGTCGTGTGTCCTTCCGTCGCGCGATGAAGCGTGCCGTACAGAACGCCATGCGTATGGGCGCCCTGGGTATCCGGGTGAACGTTGCTGGGCGTCTGGGCGGCGCTGAAATCGCACGGACCGAATGGTACCGTGAGGGTCGTGTGCCTCTGCACACGCTGCGCGCCGACATCGATTACGCTCACTCCGAAGCCATGACCCCTTACGGGATCATCGGGATCAAAGTCTGGATCTTCAAAGGCGAGATCATGGAACACGATCCTCAGGCGCGTGATCGTAAAGCACAGGAACTCCAGGACGGTCCGGCACCTCGCGGTGCAGGCGGTCGTCGCTAAGGAGGAGATGACATGCTTCAACCAAAGCGTACTAAATTCCGCAAAATGCACAAAGGCCGGATCTCCGGTCTGGCAAAAGGCGGTTCGGACCTGAACTTCGGCACCTATGGCCTGAAGGCAACCACTCCTGAGCGCGTCACCGCGCGTCAGATTGAGGCTGCTCGTCGTGCCATGACCCGCCACATGAAGCGTCAGGGTCGTGTCTGGATCCGTATCTTCCCGGACACCCCGGTGACCTCCAAGCCCGTCGAAGTTCGTATGGGTAAAGGTAAAGGCTCCGTGGATTACTGGGCTTGCAAAGTGAAGCCCGGTCGCGTGATGTTCGAGATCGACGGCGTCAATGACGACATCGCACGTGAGGCCCTGCGCCTGGCCGCGATGAAGCTGCCGGTCAAGACCCGCGTCGTGGTTCGCGAAGACTGGTAATCGGCGGCGCGGTTGCGCATCCGATGAGAAACAAAAGACCCCCGCCGAGCAATCGGTGGGGGTTTTCTTATGCTGAATGGTGGGCGGCTCTGATAGTCGAAAATGGGCAAGGGGCGTAGCGCACAGAGCCTCTCGCCAGTCTCCCCTGGCTAGGCTATGACTGCGCTATGGCACAGATAGATTCCCTCTTCGTAACCCGTCTTTACCGCGCTGCCCTGTCCGAACACGGACCCAAGGTTGACGCGGGTGAACTTGAAAACTCCTGCTTCGTGATCGCGCAAGACGACGACGCAGGCCAGGACTGGTGCGAGGAGAACGGCTATCCCGGCTACACCTCCTATGCCTCATTGACGGATCTGCCCTGGCGATTCCCGATTTTTGCCGATCTGGTGAAGTCTCTGGACCTTCATGTTGCGGCCTTTGCCAAGGATCTGGAACTCGATCTCGACGGTCGCGCATTGGTGCTGGAGGATCTCTGGATCAACATCCTGCCCGAAGGCGGCACTCATGCCAGCCACATCCACCCCCATTCGGTGATTTCGGGTACCACCTATGTCTCCATGCCGGATGGCGCTTCCGCGCTGAAGCTGGAAGATCCGCGCCACGCCATGATGATGGCGCATCCGCCGCGCACCAAAGATTGCCGGCAGGAGCTGAAGAGCTTCGTCTACCAGAAACCTCGTGTTGGTGATGTGCTGCTCTGGGAAAGCTTCATTCGCCACGAGGTGCCGATGAACATGGCCGAAGACGAGCGCGTCTCCGTGAGCTTTAATTACCGTTGGGAGTGATCAGACGTGAAGACCGTTGATATCGTTAAATGGGTTGCAACCGCTATTCAGCTGGTTGGCTATGGAATGACCGGTCTTAATATGACCCCGTGGAATGTTTACTTCTTCTTCGCCGGTATTTTTCTGTGGTTTGCCGTTGGCGCGATGTGGAAAGACAAGGCGATTATGGTGGTGCATGTGGGGGCGTTCATTTCTCTGCTGATTGGGCATCTTAACGCGCCTCCAGTTTATTAAAGTGGCTGTTTTCAGCGGATGCACCCCAAGGTGTGTCGACACTAGGTACGCAGCATGTACGATCACCCGGCAATCGAACTGTTGGAGGGCGAGCAGGCGGTTCACGCCACTCACGCCCGCATAGCGCCAACGCTGAACGAGATAATCGTCATCGTGCTTTGCGCACCAGTGGCGCTGGTGATTTGGCTGTTTATCCATAGGTCCTTTCGCTCGGTCACCTACATCATAACCACGCGGCGCGTGTTGATTGTCGAAAAGCAGGGCATTGTCGATCAGATCCGCATTCAGGATATTCAGCGAGTTAAGGTGAGACGGCGCGCAGTTATGATCTTTGCAATGAGGAAGCGTCTGTGGCTCGCGCGGCTGCAAAACGGGTGGCAATTTGATACGATCTTAACGCGGGTTCGCGCACTGCGTTAGGCGCCGCGACCGGGTTAAAACGGTGTCGTAACTTCGCCCTTGCCCCGACTGCCTACCTCCTGTAAGTGGACCCATCGCCTGACCCTTGATTTCTCTGGATCCGGGGCTGGTGATTCTTTTTGCCGCGTCTTTTGGCGCGGTGTGACATAACCCACCAGGTAACAAGGTGACCCTCGGGGCCTTCTGGTGCTTTGGACAAGGAACAAAGGCGATGAACGCCAATGATCTGCGCGAGAAAACCGTGGATGAACTCCGCGATACCCTCGCATCCCTGAAAAAAGAGAGCTTCAACCTGCGTTTTCAGCAGGCAACCGGTCAGCTGGAATCGACCGCAGGCATCAAGGCGGCTCGCCGCAATGCTGCACGCGTCAAGACCATCCTGAACGAAAAAGCCGCAGCAGCGGCTGAATAAGGAGCTACTCGAATGCCCAAACGTATCCTGTCTGGCGTCGTGACCTCCGACGCAAACGCACAGACCGTCACCGTATCCGTAGAGCGTCGCTTTACGCATCCGGTTCTGAAGAAAACCATCCGTAAGTCCAAGAAATACCGGGCTCACGATGAACAGAACGCTTTCAAGGTCGGCGATTCCGTACGCATCATTGAGTGCGCGCCGAAATCGAAAACGAAACGCTGGGAAGTTCTGGAAGCCTAAGAGTCTCATCCGAGACTCCTGGCGACTAGACTTAACAGTTAGTCGAAACCCTGGGGGATCACGCCACGCATCGGCGCCCCAAAGGTCGGGAGAAACCACATGATCCAGATGCAAACAAACCTGGATGTTGCTGACAACTCCGGCGCTCGCCGAGTTCAGTGCATCAAGGTTCTGGGTGGTTCCAAGCGTAAATACGCATCCGTAGGCGACATCATCGTCGTCTCGGTCAAGGAAGCCATCCCGCGCGGCCGCGTGAAAAAAGGGGACGTCCGCAAGGCCGTCGTCGTACGCACCGCCAAAGAGGTCCGTCGTGAAGACGGCACCGCAATCCGTTTTGACCGCAATGCAGCTGTCATCCTGAACAACAACAACGAGCCGGTAGGTACCCGTATCTTTGGCCCGGTTGTTCGTGAGCTGCGCGCGAAAAACTTCATGAAGATCATCTCGCTCGCTCCGGAGGTGCTGTAATCATGGCTGCTAAACTCCGCAAAGGCGACAAGGTCGTCGTGCTGGCCGGCAAGGACAAGGGCAAAGAAGGCACCATCGCCTCCGTTGACCCCAAAGCTGGCAAAGCCATCGTTGACGGCGTGAACATGGCAATCCGCCACACCCGTCAGACCCAGTCCGACCAGGGTGGCCGTCTGCCTAAGGCACTGCCGATCCAGCTGTCGAACCTGGCTCTGCTGGACGCAAATGGCAAAGCAACCCGCGTTGGCTTCCGCATGGAAGGCGACAAGAAAGTGCGCTTCGCTAAAACCACGGGGGACGTGATCGATGCTTGATAACGCAACCTACACCCCGCGTCTGAAAACTCTCTACAAGGACACCATCCGTGGCGCCCTGAAAGAAGAGTTCGGCTACAAGAACGAGATGATGATCCCCAAGCTGGACAAGATCGTTCTGAACATCGGCTGCGGCCGTGCTGCCGTGAAAGACAGCAAGAAAGCCAAGTCTGCTCAGGCTGACCTGACCGCAATCGCGGGCCAGAAAGCTCTGACCACAGTGGCAAAGAACTCCATCGCCGGCTTCCGCGTTCGCGAAGGCATGCCGATGGGCGCAAAGGTGACTCTGCGCGGCGACCGGATGTATGAATTCCTTGACCGTCTGACCACCATCGCCATGCCCCGTATCCGCGACTTCCGCGGCGTTTCGGGCACGTCTTTTGACGGCCGTGGCAACTACGCCATGGGTCTGAAAGAGCACATGGTCTTCCCCGAGATCGACTTCGACAAGATCGACGAACCCTGGGGTATGGACATCGTGATTGCCACCACCGCGAACACCGACGCGGAAGCAAAGGCGCTGTTGAAAGCATTCAACATGCCCTTCAACAGCTAAGCGCGGGAAGGAAGAGACATGGCTAAGAAAAGCATGATCGAACGCGAGAAGAAGCGCGAGCGCCTGGTGGCAAAATACGCCGCAAAGCGTGCCGAGCTGAAAGAAATCGCAAATGACGAATCTCGTCCGATGGAAGAGCGTTTCAAAGCGCGCCTCGATCTGGCGAAACTGCCGCGTAACTCGTCGGCAACCCGTCTGCACAATCGCTGCCAGCTGACCGGCCGTCCTCACGCTTACTATCGTAAGCTGAAGATCAGCCGTATCGCTCTGCGGGAACTGGGCTCGAATGGCCAGATCCCCGGCATGGTGAAATCGAGCTGGTAAGGGAGAGACTGATATGAACGATCCTATCGGCGATATGCTCACCCGTATCCGTAACTCGCAAATGCGCGGCAAATCCACTGTCATGACACCGGCTTCCAAGCTGCGTGCATGGGTTCTGGATGTGCTCAAGCAAGAGGGTTACATCCGCGGTTATGAGTCTGCGACTGATGCAAAGGGCCACCCGGCTCTGGAAATCAGCCTGAAATACTTCGACGGCGAACCTGTCATTCGTGAACTGAAGCGGGTCTCCAAACCCGGTCGTCGCGTTTACATGGGCGTCAATGACATCCCGTCGGTCCGTCAGGGCCTGGGTGTGTCGATTGTCTCCACCCCCAAGGGTGTGATGTCGGACGCAAGCGCACGCGCAGCCAACGTTGGCGGCGAAGTGCTCTGCACCGTCTTCTAAGGAGGCCCCACGATGTCCCGTATTGGTAAAAAACCGGTCGAACTTCCCAGCGGCGTAACCGCTTCTGTGTCCGGCCAGACCATCGAAGTCAAAGGCCCGAAAGGCGCCCGTAGCTTCACCGCGACCGACGACGTCACCCTGACTGTTGACGACAATGTCGTCAAAGTGGACCCCCGCGGCAAATCCAAGCGCGCGCGCCAGCAGTGGGGCATGTCCCGCACGATGGTCGCAAACCTGGTTGCAGGCGTGACCTCTGGTTTCAAAAAAGAGCTGGAGATCCAGGGTGTGGGTTACCGGGCTCAGATGCAGGGCAACACCCTGAAGCTGAACCTGGGCTACAGCCACGACGTTGATTTCACTGCCCCGGAAGGTATCACTATTACCGCTCCGAAGCAGACCGAAATCGTAGTCGAAGGTAATGATCAACAACTCGTTGGCGAAGTTGCGGCCAAAATCCGCGACTGGCGTCGTCCCGAGCCCTACAAAGGCAAAGGCATTCGCTACAAAGGCGAGTTTATCTTCCGCAAGGAAGGCAAGAAGAAGTAAGGACCAGCAAAATGGCAAACAGCAAACGCACCCTGTTTCTGAAGCGCCGGCTGCGCGTCCGGAACAAGCTTCGCAAGGTCAACGCAGGCCGTCCGCGCCTGTCCGTGCACCGTTCGAACAAGAACATCTCTGTTCAGCTGATCGACGACGTACGTGGTGTGACCCTCGCTTCGGCATCGACCCTGGAAAAAGACCTGGGTCTCGTTGGCAAGAACAACGTCGAAGCAGCTACCAAAGTGGGTTCGGTTATCGCCGAGCGCGCCAAGGCGGCAGGCGTCTCCGAGGCCTATTTCGATCGTGGCGGCTTCCTGTTTCACGGCAAGGTGAAGGCTCTGGCCGACGCTGCGCGTGAAGGCGGCCTGAAGATCTAAGGATCTGCGCCCCGTGCTCTCGGTTATCCGAGGCCGCGGGGCGCACCCTAAGTCAAGGTGGATGGCGTTCGCGCCATCCCGATGATCCGGGGGTGGGCCGATCCGGCCCTTGCCCACCTGGATTGAGTATAAGTCAGGCGCTTGTCGCCAGAATAAAAGGATTGCCTCATGGCAGAACGTGAAAATCGCCGTGGCCGTGGCCGCCGCGAAGAAGAAACCCCGGAATTTGCAGACCGTCTGGTCGCGATCAACCGGGTGTCGAAAACCGTAAAAGGTGGTAAGCGCTTCGGCTTCGCCGCTCTTGTGGTTGTTGGCGATCAGAAAGGCCGCGTCGGCTTCGGTAAAGGTAAAGCGAAAGAGGTCCCCGAGGCCATTCGTAAAGCCACCGAGCAGGCCAAGCGTCAGATGATCCGTGTGCAGCTGAAAGAAGGCCGCACCCTGCATCACGACATGCACGGCCGTCACGGCGCAGGCAAAGTTGTCATGCGTACCGCCCCTGAAGGTACCGGTATCATCGCAGGTGGTCCGATGCGTGCTGTCTTCGAAATGCTCGGCGTCAAAGACGTTGTTTCGAAGTCGATCGGTTCGCAGAACCCCTACAACATGATCCGCGCCACTATGGACGGTCTGAAAAAAGAGCAGTCGCCTCGTTCGGTTGCTCAGCGTCGTGGCAAGAAAGTCGCCGACATCCTGCCCAAGCGGGATGAAGCACCTGCTGCTGAAGCAGAAGCGTAAGGAGACGGACACATGGCAAAAACCATCGTCGTTAAGCAGATCGGTTCCCCGATCCGCCGCCCCGCAGACCAGCGCGCAACGCTCGTTGGCCTGGGTCTGAACAAGATGCACAAGACCCGCGAACTGGAAGACACCCCTTCCGTACGCGGTATGGTCAACAAGATCCCGCATCTGGTTGAGATCATCGAAGAGCGCGACTAAGCGTTCTCTCGTATGAGCCAAACAAAAGAAAGCGCCCCGAAACGGGGCGCTTTTTTTGTTGTTCAACTAGATCTTGGATAGGGTTTTGCCAATTGACCTACCCGAGAGAGAGAGGCGGGTCATATGGATCTTCGGTTATCAACATCAGCGATGATCGCCAGATCCACGATGGCAAATGTATTGGGCGGCCCGCGGCGATTTGGAATCAGCCGAAATAGGTGCGCGCGTCGTAGTAGGGCAGATCGGGGCTGGCTTCAGCCGCGTCCTGGCGGTCGATGGTGGCCTGCAACAGGCGTGTCGCCACTTCTGCGATCATCGGGTAGAGCACGAGACCTGCCACAACGGTGGTAGAGAGACCGATATAGCCGCTTGTGACTGCGGTGACGGTTACGCTTGCGCCGATGAGAGTGCTGAAGAGGGCCATATAAGTGATCCTTGATGCTGATGTTGTCCGTGTTCTTAATTTGCCATTTGCCTTAAATTGCAGCAATCACACCAAAGGATAGTTGGCCGTTCCAGAGGTTAGCTGTCGCATCCCTAGGGTGAAGGAAAACGTCGTTGGAGCGGACATATGGCCGACTTTAGCAGCCGTTCTGTGTGGTAACGCCCTGAGATTACATGGGGCGTCAGTTTAGATCTGAAGCGCGTGGGATTTACGTGACTCGCGTAAAAGATGTGCGATGCGCTGAAGCCCAATCATTAGTCGGCCTTCGCAAACTTCGTGGCTGAGGCAAAGCCGTACCGCTTCCGGCGCGTCCTTTGGGGTGATTGCAAAGCTGCGTCCCTCGCTGATCAGTACCTCGGATTGGGCGCATTGGGTACGAAACACATCAGCGCGTAGATCCGCGGGCAGGGGCAACCACAGATGCAACCCCTGCGGATCGGCCTGATAGAACATGGGTGCGGCACCGGGCGGCGATAGGATCGACCGGGCCAACGTCTGGCGATGTCGCGCAGCGCGCCGCTGCTGCTCCGCCAAAATCTCAGCGGTGCCATCAAGGATCAGCCGCGCGCCGATTTCCGCCGTTAGCGGCGGTGCCATCCATAGGCTGAAGTTGGCCGAATGGCGCAGCGCAGGCATCAGCCGTTGCGGCGCCTTCAGGATGCCGACCCGCAGGCCTGGGGCGACGGATTTCGACAGGCTGGTTACGTAGATCGTATGATCTGGCGCATGCGTGGCCAGCGGGGCAGGGCGGTCAGGTTTCAGTGGTGCGAAGACGTCATCTTCGATGAGGATCACATCATGGCGCGCTGCGATCTCGGCGATCTCAGCGCGACGTTCACCATCTAGGGTGACGGTTGTCGGTGCCTGCAAGGTGGGCGTCAGATAGAACGCTCGGGGCTTGGCATGCCTGCAGAGGGTGGCAAACGCCTCAGGCTGAACCCCTTGTGAATCCATCGTTACCGCTGCAGTGGCCACCCCCAGACGTTCTGCTATCGCCTGAACCGGCATATAGGTAAGCGCCTCTGTCAGCAGAAGGTCACCTGTTTTCAATACGCCCGCTAGCGCGCAGAACAGCGCATGCTGACCGCCAACCGTTGTCATCACCTCAGCTCCGGTGGCGCCGACGCCACAATAGGCCAGCCAGCGTTGCCAAGCCTCGGTATGTCGGTCGAGATCGGCATCCGACTGGTAGTCGAGCAGTGGTGACAGATCACTGCCCTCAGACAGGGCCTGCAGCGCTTGGCGGATATGCGGTTGGGAAAACCCCGCCAGCGGCAGGTTGCGCGACAGGTCAATCGGCCCCTGAGCATTTCGGCGCAGACTGTTGGCGGCTCCGTCTTGGGGGGCCATTGGTTCGGGCGACCGCACGAAGCTGCCGCGCCCGACCTCTCCCCGCAGCAACGCCCGCGTCACCGCCTCGGCATAGGCGCGACTGGTGGTATTTGCGGACACGCCAATCTGATAGGCCAGCTCCCGATGGGGCGGCAACTGCGCGCCGGGGGCCAGCCGCCCGGTCGCGATATCCTCTGCCATCGCTTCGACGATTTGCAGGTATTTCGGACCACTGCGTCCGTTGAGGTTTGGGAGCCAAATTGCCATCAGATCAATGTTTTAATTGCATTGGTGCAATATTGGGGTCGATCTTCGCTTTGGTCAATGCAATTTGAAGAGGTCTCCAGATGAGTCGTGTTTCCCCCTCCGTTGGCACTGGTATCGCCCTGTCGCTTGTTAGCTTGGCGCTGTTGGGCATTATGCCGATTATCTCCAATCTGCGCCCGGCAGTGATGGGCGCGTTGCCCTTTGCCTTTGCTCTGTCAGTCTGGCAACTGATCTTCGCTCTGCCATGCTTTGCTGTTGAATACAGAAGTCGCACCCGCGGGATTTTCGCAATGCGCCTGTCGTCAAGACAACGCCGCCGCATGGGCGGGGTGGCCATGTTCACCGGCAGCCTCTTCGGCCTGTCGACTTATCTTTATGTGATCGGCGTGGAACAGGCAGGGGCAGCCAACGCCGCGATCGCCATTCAGGCCTACCCACTCTTTGCGATCCTCTGGGAGAGCTTGTTTCTGAAGCGGCGAAAGACCCCTGCCGAATTGACCCTGACTGCGCTGCTGCTGACCGCGCTTTACTATCTGGGCACCGACGGCACCCTGCGCATGTCTGGCCTGTCGCCGTGGTTCCTGCTGGCGCTTGGAGTGCCGTTTTTGTGGAGCATCGCCCATGTCCTAATTAAAGAAGAACTCAGCAGCACACCCATCACCCCAATTCAGGTGACTTTGATCCGGGTGGCGATTTCCTCGGTCTTTCTGGGCGCCGTGTTGGTGCTGGTTCTGCCCTCCGGGGCGATGCTCGGATTTGCTGCGCTGATGCAGCCGATGGCGGTGCTGATGGGGTTGGTCTATTTCCTGGAGCTGATCGTCTGGTTCTATGCGGTGCGCCATATCGATGTATCACTGGCCAGCTCGATTACCACGCCTTGGCCTGCTCTGACGCTTGCGCTCTCGGTGCCGTTGCTGGGCGACCGGATCGAACCGCGCCAAGTTGCTGTCCTGGTGGTTGTGGTGGCCTGTATCTATGGGTTGACGCTGGTGGGTCTGCGCCGCGCGAAGCGGATTAACGTTTGAGTCATCTCCTATGCTTGGCGTGCATAGCGGGCAGACCGAGCCATCAGTTGTTTGCGCAAACATTTACCCCTATCTCTCGGGTGTCACTGAAACAGACACAACTGAGAACAGCCGGAAATTCGTCCGGCCAGAGTATAAGGACTACCACTATGGCACATGTCATCAACACCACCGACACTGGCTTTACCTTCATCGCGCGCCTGCGTGGCGTGGCAGAAGAGATCAAGGACAGCTGGGCGCGTCGCGCCGAATACAAACGCACCTATGCGGAGCTGGACAGCCTGTCTAACCGCGATCTGGCCGATATCGGCGTGCGTCGCTGCGATATCCCGCAGATCGCCCATGTTCAGGCTTACGGCCACTGAGCTTTGCCACCTTGGGGTTGATCGCAGCAATGCCGCCGCCCCTTGGTTGCCCAAGTGTCAGATCGGCTCTTTCTCCTCCCTCAGGGGCCGGACTGGACGCGCCTCCGCTTTGCGGGGGCGTTTTTTGGTTTCAGGGGGCGCGATGTAAGGGGTTGGCCCGTTGCCAACCCTCCGGCCGCGCGCTCCATGATCCGTTCACGCGCTTTTGTCATGCTGTGCAGGATCGCGATCACCCGCCGGGCCTGACACCCCCGGCGCCGATGACCAGGGCCCCGGCGTGGCAGCCGGGGAGCACGATAATATTATCCACGCACGGGAAAGATCCCGTCCCAAATCCCCCGGCGGCACCGCCACCCTTTATCGGTCGACCACAGACGCAACGGACCACATCGCGGATACCCGGATCGGCAACGGGTCAAGAACTGGCAGGGCAGGGGCCTTGGCAGCGAATCCGGCTGCGCGGCGCTCGTGGTTCAGTTGGCAGGCGCACTGTGCCCTTGATCCCGCCCCGCATCGGGTCTATACGCCCCCGGTGGTCCTGCGGGCCACAGAATCAGAAAACCAAGAAACGCCGTGTCTGCCCTAATCCGCTTCGGGGGCACTTCCGGCAAAGGAGAAGCGATATGAAACTCAATGAACTGCGCGACAATCCAGGCGCCGCCAAAAAACGTATGCGCGTTGCCCGTGGTCCGGGTTCCGGCAAAGGTAAAATGGGTGGCCGTGGTATCAAAGGTCAGAAATCCCGTTCGGGTGTTTCGATCAATGGCTACGAAGGCGGCCAGATGCCCCTCTACCAACGCCTGCCCAAGCGCGGCTTCAACAAGCCGAACCGTAAGGCATACGCCGTTGTGAACCTGGGCCTGATCCAGAAATTCATCGACGAAGGCAAGCTGGACGCCGGTTCCATCACCGAAGATACCCTGATCTCTTCGGGTCTGGTACGTCGTAAGCTGGACGGTATCCGCGTTCTGGCAAAGGGTGACTTCACCGCCAAAGCAACCATCGCTGTGACTGGTGCCTCCAAGGCCGCCGTTGACGCAGTCGCAAAGGCTGGTGGCGCCCTGACCGTGGCAAACACTGCCGCAGCTGAGTAACAGCTTGTGAGCGGCGCCGATGCCGCTTACATAGTCTTCAGTTTTCCATTAACGCCGCCCGAGCCGGAAAACGGCCCTGGGCGGCGTTTTCGCAAGAAGAGACCTTTTTTATGGTATCAGCAGCAGAACAAATGGCGGCGAACACCAGCTGGGCCGCTCTTGGCAAAGCCACGGATCTGCGCAACCGCATCCTGTTTACGCTCGGGCTTTTGATTGTCTATCGCCTGGGCACCTATATTCCCGTTCCGGGGATTGATGCGGATGCACTGCGCCAGTTCATGACCTCGGCAGGGCAGGGCATCGGGGGCATGGTGTCCATGTTCACCGGCGGTGCGCTTGGCCGTATGGGCATCTTTGCACTCGGCATCATGCCCTATATTTCGGCGTCGATCATTGTGCAGCTGCTGACCTCGATGGTCCCGGCGCTCGAACAGCTCAAAAAAGAGGGCGAGCAGGGCCGCAAGAAAATCAACCAATACACTCGCTACGGCACCGTGCTTCTGGCCACGGCGCAGGCTTATGGCCTCGC